>NZ_JBEOVF010000003.1:0-461445 GCF_040295365.1 Streptomyces sp. NPDC002838 | reverse complement strand
GAGACCTACCACGTACCCGCGTCCAACACCGCGGCCGGAATGGTGCTGTTCGAAAACCTGAACCGGTGAAACGCCGTCAGCCCAGCCCGGCCAACGCCCGGGCCGCGGGAGCGGCATGGCTCTCGATCCACCGGGCGGGAGCGCCGTCCGGCGGCGCGACGATGGCCTCGTCGATGCCCAGTGCGGCGTACTCGGCCATGGCCGCGGGGAAGCCGTCGAGACTGCCGCTGGGGTCCATGTAGAGGACGGTCTTGCGGATGTCGGCGTAGTCGCGGCCGACGTCCTCGCAGTGACCGCGCAGCACGCGCAGCTTGTGCGCGACTTCTTCAGGACTGGAGACGAAGAGGTTGCAGGCGTCCGCGTACTGGGCGACGAACCGCAGGGTCTTCTTCTCCCCACTGCCCCCGATCATGATCTCGGGGTGCGGTGAGCTGACCGCGGGCGGCATGCAGAGCGTCTCGGCCAGTTGGTAGTGCTTGCCCTCGAAGGGGCCGTTGTCCTGCGGGTCCCACATCTGCTTGCAGACGCGCAGGGTCTCCTCCAGCCGTTCGAAGCGCTCGGCGACCGGGGGGAACGGCACACCCAGGCCAGTGTGCTCGCGCTCGTACCAGGCGGCGCCGATGCCGAGGAAGGCCCGGCCGCCGGAGAGCACGTCGAGAGAGGTGACGATCTTGGCCAGCAGGCCCGGATGACGGTACGTCACCCCGGTGACCAGCAGGCCGAGCCGTGTCGTCGAGGTGTGCGCCGCGAGGTAGCCGAGGGTGGTGTAGCCCTCCAGCATGGGCTCTGTCGCGCCGAGCCCGTGAAACTCCATCTGGAAGTAGTGATCCATGACGGAGAGCCGGCTGACACCGGCCGCCTCCGCCGCCGCACCCGCCGCGGCCAGCTCGGGGCCGACGGCGGCCGGGCCGTCAGGGTGGTTGAAACGGGTGATGTGTACGCCCAGTCGCATGGTGTTCTCCTGTTCGTCGTTCATAAAGGTCTCCCGCGGTCCGGTCGCGGGACACGCGTCATCCGGCGCCGTAGCGGAGCCCGTCGAGCAGCAGGTCGAGCATGCGGCCCGCCCGGTCGCGCAGCCCTTTGTCGCTGGTGATCAGCAGGACGCCGCCGAGGGCGAATCCGACGTCCAGGGGGTCCACGTCCGAGCGCAGGACGCCCACTTCGGCCCCGGCGTCCAGCAGCGTGCTGATGGCCGTGCTGATCCGGTCCAGGCTCTCGGCGAACGGATCCGCGTCGTCGGAGGCGATGACGGCCCGCAGCGCGTCCGCCATGCCCTGCTTGGTGGTCAGGTAGTCGATGAACCGGTCCATCCACAGCCGCATCGCCTGGTCGGGCGGGAACTGGGCGAGCAGCTCCGTGGCGCTGTCGCAGACCCGGGCGACTTCGTTGCGGTAGACGGCCTCGACCAGCGCCTCACGGGTGGGGAAGTGCCGGTAGAGCGTACCGATGCCCACACCGGCCTCTTTGGCGATGGCTTCGAGCGACGCGTCCGCACCCCGCTCGGAGAAGGCGCCTACGGCAGCGTCCAGCAGGCGTTGCCGGTTGCGTCGCGCGTCGGCACGCAGTCCGCGTGTGTTGCCGGTCAAAGCATCCCTCCCTCCTGGACAACCGGAGGGTCCTCCACTTAAAGTCTGAAGCAATTCGGAGGCTCCTCCGGTTTGAAGCGTAGCAAACGGGGAGTGCCGCGCGAATGACCACGAGTACACGCATCACCACGTCGTGCAGCGCCCTGTCCACGGCCGCCGATGAGTCCGGTTCCTCCACAGGGCTTGCTCCAGGCAGCAATCATGCGTCAATGTGACCGCTGTACGGACAATCGTCCGTACAGCGGTCGAGGCCTATCGGATCGAGGAGGATTCCATGGCCTTCGTGACGGAGGACAACATCACCGACCTGGCGGTGAAGCGATGGGCCACCGCTCACTCGCCCCGGCTCGCCGAGCTGATGACGGCGCTGGTGCGGCACCTCCACGCGTACGCCCGCGAGGTCCGGCTGACGGAGGAGGAGTGGGCGGCGGCCGTCGAATGGCTCACCGCGACCGGCCGGATCAGCGACGACAAGCGCCAGGAGTTCATCCTCGCCTCCGACGTCCTCGGTCTGAGCACGCTCGTCGTCCAGCTGAACCACCACTTCTCGGCAAACGCGACACCCGCGACGGTGCTCGGCCCGTTCCACATCGACGGCTCCCCCGCCACGCCCTTCGGCGCCGACATGTCCGACGGCATCCCGGGCACGCCGCTGTTCATCACGGGCCGCGTGCTCGACCTCGACGGCACCCCGCTGCCGGACGTCGTCCTGGACGTGTGGCAGGCCGACGCCGACGGCGCCTACGAGGCGCAGCTCCCGGACATCGACGAGGCGCGGCTGCGCGCGCTGTACCGGACGCGGGCGGACGGCACGTACTGCGTGCGCACCATCGCGCCGCGCGGCTACGCGATCCCGATGGACGGTCCCGTCGGTGACCTGATCAGCGGAACCGACATCAGTTGCTTCCGCCCCGCGCACATCCACTTCCTGATCGACCACCCGGGCCACGAGAAGCTCATCACCCACCTGTTCCGCCAGGGCTCCGAATTCCTCGACACCGACGTCGTGTTCGGCACGAAGGACGAGCTGATCGTGCGCTTCACGGAGGAGCCGGCCGGCGCCTCCCCCGACGGCGGCACGATCGACGAGCCCTACCTGCACGCCGAGTTCGACTTCGTGCTCCAGCCCCGGGCCGCCGCGGGCGAGGCGCGGCCGTGAACCCGGGGCTGCTCCTGCTGCGGCTGCTGCTGGCCGCGCTGCTGTTCGGCCACGGCACCCAGAAACTGTTCGGCTGGTTCGGCGGCGCCGGGCGCGCCGGGACCGCCGCCGTCTTCGACCACTGGGGCTTCGTTCCCGGCCGGCGGATGGTGCTCGTCGCCGGGCTGGCCGAACTCGTCGGGGCGGCCTCGGTCGCGGCCGGTCTGCTGACGCCCGGCGGCTGCGCGGTCCTGGTCGGCACCATGGCGGTCGCGGCGGCGGCGACCGCGCCGAACGGCTTCTGGGCCCAGAAGGGCGGCTGCGAGGTGCCCTTCTCGTACGGCGCGGTGGCCGCGGTCCTCGCCTTCACCGGCCCCGGCGCCTGGTCACTCGACCACGCACTCGGGCTGACTCAACTGAGCGGCTACGCATGGGGATGCGCGGCACTGACCCTCGGCCTGGCCACCGCGGCCGTACCACTGACCGCACGCTCCCGGGTCCTGCGCGCCCGGAACACACAGACCACCACCATCGACGACGAGGTGACGCCATGACGATCGAAGAACCACGTCCCGAGGACTTCGCCCCCGGACGCCCTGTCCTGTTCCGCGACGCGACCGTCCTGTCCATGGACCCCTCCATCGGCCTGCTCGACCGCGGCGACGTACTCGTCCGGGGCGAACGGATCGAGCAGGTGGGGCGGGACCTCCAGGCACCGGACGACGCGGTGGTGGTGGACTGCTCCGGCGGCATCCTCATGCCCGGCATGGTCGACACGCACCGGCACATGTGGCAGACCGCGCTGCGCGGCCTCGGAGCCGACTGGACCCTGTCGCAGTACTTCGTCTTCTACTACCTCACCTGGGGCAAGATCTTCCGCCCCGAGGACATCCACGCCGGCAACCTGCTCTCCGGCATCGAGGCACTCGACGCGGGCGTGACCACCACGGTGGACTGGTCGCACGGCCTGCAGACCCCCGAGCACGGGGACGCGGCCGTCGAAGCCCTGCGCACGGTGCCCGGCCGCTTCGTCCTGGCCTACGGCAACCTGCTCGGCGCCCCCTGGGAGTGGACCCACGCCAAGGAGTTCCGGTCCTTCGTCGACCGCCACTTCGCCTCGCCCGACGACATGCTCGGCCTCCAGCTCGCCTTCGACGTCACCGGTGACGACGCCTTCCCCGAGAAGGCGGCGTTCGAGGCGGCCCGCGAGCTCGGCCTGCCGGTCACCACCCACGCCGGAGTCTGGGGCGCGACCAACGACAACGGCATCCGGCTCATGTGGGACCACGGCTTCATGACGCCCGACGTCACCTACGTACACTCGGCAACGCTCAGCGAGGACTCGTACCACCGGATCGCCGCCTCCGGCGGCACGGTCTCGGTCTCTGCGGAAAGCGAGCACAACGCGGGCCAGGGCTACCCGCCCACCTGGCGGCTCAGGCGCCACGGCATCCCCGTGTCGCTGTCGATGGACACCAGCGTCTGGTTCAGCGCCGACCTGTTCTCCGCGATGCGCGCCACCCTGTCGGCCGACCGCACGCGCGAGCACATGGCGGCCCACGCGGCCGGGGAGACCGTGGCGCACCACCGCCTGCGAGCCCGGGACGTCGTGGAATGGGCCACGATCGGCGGCGCCGGGGTGCTCGGCCTCTCCGACAGCATCGGCTCGCTCACCCCGGGCAAGAAGGCCGACCTCGTCCTGCTCAAGAACGACCGGTCCCCGGCGATGTACCCGGTCCTGCACCCCTACGGCCACGTGGTCTACCAGGCCACCCGTGCCGACGTACACACGGTGCTCGTCAACGGCACCGTCGTGAAGTACGCCCACGAGCTGCTCGGCGTGGACCTGGAGCGGGCACGCACCGCCGTCGCCGCGACCGTCGAGTACGCCCGCACCACCATGGGCGAGGACGCCTGGCGGGAGGCCGTGGAGCCCGAGATCCCGGGGTCCGAGCTGATTCCGAACCCGTACCTGTACAGCCAGTACCGCGGCGAGGGCGTCGCCGTGCGGCAGGAGGAGGCGTAGCCCATGAGTGCTGCTTCCCGCGGACCACTCGACGGACTGCTCGTGGCCGACTTCTCCCGCATCCTGGCGGGTCCCTACGCGACCATGCTGCTGGCCGACCTCGGCGCCGACGTGGTGAAGGTCGAGGGCCCGGGAGGCGACGACACCCGCGGCTGGATGCCGCCGGTGCGCGACGGTGTGTCGACCTACTACCTCGGGATCAACCGCGGGAAGCGGTCGATCGCGCTCGACTTCCGCGACGAGGAGGACGCGCGGCTGGCCAGGGAACTGGCGCGGCGCGCGGACGTGGTGATCGAGAACTTCAAGCCGGGCGGGCTGGCCAAGTACGGCCTGGACCATGCCTCGGTGAGCGCCGGGAACCCGGGCGTGGTCTACGCGTCGATCAGCGGCTTCGGCGCCGGGCCCGGCCGCGACGTGCCCGGCTACGACCTGATGGTGCAGGCGATCTCCGGGCTGATGAGCCTCACCGGTGACCCGGACGGGCCGCCGTACCGGGCGGGCATCTCGGTCTTCGACGTGATGGCGGGCAACCACGCCGCCATCGGCATCCTCGCCGCGCTGCGGCATCGCGACGCCACCGGCCACGGCCAGCTCGTCGAGGTGAACCTGCTGTCCTCGGCGCTGACCGGGCTGGTCAACCACAGTTCCTCATACGTCGCCGGCGGCACCGTCCCCTACCGGATGGGCAACGCGCACCCCAGCGTCTTCCCCTACGAACCGCTCCCGACGGCCGACCAGGACCTGATCGTCACCGCCGCCAACGACGGCCAGTTCCGCAAGCTGTGCGAGGTGCTCGGCATCCCGGAGATCGCCGACGACCCCCGCTTCCGGCACAACGCCGACCGCACCGAGCACCGCGAGGAACTCCGGCCGCTCCTGGTCGAACGACTGCGGACGAAGACGGCCCTGGAGTGGTTCGACCTGCTCGTCGACGCCGGCGTCCCCTGCGGGCCGATCAACACCATCGACGGCGGGTTCGCCATGGCCGAACGCTTCGGACTCGACCCGGTGGTGGAAGTCGGAGAAGGAGACCGGGCCGTGCCCACCCCACGGCACCCGATCCGCTTCTCCGAGACCCCGGCCGCCTACCGGCTGCCCCCGCCCGAGCTGGACGAACACGGGGCCGAACTGCGCAAGTGGCTGCAGGACTGTCTGGAGGACGACGATGCCTGAGTACCCGACCGCGCTCGGTGCGTCCTCCCTGGACAGGATCACCCTGCTCGGCCAGGACCTCGCGGCCGATGTGATGGGCGAGGTGGGCTTCGGCGAGCTGGCGTTCTGGCTCGCCACGCAGCGCCGGCCCACCCCCGGGGAGACCCGGGTGTTCGAGGCCGTGCTCGCCGCCCTCGCCGACCACGGCTTCACCCCGACCGCGATCACGACCCGGCTGACGTACCTGTCGGCGCCCGACTCGATCCAGGGTGCCCTCGCCGCCGGGCTCCTGGGCGGCGGCTCGCGTTTCCTCGGCGTGACCGAGGACTGCGGCCGGTTCCTGCACGACGCCCTGCCGACACGGGAGGCCGACCACCCGGCCGACGAGGCCGGCTGGGACGACCTCGCCCTCGCCACCGTACGATCCGCGCGCGAGGCCCGCAGGATGATCCCCGGCCTCGGACACCACGTCCACAAGCAGGGCGACCCCCGCACCCCACGGCTGTTCCAACTGGCCGCCGAGGAAGGGCAGTTCGGCCCCCATCTGGCGCTGTTCGCGGCCATCGGCCGGGTCCACCCCCAGGTGCTGGGCAGGACACTGCCGCTCAACGGCGCCGGCGTCTGCGGAGCCGCGCTCGCCGACCTCGGCCTCCCGCTGGAACTGCTGCGTGCCTTCGCCCTCCTCGCCCGGACGGCCGGCCTCATCGGCCAGCTCGCCGAGGAGATCCGCACCCCCGTCGCGAACGACATCTTCCTGTCGGTGGACCTCAACAACCGGCCCGTCCCGCCACGGCCCTACGACGATCCCCGCCCCGCGGGACACGGAGAGTGACCTCTCGGAGGTGGTGGCCGGCCGGCGCCTGACCGGCCGTCTGCCCCTTTCGGTCAGGCGGCCTGTCCGCCCTGCGCCCGGACGGCCAGGTCCGACCAGTCGGCCCAGGTCTTGAGCCGGTCGGCGTAGACCTGCGGGAGCATCTGGTTGCCCTGGGTGCCGAAGAACACCCGCAGCGGCGGGTTGTCGGAGTCGACGACTTCCAGCAGTGCCTCGCCGGCGGCGACGGGGTCGCCGAAGTCCAGGCTCTGCACGAACGCGTCGAGCTGTTCACGGGTGGGGTCGTAGACCGGGTTCGGGTCGGCGTTGACGGCGGACGAGCCGCCCCAGTCGGTGGCGTACCCGCCGGGCTCGACCAGCGTCACCTTGACACCCAGACCGGCGACTTCCTGGGCCAGCGACTCGGTCAGTCCTTCCAGGGCCCACTTCGAGGCGTGGTAGCCGCCGAGCAGGGGCCAGGCCGCCACACCACCGGTGGAGGAGATCTGCACGATGTGGCCGGAGCCCTGCTCGCGCAGGCGGGGCAGCGCCGCCTGGGTGACCCACAGGGCACCGAAGAGGTTGGTCTCCAGCTGGTCCCGCAGTTGACGCTCGGTCAGTTCCTCCACGGCACCGAACAAGCCGTAGCCCGCGTTGTTGACGATCACGTCGAGGCGGCCGAAGTGTTCCCCGGCCCGCTCGACGCTCGCGAAGACCGCGGCCTTGTCGGTCACGTCCAGCTCCAGCGGCAGCACCGCGTCGCCGTGGACCGTGACGAGATCGGTCAGCGTGGCGGCGTCGCGCGCCGTGGCGGCGACCCTGTCCCCGCGGGACAGCGCGGCCTCGACGAAACGGCGGCCGAAGCCGCGGGAGGCGCCGGTGACGAACCAGACCTTGCTCATGGTGTTCTCCATTGTCGTGCTCGGTGTCGTGCTCAGGTGTCGTGCTCAGGTGTCGTGCTCAGGTGTCGTGCTCAGGTGTTCGGTCAGTGGTGGAACGCGGTGGCCAGCGGAGCCACCTCGTCCAGGAAGGCGAGCACGGCGTCGGCGTCGGCCGGGGGTGCGTACAGCACCGCGCGGTTCACGCCGATCTCCCGCAGCTCCGTCAGGTGCGCGGCATCGGGTTCGGCGCCGAAGACGGTCACCGGCACGTCGTCGGCGCGTCCGGCCGCACGGCCCGCCGCGCGCAACTTGGCGATGCGCTCAGCCAGTTCGGCAACAGGCATACCGGCGTGCGGCATCCATTCGTCGCCGAAGTCGAGCACCCGGCTCGCCACCAGGGGACCGGAACCGCCCACCAGCACCGGCGGGCCGGACGGCCGGTGGGGCTTGGGCCAGGACCACAGGGGTCCGAACCGCACGTGCTCGCCGTGGAACTCGGCGACGTCCTTCTCCCAGATCTCACGCATCGCCTTCACCCGCTCGGCCATCACGCTCCAGCGGCGCGCGGGGTCGGTGCCGTGGTTGGCGATCTCCTCGCTGATCCACCCGGCGCCCACCCCGAACAGCACGCGTCCGCCCGACAGGGCGTCCAGGGTGGCCACGGCCTTTGCGGTGACGATCGGATCGCGCTGGGGCAGCAGACAGATGCCGGTGCCCACCAGCAGGGACCGCGTGGCGGCCGCGGCGTAGGTGAGCGCGACGAACAGGTCATGGGTGCGGGAGAAGTGCGCGGGCAGCTCCCCCACCTCCGCGCGGCTGCTGTCGGTGGCGGGCATATGGGTGTGTTCGGGAAGGAACAGCGATTCAAAACCGCGCTCCTCGACCGCACGCGCCAGTTCGTCGGGGCGGACGGCGAAATCCGCGGGGAACATGGCGATGCCTAGTTTCATGACTTCCGTCCTACGTGGCGGCCGACGGCGGCGCGCCGTTCCGGGGCTGTCGTTCGTCAGCGACTCTAGGCAAGGAAGTCGAGAGCATCCATGACGGAGAAGCTCAGAATTTTGCCTCAGACTCTCACCCTCTGATCCTCTGCATCATTTCCGGCGCTGGGGTGTCGCTAAGCTGTGAGGCATGGATGTACTCGCCGACGTACTGGCTGCCACGGGCTTCAAGGGCGTACTGCTGGCACAGCTGCGTTCTTCCGGCTCCGGCTGGGGCTGCGCCGTGGACCAGCTCGACACCGCGGGCTTCCACCTGATCGCCGAGGGCGCCTGCTGGTTGCGGACCGCCGAGGCGCCACCGGTGCAGCTGGTGTCCGGGGACGTGGTGCTACTGCCGCGCGGCACACCGCACCAGCTCGTCGGGGCGCCCGACCAGGACACCCTCCCCTACGCGGAGTTGGAGGCCGCCCACCCGCCGGGCCGCGAGGGTGTGGTCGACCTCGGCGGCGACGGGCCCGTCGTGCGGGTGGTGTGCGGCAAGTTCGACTACGCCGGCAGCACGGGCGGACATCCGGTCCTGTCGGCGCTGCCCGAGGTCATCCACGTCCCCGGCATGAGTGCCGACCCGCACCTGCAGGGCATCATCCGGATCCTCGCCGCCGAGTCGGCGAACGGACAGCCCGGATCGCGCGCCGTGGCCACCCGCCTGACCGAGGTGATGTTCGTGCTCGCGGTCCGCGCCTGGATCGAGCGGACCGGCACCACCGACGAGAAGGGTCCGTCGTGGCTGACGGCCCTGCGCGATCCGCGCATCGGAACCGCCCTGTCGCTGATGCACGAAGAGCCGCACCGCGACTGGACGGTGGAAGGGCTGGCCCACACCGTCGCGATGTCCCGCCCGGCGTTCGCCCGCCAGTTCAAGGCCGTGGTCGGCCTCACTCCGCTGGCCTACCTCTCCCGGGTACGGATCGACCTGGCCGCCCGACTGCTGCGCGACACCGACGACCCGGTCGGCGGCATCGCCCAAGCCGTCGGATACAGCTCCGAGTTCGCCTTCTCCCGGGCCTTCTCCCGAGAACACGGCATCGCGCCCGGCCGCTACCGCCGTACGGCCGCGGCCCACTCGTGACGAGGCAAACAAGGGCGTCCACATCGAACCGGACGCCATGCGCGCGGCCTCGCCGCGACAAACGGAGAGGCGGACAGGCGGACAGGCGGCGGTCACGACCCTGCGCGCAGACCTCTGGATCCATGGCTCGAGGGTCTGCCCCGACCTGGATCGGCGTCTTGGCGGGCGTGAGCCGGTGGTGTCCGGTCGGCCGGTCGTGTCCGGTCGGCCGGTCGTGTCAGATCGGCTTGCGCAGCGGGATGGCGCCCACGCCGAAGCCACGGGCGCAGCCCCAGGGAGGAACGGTTCTCATGCGATCACCGTAGGGGAGGCCGCCGTCCGCACCGGGGATCGGCCGAACGACCGAGGGCCCCGGCCCGCGGGGGCGTGGCCGTTGTGGCGAGGGTGGCCATTCGGACGAGGCGTGCGCCCGGCTCATGGGCCAAAGTAGAGCCAGCCTCCCCTCGGACTTCTGGAGTACGTGATGCAGCGCTGGTTCCTCGTCGGCGTCGTCGGCGGTGCCACCGCCGTGGTCGCTGTGGGCGGTCTCGGTACGCATCTGCTCGCCGGGACCGAGTCGAACACCGGCCTGGGCGAGTACAGCACGGTGACGGTGGACGGCCACAAGGCCCTCGCGCCGAGCATCGTCGCGACCCGCACCCAGAACAAGTACCACCCGCTGCCGTGGATCGGGGAGCAGGTCACCGGCGTGACCTGCCCGACCGGTCTGAAGGCGGTGGCCGGGACCACCCTCACCTGCACCGGCAAGGACAGCGACGGCAAGACGGTCTCGATCCCGGTCCGCGTGATCAAGGCCGGCGCGAAGTCCATCACCTGGAAGTTCGAGCGCTGAGAAGGGGCGGGAACACGATCATGCGCACGGTCCTGGCCGGTTTCGGCCTGGCGAAGAACCGGCTCGACGACGGCCGACCGACCCAGATTGCAGACTGACGACCGTCGGGCCGGCCGCATCTCGCGAGGCGATCGACCCGACGCCGCCTTCGGTCTACCCTCGACCGGCAACCACAGTCGCAAGAAAGACCAGGCCAGAGACGCGTCCTGCGTGTCCCACCGCCCTCCCCGCATACAGAGGGCCACTCGCCGACCCACATCCGCTACGCTGTCTCATGGCCAGTCGTTGGTACGTCCCGCTGTCTGCCCAACCGGCAGCGCAGGGATGGCGGACCATGTCTGACCAGCGGGCCTGTCCGCCTTGGCGAAGATCCACGCGTTGGCTTTTCACCGAGGTTGTCCACAGGCCCCCGCCTTCGTAGCTCAGGGGATAGAGCACCGCTCTCCTAAAGCGGGTGTCGCAGGTTCGAATCCTGCCGGGGGCACAGCAAAACACCAGGTCAGGAGCCTTTCCGTCCAGCGGACGGGAGGGCTCCTGTACTTGCAGCACACATATGGCACACATGCCATGCGCGCGATTGGTGGGGAGCTGTGCAGGATGCCCGTCACGAATGAGCTGGCCCGGCGCCGGTACGAGAAGCTGGTCGAGCGCCTTGGGGCGCTGATGCGGGCCGCGCTCAAGCCCGAGTACCAGGGCTATTACGGGCAGCTGATCCTGAGCGGCGACGATCTTGCAGAGATGGGCGAGCTCAAGGACGTCCGGCGTGCCGCTCGGGAGGCGGGGCGACGCCTGGGCTGGAAGACGACCACCCACCTCGTCGACGGCCGGCTCTTCGTGCTCGACGAGCGGGAGGTGCCTGAGGAGATCGAGCGGCTGGCCGGGGATGCGGCCGCTGCTGCAATGGACCGAGCCTGGCAGGAAGGCCGTAGGCCGCGACTGACTTGATCCGAGGGAGACGCGAAGGGTCGCCCCACCGCACTGTCGCGGTGGGGCGACCCCTTTGGTTTACGGCTCCCCCCGCACGGATTAGGCACACATCACGCGGCATCCTCCTCCAGGGCGGCCACCGCCTCGGTGGCCTCGCGGGCCTTCCGCTCAGCCTTCTCCAGCTTGGCCTTCGCCTTGGCCAGCTGCTTGGCCCTGCGCTTGTGCATCTTCTTCGAGACCTCGTCCAGGCGATCCGGGAAGAGGTGCCCGTACGTGTCCAGGGTCAACGTCGCGGACTTGTGGCCCAGCATCGTCTGTACGACGTTGACGTCCGCGCCGCTGGCGATGGCGAGCGAGGCCGCCGTGTGGCGCAGCTTGTGCGGGGTGACCTTGAGATGCCCCAGCCCGGCCTTTACGACCGCCGGCGCGAAGAACCGCTGACGGAAGTTCCGGGCCCGCAGCGGCCCGCCCTGCGGGGCGGTGAAGAGCAAGTCGTCATCTCCTCTCCCCTTGACGTGGGGCTTCAGCTCGTCGGCCAGGAACCGCGGGATCGGTACGGACCGGCGCTCGTGGTTCTTGGGGGTGTCGAGGTAGAGCTTGCCGTTGTCCTCGGCGTACGCCTCCACGATGTGGGCCCGACAGGCGTCCAGGTCGACGCGGCCCACCTTGAGCGCGGATGCCTCGCCCCAGCGCAGTCCGGTGTAGGCCAGCAGCAGGATGAACACCCGGTAGGCGCCTGACGCGTTAGCCAGCGCGTCGACCTGCATGTCGTCGAGGTACACGTGATCAGCGGGCATCGCCTTCGGCAGAGGCACGCCGACAGCCGGGTTGGCCGCCAGACGACGGGCCTTGACCGCGTAGCCGAGAACGCGGCTGAGGACGACGTACGCCTTGCGGACCGACCGGGGGCTGAGCTTCCTGCCGCCGGTCGCCTCGCCGGACAGCAGATCCGCGAGCCACTCGGCGACGTCCTCGAAGTGGATGCGGTCCAGCGGGGTGGTACCCCACTTGGGAATCACGTGGACGTCGAGAACACCGCGGTAGCGAGCCCGGGTTGAGCGCTTGAGGTGGAGCTGCGCCGCCAGCCAGGACTCCGCCACCTCTGCGAACTTCACCCGCGCGGCTGCGGGATCGCGATAGGAGCCGTCGTTGAGACGCGACTCCATCCTTGTCCGCTCCGCCTCGGCGTCGACCTTGCGGGCGAAGGTCCTCATCTTCGGCTTGCCGTCGGGGTCGTACCAGCGCACGCGGTAGCGCCCCGGTGGCGTACGCCCCGCCCGCTTGGCTTCCGCCACGGCCCGTACATACGCCGCGTGCCCTATGCGGTCCTCAATCCAGACCCGCGCCAACTAGCACCCCCTCCAGTCGTTACCGGACACCGACGGGAGCGGCAGGAGCAGGGTCGTGGGAGAAACGCCGAGCGCGGTGGCGAGGGCGACGAGGTCGTCTACGTCGCATCGGCGGCGGGCGCGTTCGGTGCGGCTGAGAGCGGTGTTGGCCATCGGACGGCCCAGCGCGGTGCAGCGGGCGGCGAGCTGGTGTTGGGTCAGGCCGCGCACGAGACGTAGGTACTCGATGGCGCGGGCGGTGTGGCGGCCGGCGGGGCCTATTTCGACAGGTCGGTTGGGCATGACAGATAGCTGTAACTTGCATCCGGGCGCCATGGCAAGAGTTAGCTCTAAAACTCTCCAAAAGTCGTTCGGGGGCGAAGTGGCGTTCGTCTCGTCGAATTCCGGCACATCGCGAGGCGTTTCGACTGAGGTGCCGTGTTACCTTCCCTACCCGCTTTCGAGATGGGTGATTTGAGCATGCATCAGCCGTAATATCCGGTGGGGCAGTCACGTCACCCTGACCGCCACGTTTCACCTCTGAGCTGCTGAGGTACCGGATTCCGGCACCTCGACGGGCTGCTTCGCCGCAAAAAAATTTCGGGCCCGACGGGAGCGATTTCGGCAACCGGGGATCCGCACTTACTGTTTCCCTCTCCCCGGCCACGCCGAAAGAAGTAGTGAGGAGTTTCAGAACCAACTCTGGACTTTTCTCCGAGTGGTGTGGCTGTGTTGTCCAGCCCGTTGTTCAAAACCGAAATGGAGCCCTGTGCCGAAGACCCCTACCCGTAGCACCAACGCCCCTGCCACCGCTTCGGCCGCCCAGCGTGGCCCACTTGCCGCCCCTGCAGAGGTCGCCGCGTATCTCGGGGTACCGGTGAAGACCCTCTACCAGTGGAAGTACCGGGGCATCGGCCCCAGCGTCCACAAGGTCGGCCGTCACCTGCGCTACCGCTGGCGGGAGGTGGACGCGTGGCTGGATGCCCAGACGTCGTACGACCTCACGGCCTGACCCCGCGTCTGGCGCGGACAACGAAGCGGCCCCCGGCGCGCCAACGCCGAGGGCCGAAGACTTCCCAACTGATCGCCCATCCCTGAACGAATGAGCTGGTGAGGGGCGGGACCTTGCCCGTCCTGCCCCTCACCGGAGAGGAACGTCTTGGACGACCCTACGTCCCCCAGCTCCACGAACACCTCCCCGACCGGCTGGCCCGCTCCCGCGGTCCCCGGCGAAGGCATCCCCTGGCGCCGCCAGAATCAGGAGGACACACGGTCCCCCACGTCGGAGACCGTCGAACACCCGGCGGAGGCGGAAACACACGGGGACCGTCCCCGGCCGTCTGTCGATGCGGTTGTTGGGGACCGTCCCCGCGACGTGCTTGGGGACCGTCCCCACGACGTGCCCGGTACTCGGTCCCCGCACGTCCCGGTCCCCGTATCGGCATCCAGTGCAAACTCGCAGGTCAGCGGCGCCAAAGTGGGGACCGGTCCCCAAGGGGCTGCAGTTGCACCAGGGGACCGCAATGGGGACCGTGATCACGGTCTCCGCCAGTCGCCAGGGTCTGACAGCCCCGTGGCAGGAACCGCCCAGCGGGAGGGGACCGGTCCCGTCGACGCACGGGGACCGGATCACGGGACCGGCTCCCGGCCTCCTCGGGGACCGGCAGACCCTGAGGAACGGGGTTCCGGCGAGGGTGCGGAACTGCTGGATGAGTTGCGGGCGGCGATCGGCAAGTACGTCGTGCTACCCAGTGACGACGCGCTGACGGCGGTCACCCTGTGGGTGGCGGCCACGCACATCCAGACCGCGTTGCAGCACGCGCCGCGTCTGGCGGTCGTAGGCCCGACGAAGGGCTGCGGCAAGTCCCGTGTTCTGGACGTGCTCCACGAGACCGTGCACCAGCCGATCATGACGGTGAACATGTCCACGGCGGTACTCTTCCGCGTCATCGGCAAGAACCCGCGCACGATCCTGGTGGACGAGGCCGACACCATCTTCAGCAAGGCCGGCGACAACGAGGAACTGCGCGGCCTGCTGAACGCCGGACACCAGCGCAACCGGCCGGCCTGGCGCATCTCCGGTCCGGAGCACAAGCCGACCCCGTATCCGACCTTCGCCATGGCCGCGCTGGCCTCGATCGGCGACCTGCCCGACACGATCACGGACCGGGCGGTCGTGCTCCGCATGCAAAAGCGCAAGCCGGGCGAGAAGGTGACCCCGTTCCGCTCGCGCTACGCCACACCGGAGCTGAACGCGCTGCGGGACAAGCTGGCCGCCTGGCTGGGACCACTGCGCGGCACGGCCGGCCGCATGGCGCCGACCATGCCGGTGGAGGACCGGGCGGCGGACACCTGGGAACCGCTGGTCATCATCGCCGACCTGGCCGGCGGCCACTGGCCCGCCAGCGCCCGTGCGGCCTGTGTGGCGATGACCCGGTTCGAGGCCGTCCAGGACGAGCAGACCAACCTGAAGACACGGCTGCTGCGCGACATCCACCGCGTCTTCGAGGCACACGGCAACCCCGAAGCCCTGTCCTCCCTGGATCTGGTCACCGCCCTGCTCCAGGACCCCGACGCACCCTGGGCAGAGCACGGCACCAACGGGCTCAACGCCTACCACCTGGGCAGAATGCTCCGGGACTTCGACATCCGCCCGGCCAACTTCCGGTTCGCCAAGGGCAGGCAGGCCAAGGGGTACGCCCGTAACCGGTTCCTCGACAGCTGGGCCCGCCACTGCCCCGACCTCACCGAGACGACGCGCGCGCACGACGCCACACCCGCGCGCCAAGCTCAGGGCAAGCCGCCCGCCGCCCCGGCGGGTCAGCTGCCCATCGGCCCGCCCGGCGGCCCCGCCGGCCCTCAACGCGCCCGCTGACCCATCTCCCCCTGGGTCCGTATCGCTGCGTCGCATCCGTCCCCGCGCAGCTCAGCGCGGGGACGGATGTCCTCACCGGGACGGACATCTCCGTACCTGCCCGAGCGTCCGTACCTGTGCTGACCAGGCTTGGGACGGATGCGACGCACGTGACACGCCTCCCGCCACCTCACCACCGGAGCACCACCATGCACGAACATCACCACGAACTCCCCACAGCTCAGCAGCAGATGCACACCACCTCAGCCCCAGACAGCGCAGCAAGTTGTCGGATAAGGAGTCCTTACCCGGCCCCCGCCCCAGGGGAGGCGGAGGCATCCGGCGCCGAGGCGGCACCGGAGTCGGCCGGCCCGGGGGAGCCGACCGAGGGAAGGGCCGTCGAGCCGTCGTCGAACGCGCCGCAGACTTCCGCGCCGCGTCGTCGTCTGCGTGACAAGCAGCTGCGTGAGCGCCGCGTTCATCCCCGCTACAACGACGACGAGTTCGAGCTCGTCCAGAAGGCTGCTGCCCTGAGCCGCATGAAGCCCGGCGGCTACGTCGCCGAGTGCGCGCTCGCCGCCGCCCGTGCCGACGACCCCACCGCAGCCGTCGCCGACTACCGCGCCATGGTGCAGACGCTGATGGCCGCCAACCGGCAGCTCGGCGGCATAGGCAACAACCTCAACCAGCTCACCTGGCACCTCAACAAGGAGGGCTCCTGGCCCCACCCCGACACCGTCCAACGGCTCCTGGACCGCGTCGAGGCGTCCATCGCCGCGGTGGACACCGCCGTCGCCCAGATCACAGAGGCGCGGTGAACCATTGATCCCGAAGATCATCCTCGGCAAGGGGCCACACGCCACCCGCCGCACGATCGGCTACCTCTTCGGCAAGGGCCGGGCCAACGAGCACATCGACCCACACCTGGTGGCCTCCTGGAACGACTTCGCCCCCGACCCCGGCCGCAGCCCCCACCGCGACCCGAAGGAGGTGGAGGCCCAGCTCGCCGCACAGCTCGACCAGCCCGTGAAGATGCTGGGCGACAAGGCACCCAAGTACACCGTGTGGCACTGCCCCGTCCGCGCCGCACCCGAAGACCCGATCCTCACCGACGCCCAGTGGGCCGACATCGCCCGCCGGATCGTGGCCGCCGCCGGCATCGCCCCCGAAGGCGACGCCGAAGCGTGTCGCTGGGTGGCCGTCCGCCACGCCGACGACCACATCCACATCGCCGCCACCCTCGTCCGCCAGGACGGCCGGCGCCCCCAGCGCGACTACGACCAGCGTGCCGTTCAGCGCGAAGCCCGCCAGATCGAAGTCGACTACCGGCTGAGGCGGTTGAAGCCGGGCGACGGCACCGCCGCCAAGCGCCCCACTAGCAAGGAGCACTTCAAGGCCAAGCGCCTGGGTCAGGAAGCGGCAACCCGCGATGTACTGCGCCTGCGGGTCCGCCGTGCCGTCGCCGCAGCAACGGACGAGGCCGAGTTCTTCGCCCTGCTGGAGGCCACTGGCGTGACCGTGCGCCTCAAGCGCGGCCCCTCCGGCGACGCGCTCGGCTGCAACTTCGCCCTGCCCGGTGACATCAACGACAAGGGCGAGCCCGTGTTCTACGCCGGTTCCACCCTCGCCGGCGACCTCTCCCTGCCCAAGATCCGCCAACGCCTCACCACCACGACCCCCGAACCGAAGGCCGTCCGGCCGGGCAACCCCTGGCACCAGGCCACCGCCGCCACCGAACGCATCCCCCACCACCTAACCCGCAGCAGCGACGAAGTGGCTCAGGGCCAGCTGGCCGCGCTCGGCGCAGCATTCGATCTGCTCCCGCTCACCGCCCCCGCCACGGTGCGGGCCGAACTCGAACGCGCCGCCGTCGCCTTCGAGCGCGCCACCCGCTCCCGCATCGCTGCCGACGACGCCAGTGCCTGCGCCCTGCGCCGCAGTGTCCAGGCGATCTGGAAGGACCCCGCACGAGATGGAGACGGTGCCGGCCTGGCGATGCTGCTGGACGTCGCGCTCACCGCGGTCGCCTACGCGATGCACTGGCACCGCACCCGTCAGCACCCCCAGCAGCAGGCGGCAGCCGAGCAGACCCTCATCCACCTGCAGGCCGCGTACGTGCAGATCGCCGGACCGGTACTGGCTGGCCTCGCCAGCCGGGCACCCAGCCCGCAGACCAAACGCCGCTACGCCCAGCACGTGCAGCAGGCGGTCCCCGAGCACGCCGAAGGCATCCTGACCGACCCCGCCTGGGACGCCCTTGCCACCGTGCTCGCCGAGGCGGAAGCAGCCGGGCACAACGCGGCCACGGTCCTCGACCGCGCGGTCAGCCAGCGCACCCTGGACGACGCCCACAGACTCGCCCGCGCCCTTACTTGGCGCGTCCGCCACCTCGGCGAACGCCACGCGCCGGGACCGAGAGCGCAGGCAGTAAATACCCGTCATGTGCCAGAGCAGCCAGCCGTACCGCCTGCGCAGGAGCATCAAGCTCGGCGGCGTTGATCACGAGGGGGGAAGCAACCATTGAGGACCGTTCGGGTTCCCGAGCCACACCACCTGCGCATCGCGGGATGCCGTCACCCCGAACGCGGCAGTGCTCGGTGAGCCGTACTCCTCCCAGGTGGCCACCGCCGACTCGACCGCGTCCCAGAGGCGGCGCGGGCCGCCCTGGCGGACCTCCCAACCGTTGTCCGTGGGAGCGAGGACGGCGAACGAATCAGTGCCGCTGTCCAGCACGAACGTGCTCACCGGACCGGCGTCGACCGACATGGAGAAGAAGCGGGCATCTGGCGCCGCGAGCTGTGCCATGAAGCCGGGCCCCGAACTGGTGAGGACTTCCGGCCCGTACGTGACCTTCCGCTTCGTGCCATCGTCGGGCCCCGGCACCATGCCGAGGCTCTCCGGCGCATCCTGCTGGCGGGCGATCATGAAGCTCGGGTCGTCCTCGCTGAACCAGCCGCTCGCGCTGTCGCCGGTGACGATGAGCTTGACCAGGCCGAGGGAGCGCATCCAGCCGCGCAGAGTGGTCAGGATGACGCCACCGGGCGGCACTTGCTCCAGCCAGGCAGGGGGGATGTTGCGGAAGCCGCACGTGGCAATCAGCCGGTCGTAGGGGGCTCCGTCGAGGTGGCCGACGCGGCCGTCGCCCACCACCAGGTCAGGGGTATAACCGGACCTCGCGAGAGCCTCGTGGGCTCGCCGTGCCACACCTTCGTCCGTCTCGAGCGAGGTCACGGCCTCACTGCCAAGCCGGTGGCACATCAGTGCAGTCGAGTAGCCGGTGCCTGTCCCGATTTCCAGTACGTTCATGCCTTCGTGTACGTCCAGGTCTTCGAGCATCCGGACCACGAGGCTCGGCAGAGTGGACGACGAGGTCGGGACCGCGTTGGTGATCGGCTTCGGATCGGCCCAGTCGATGTCCCGGCCGTCGAACTGGGTCATCCAGGTCTCGTCGGAGTAGACGAGTCGGAGCCACTCTTCCTGGCCGGCGTTCGCCTCAGTGACCGGCTCCCAAGTGGTGACACCAAGGCCGTCGCTCTCCCGGTAGAAGCGCGGAATGAACACGTGGCGGGGCACTGCCTCAACGGCAGCCCGCCACTGAGGTGACCGCAGCCAGCCGTCCTTCTCCAGTCCGGCGGCCAGCTGCCGTCGGAGGTCGGCTGCCGTTGTCTCGGCATCAGGCTCACCGGCCACGGAGTCCTCCTTCCAGGAGATCGGCGAGTGCCGCGGTCATGGGCAGCCCGGTCGGCGGCTCCATCCATGCCCACTGCCCCGAAGGATTGCACTCGATGAAGACCCACTCGCCGGAGGCGGTCAAGGCGAAGTCGAATGCCCCGAAGACAAGCCCGAAGTGCTTCAGGTAGGCACGCATGGCATGCCCCACCTCGGGCGGCGGGGTGACGGGCGTGTATGTGTGGGTGCCGTAGTCGGTGCGCCAGTCTAGGAGGCCGGAGTCGATTCGCACCGCGAAGACCTGATCGCCGATGACCGTCACCCGGACGTCCGCGACCTTGTCCACGCACTTCTGGAACAGGTGCATGGTGCCGGCCACCGCGTCGTCGATCTCGTCGATGGTCACTTCGGTTACGGGCACAGTCTGGGCCTTGCCGTCGACCAGGTATAGCGGAACCGAGATGGGTTTGAAGATGGTTGGGCCGTGATCCTCGATGAACGCCCGCGCATCGTCAGGCACATTGGTGATCAGTGTGGGCGGCAGGGTGAAGCCAGCCGCCGCCGCGGTCGCGAGCCCGGCCGGTTTGTACTCGGCGTCACCGATGCGGTTGGGGTGATTTACGTACAGGCAGCCGGGCAGCGAGGTGAGGATGCCACCCAGCCCGTAGCGCGCGTGCGCGATGGCGAACCGCTCTTCCTGCCTGTCGAGGTAGGGGAAGGCGAACCCAGAGGGGCGCCGGTAGTACATGGACCTCACGGCGCCCAGGTCGGCTCGCCGACTCGGAGTCTGCACGCTTCCTCGCCACCTGTCGGTGTCGCCGATGGAGGCAGAGCACGACAGGGTGGCCGGGAAGTCACCGGAGTCGAACCGCACGACCGGGACACCCCGGTCGTGCAGCTCGGTGATCACAATGTCCGCGGTCGGGTCGTCGAGGTTCGTGACGACCAGGACCGGACGATCGTCGTTCGTCACTGGAGTCACTGGTCGGTGTCGTTCCCCGTGTCGCTGTCCGGGGAGTCGCTGTTGCGGTCGCCCTGGCCCGTGGTGCCAGTAGACGGATTGGTACCGGACGATGTGCCGTGCCCCGGAGACATGGTGGGCGCTCCGGACGCGTCCAGGTACCGGGCGGTCTGCGTCGCCGGGTCCAGTTCCACCGTCACGTAGTCCGGCGCCGCTACGAGCGGGTATGGGGCGATGCGGCGCAGGCCCCAAGGAGCGGCGGTCAGGTGTCCCTGTGGCAGCGGGCTGCCGGTGGGGAATCGGTCCATGTAGGTGAACACGGTCTTCCTTTCTCCGGGAAGGTTCTGAGCTTTGGCCTGCCTTGTTCGTCCGCCCAGCGCCTCGGACATCGAGTCGCCAAGCGGAAGTCGTGGAGCGCCGGTCGCCCCTTGGAACCGGGTCAGCCCGGCGCGAGAGCTTCCCGGCGCAGTGCCTCAAGCACGCGCGCAAGGAGCACTACCTCCGGTTCCATGGACTCGACCGCGACTCGGCCGTCCTCATGCCACCGGTTGAGACGCCGCTTGTACTCGATCTCCGCCCCCGTGGCTTCGGCTCGGATTTCCCCAAGTGCATGGGCCGACTCCATGTGCAGCCTGAAGAGATCCACTGGGGTGATGCGCAAGGGCTCGGCGAATATCGCGGTGCCGGGGTCACTTGTCGAGCGGAGGGGGCCGAGGATGATGAGCTCCACGCACGCTTCCGCGCTGGGATCGTCCACCAGCTCGTCAGCAGGCATCAGCCGTAACAGCACGCGAGGTCTCAGCACTTGGCCGGCACTTCCAGCTCGGCCCACACGACCTTGCCCCAGCGCTTCCGGTCGTATCCCCATCTCCAGCTAAGGGCCTCGACCAGGAGCAGGCCCCGCCCCTCCTCGGCATCGTCATCGGGGCTGCCCAGCTCGGGGCCTTCCCTGCAGGTATCGGCGACGCCGATGCGCACGACGCCCTGGCTGGGACGCGTGACCAGGACACGGACGTTCCGGCACCGGGTGTGGTCGATTGCGTTGTTGACCAGCTCAGCCACGATCTGCACCCCGGCCTCAGCCAACTCGCCTATGCCCCAAGTGCTCAGTGCGGCGGAGACGAGCATGCGGGCCCGGCGAGCGGATTCCGGCTCGCACGGCATCGTCTCGGTGTAACCGGGGGTGCCGGTCGCAGTAGGTCGGGCTGCGGTCATGGTCACAGGAACATCCCTCCGGGGGTGGACGCCCGCCCCCGCGACGGGGTGGCGCCGGGGCGGGCTCTCCTCCATGCCGTCGAGGAAAGGGGAATCAGGACCTCGACGGGCTGCTACGAGTCAACGGCCTGTGGCCCGTGAGGAACAGGAAAAGTCGTGCCCGCGCTGGCCGCCCCGACCCGGAAGACTTTGCGTTCCCGTGACCCGGGGTCTGGATCGGTCGGTGACCGCCGGTCTACGGTCAGTGGCATGGGAGCGAACGCCATCCTCAAGAGCCGGATGGATGAACTCGGGCTCACCCAGGATGAATTGGCTGGTCGGATGAACACGGCCCTGGCAGAGATCACCGGCAGGCCCGGCGACGTCTCCGCCCGCACCGTCCGCAACCTGCTGAACGGAACGTCCCGCCGCCCCATCGGCCGTACATGCGCGGCGCTGGAGCGGGTGTTCGGCTGCCCCGTCGAGGACTTAGGGTTCAGCGCACCACGCACCATGCACCACCCGCAGGAGGACCCTGTGCGGCGTCGCACCTTCATCGCCTCGGCCACCGGGACGGCAGCCGCCGCGGTTCCACTGGTCGCCCAGCGCCGCACGGTCGGCATGTCAGATGTGGCTCGGGCCGCCGCCGGGATGAACGCGCTCGTAGAGGCCGACGACCGCCAGGGTGGACACGTGGAGTTGGAGAAGGCGGCGACGAAGGGCCGTGACGGCGTACTGGAGTTGCAGCAGCGCAATGCCGGTGAACGCGTCCGCCGAGCCCTGTACGCGCTGGCCGCCGAGTACTCCACCATCGCGGCCTGGTCCTGCATCGACGCCCGCAACCTCGATCAGGCGCAACGGCACCTGAACGAATCCGCGACGTACGCCGGCCTCTCCCAGGACGGCCCCACCGAAATGCGGGTGTGGGTCAACCTGTCCATGCTCGCCTACCAGCGCCAGAACTGGCCGGAAGCGCTCGCGGCAGCGCAGGCCGCACAAGCCTCTCCGGCCGCACGACGTGACCCGTTCTTCGACTCCCTGGGTCGCGTCCGCGCCGCCCTCGCCTACGCGGCACTCGGTGATGGCCGCATCGCCGGGCGATCCCTCGGATCGGCCCAGGACGCCTTCACCAAGACTCCGGAACGCGAGCGCCCACGCTGGACAGCCTTCTACGGCCAGGCCGAACTCGATCACCTCGCCGCCATCGTCCACTACAACAGCGGACACCACACCCACGCCGAAGCCATGGCACACCGGGCCCTGGCCAAGATCCCGGAGCCCTTCCGGCGCAACAGGGCGCTCGCCACGGCCCAACTCGCCCTCGCGCAACTGCACCAGGGCGACGCCGAACAAGCCACAGTGACAGCCGCCGATGTCTTCACGATCATGGACGGAGATCCCATGCCCGGCCGGATGCGCACGCTCATCGGCGACTTCCACCGGGGCCTGTTCGCCCTGTCCCCCTCAGCCTCCTACGCACGAGACTGGGCAGACCGCATGCGCACCGAATGGAGTCGAGCGTGACCGACCTACGTCACTTCCAGCACGGGAACCTCCCCGAGGGCTTCCGGCAGATGCTCATCGACGTACACGCCGACGCCTATGCCGACCAGATGGACGACCCCTTCCACCAACGCTTCGCCTGGTTCGTTGACCACTGGACCGGCATGGAGGGCTTCTCCTGCGTCGTGGCTTACGACGGAGAGGAGCCCGCTGGCTTCGCCTACGGCGCCCCGCTCGCCCCCGGCCGGGAGTGGTGGCGCTCCACGGGCTACTCGCCGAAAACTGGCTACACCTCCACGTATGCCGTGTCCGAGGTGATGGTGCGCCCTGGCTGGCGCAAGCAGGGCATCTCCGAGCGATTGCACGAGGCGCTCCTAAAGGAACGTACGGAAGACCTCGCCGTGCTCCTGGTCGACGTCACCCACCCAAAGGTGCAGGAACTCTACGAATCGTGGGGGTACGCCAAGGCCGGCGAACAACAGCCCTTCGCCGACTCACCCGTGTACGCAGTGATGGTCCAGGACCTTCGGGACTGAACCGCCATCAGAACAGGTTCTTCGGCAGTTGGTCCAGAGACTGCCCGACGCGCCGGAAACTGGTGCTGCTGACCGGCTACCAGCACCCAGCCGCCCTTCGCCGACGCGGCTTGGCCCCCTGACCTCTTGGCCGGTCAATCGAGGTGCCCGCGACGCGGACAGCCCGGCCGCGGCCGGGGAAGCGACCCAGGCGCAGCAGACCGCGCTGCCCGGCGAGGATGTTGCTACACAGATCGTCGCCGCCGACCTGGCCTTTCAGATCGGCCGCCGGACTGGTCCCCGTCCCACGCGATTCCGGCCGCCGCAGAGTCTTCTACCTCTCCGCGCAGACCAGCATCATCCGCGAAGGCGCCAACCGGGAGTACTACCTCAAGAGACGCGGTGAGGGCTGATAACACGTCCAAGCCCAGAACCCGTACGCCGGAGCCGTAGAACCCGGCGCCCGCTCGACGCGACAGCCGGGCCACCAGCCTGCATACCCGCAGAGATCTCCGCCCCAAACGAGCCGAAAGGGTCCGTCAGCGAGCGCAAGCCGACGGACCCTTATGCAAGATCGAGGCCGGCCCGCGTGTGAATATTCGATGCACATGCCTGCCCCCTATGGGACAATAAGCCAGTTTTCACCCCCGCAGAGGACGGTAAGCCGTGTCGTCAAATTCATCATGCCCGATGCCACATGCGCATAAGCGCCTCATGGACTGCCACGCTCAGTGGCACGCAGTGCAAGAATCGTATTTCGACCCAGATGACTTCAGGCTGGCCTTGAATTCTTTTCTCCAAACTCATCGGAGCGTTACAAGTCTCCTGCTCAAGCATAAGGCGAATTTGCCAGGGTTTCAGGAATGGTTCACGACATACAGTGACACCACGGCGAAACTGCAAGTAATGCGGTGGGCTAAGAATTCACGTAATCGCATCGTTCACGAGTCTGACCTGGATCTCCACAGCTCTTGTCATGTGACGTGGATCGGAGACTGGCGCACCCGGTCAGAACTGCAGGGGACATTCCCTCCCCGCATGAGCGTGCAGGAGATCCTTACTGCTATTAAAGCATCACGCGGCATGCCTCCGTTCGGCACGATCACGATCGGAAGGCGCTGGATTGATAAGGAACTGGAATCCTGGGAGATTCTGGATGCAGCCGCCGCCGTCTACATGCATCTGAACGATCTCCTTCGCATCGGACACCAAGCATCTGACGTCGAAACCTGTAATCTGGAAGGGACATACCGTGAGTGTGTGAACGCCGAACTCCCGCGTACCTCAGGGTATCTCCCATGCATGCATATCGCACAATCCGAACTCACTAGCCACTTCTCGGCTCCAGATGGCAGCGCCCTGTCCGATGTCTCGGAGGAGTTCGAAGTCGACGAAGCGAAAGCACAGAAGGCGGCCAAGGGCTACCAGCTGCCGGATTTTCCTGACGGTGACGCTATTGCCCGAGTTCCGGGCATGATGAAGATAGCGCGTCAGGTAATGGAGAAGGACGGCTACCACGGAACGTTTGCTTTTCTGCTCGCTGGAGAATCCGTCCTGCATATTCAGGCGATGGGGTTCGACAGTCAGCGCACCAAGCGGCTATCGTTTGAAAGACTTGCCCGTCTAGCGGAGTCGTCGCGTGCCGATGGTGTCCTTGTTATCGGAGAAATGTGGACAGGGGTGCAGACGGAACTGGAAAAGAAATTGAACACGGTACTGATCCCTGCCCGTGATCGGGTAGACAAGACGGAGGCGCTCGCGGTTTACGCGGTCACCCGTGACGGGCGTCGGTCGGAGCAAGTGTGCACCGTGACGAGAGGGCCGAACGGTGAGACAAATTGCAGCGACCCCGTAGAATCTGATCCCGGCATGATGAACACCATGATTCCAATTTTCAGAACATGGAAAGAAATGGAACTCCGGGGCCTGTGAGTCACTCGTCGAGGATTTCCGTTGGGTAGCTCTGTGAGCCGCACAATCGAGCAGGCGCATCGCTGATCGGGACGTGCATAAGGAGCCGTCGTGCAAGCCAGCGAGTAGCCATCTGCGCGGCTTCCTGGCCATCCAGCGGCCTGAGCAGATGGGCCTCCGTAAGAAGTTATCGCAAGCTCAGGCATCGGACGGCCTGACTCATCGAGGAGAAGCAGTGCCTAAACGACCTCAGCAGCACCAAACTGCAGCAAAGGCAGAGAATGCCGTGCGGTCCCTCTGGGTGAACGGAGGGCATGCAGTCGACACGATCAGAGAGGATTACGGGGAAGATCTCTTAGTACAGACGTGCCTTCGAGAACGTGTTGATGCGTCGAGGATCTGGGTGCAGGTAAAGGGGACGACAAAGGATTGTTCTGATGAAAAGTCCGCCCTTCCTGTCCTGTATATTAATGCCGAACAGGTCTTGCGCTGGTCTCGGAGTAGTGATTTTGTGATCGTTACGCTTTGGGACGTCAATAACAATGTGGGGTGGTATACGATTCCTGACGGGAGTTTCGACCACGTAACCCTCTTAGAGGCGGGAACCAGTACGGTCCCTGTTACGTTCGAAAGATCCCGTCGATTCAACGAATCGGCTGTAGAGTACCTTTCTTGGTTTGCTCGCATCGATCACGCTGATCGCAGTGTTGGCTACTCGCTATCAGTCCTTGCCGAAGCAGCAGAAGAAGCGGACGAAGAAGGATCTGAGCCTACCTATGTGAAGCATCATCGGGCCTCAATCGTGTCAGTCGCCCATCAACTCGCCATTGATATCGGCGTCTTCTCGCGCGATGGCGAGATGACATCGAATTTCAAATCGGCACTATCTGAGGGCGTAAAGCAAATTGAGGGTGAAACTAGTGAGCAAATTTTAAGCCGGTCAATATTGTGGGCTCTTGTGCAAACGGCATACGCTAACTGTGCCAGGAATGGCCTACCCTCAACTCTACTCGTGGAATTGGCGGAAATTATCAAGCATGTCACTTTTGGCGACATCTTCCGTCACGCAGGCGCCACAGAGTGACCTGTACTGGCCCCGCCCTGGGACCTCCGGCTGACGCCCCTCTGGTCGACGCTCGCGGGAAGCAAGCCAGGGGAAGCAGTGGAGTGACCGCAGTTTTTGACGGCAACTCCAGCGCATGTTGCCGTACCGGCAGGACCGACAGCACACCATGCGCAGGAGACAGACAAGCCTCACCGCCGATCAGCGGAACTTTCGGATGATCTCCTAAAGCGGGTGTCGCAGGTTCGAATCCTGCCGGGTGCACCAAGTGTCAGCCCGTCTCCCTGGAGCTTCTTCCCCAGGGAGGCGGGCTGTTCTGCGCGTCAGGTCGGCCTTCGAGCCGACCTCGTACGCTCCCGAGCAGTACCGACATTCGCCATCGCTCACGACGTGGGCACTCCGAGCTTCAGCAATTAAGCCGGACGTCCGGTTTGCACCATAACCGGTCATCGTTCGCTGTCAACTAAACCCTCCGCTCGTGCGCCCTCAGTACCTCGCATGCGAGTGCGTGCCGGTATATCTCCTGTTGGCCGCTGCAGCGCCCCCACCTGCGTAGAGGCACCTGACGGAAGCACTGCCAAGCGCACCCAACCAGCCCCTTCTGCACGTCCGCGAACATCCCATTCAACGACGTGCGCGGCGCCGAATCTGTGAGACAGATCCGGTCATCCTGCCCCGGGCTCATTGTTGTGCTCTCAACCGACCCTCATCCTGAAACGTTCGGCAGCGGCCGAGAGGAGAACGGTGAACAATCCGCGACGCCATGCGAGTGACCCCGATGTCATCGGGCAAACAGCAGGGCTGGTCAACTTCCTACGCGACATGGTCCACAGCAGCCACCAGCGGCAGCGTGACGACCGCAACCGTGAACGTCTGTGGCTGGCCAGACTGCCGGAGCCCGTCCGCAGGCCGGCACCCCGCCCTGACGGCCTGCTCCTGACGCTCGGCCACGTGCCGCAGAGTGCGCCACCCGACCTGCCCGACTCACTCGACGGCTGGGTCGAGCCGACGAGTTGCCTGGACCCCGACGGAGGCGATCCGCCTCTTGCGGAGGAGGGGCCGGGAGGCGAACTGGTGCGCGTTGCGGACGACAAGGAACCGCCAGCAGAGGAAGGCACCCTGCGCCGTGAAGAGGCCGGGGACGTGCTGCGGGCCTATGGAACGTGGCTGGATCGCTGGCGCCGGTGGGCGGCGCGGGAGCGCGCGGAACGACCGCTCCGCGAGCTCTACGACCGGTTGTATGCGTGGCACCAGAAGCTATCCCGGGAGGACGACCAGACGGAACTCGTCCTGGGCATAGGGCTTTTGACCTGGGTCACCCCGGATGGTGACGTAGTGCACCGCCATTTGTTTACCCATCGGGTAGAGACATCGGTGGATCGCCGCACGGCGCGGCTTACGGTGCAACTGTCGCCGGAGAGCGCCCTGCGTCTCGAAGACCAGGATTTCCTGGACAGTGATGATGGTTGGGTACGCGAGCGCGGGGCCGCTCTCTCGGAGGAGATCACGGCTCGCGGGATGGACCCGCTGGGGCCCGAGGCGCTGGAGCAGCTCGCGCAGTGGCAGGAGCGGGCGACCACTCGGCCCATGGGCTTCAGCGCAGCGTGGGAGCCACCCCGCGCACCTGAACTGGGGGCGCGTCTCACCTACGCGCCAGCCCTGGTCATGCGCCCACGCAACCTCAACTCGCTGCTGCGGTTCTACGACCAGATCGCCGAGACGGTGGCCTCGGAGGGCCAGGCACCGCTCGGCCTGGCCCAGATGGCCATGAACATCGAGCCCGCCGATCGTTCCACCTGGGACGGGATCCAGAGGGCGCCGCTCTTCGGTGACGATCCCCTGTTCCCGGGCAAGACGAACGCTCAGCAGCGCAGCGTGCTGGGACGCCTGGAGCACGACACCGGTGTGGTGGTCCAGGGGCCGCCGGGGACGGGCAAGACCCACACCATCGCCAACCTTGTCTCGGCACTGCTCGCACAGGGCCAGCGGGTACTCGTCACCAGCGCTCGCGACCAGCCGCTCACCGTGTTGCGGGACAAGCTTCCGCAACCCGTAAGGGACTTGTGCGTCCTGCTCCTCAGCTCCACTCGCCACAACGGCGAAAGCGAGGGCGAACTGGAGCGCACCATCAACGCGCTCACCGACCAGGTGGCCGCCAGTGACCCCGCCGAACTACGTGCTGAGATCCGCCGCCTCACCGGCGAGCGGAACGAGGCTCGGGGGCGGATCGAGACGCTCACGGAGCAGGTGATCTCGCTCCGTGAGACCGAGTACCGGCATCGGAGCGTGGCACCGGGATACGCAGGAACGCTCGCCGAGATCGTGGAGCAGGTTCAAACGGGTGCCGAAGAGTTCGGATGGATCGGCCGCCTGCCCGACACCGCCGAAGACGTCCCGCCACTGGCCTCCGAGCAGGCCCACGAACTGCTCGTCCTGCTGCGTGACGGCGCGGGTGAACCACGGGCTGGCGGCGTGCTTCCCGTGCCTGACGATCTTCCTTCGCCCCGGCAGGTCGCGGACGTATTCGCGGCCAGCCGCCTCAGCGATGAGGGTCTGTCGGCAGAGGCCGTCGAGATCCGGAACGTAATCGCCCATCTCGACGTGTCCGTGACCTCCGAACTGGCTTCGCTGCTCGATGCCTCCGAGACAGCCCTTCATCACCTCGGAATGCCTGCCGACGCCACACGCTGGGATCCCGGTTCCTGGATCACTCGAGCGCTGACGGACCGGATCTGCCGATCCGACCTCGGACTGTGGCAGCGGGTGGCAGCCGTCACCGACGACATCCGCGAGGTCGCAGGGGACGTGGATGCGCTGGGTCTGCGCCTGGTGACCATGCCCGAGGACTTGACCGCCCAGAAGGCAGGCCAGCTGACAACCACCGGTGTCGCTCTCCGGGATCACCTGGCCACAGGCAAGACCTTGCGGTCCCGGTTCCCGGGCAAAGTGCAGAAGAACGCACAGGAGTTGCTGGACTGCTGCACTGTCGACGGCCGCACACCGCAGACGACTGAGGATCTGGACGCCGTGCTGGCCCACCTCCGGGCGCACTCCGCGCTCGCCGGCGCGGCCACGCGTTGGCAGCAGGTAAACGCCGCTGTCCCGCCGGGGGACGTGGAGGTACGGCTGGCCGAACTGACCGCACGCGCCGATCGCCTTGAGCACATAGAGGCATTCGGTTTGGCCCGGGACCGCGTCGACGCGCTTCTCGTGCGTCACGGGGTGCGGCTGACGATCGCCTCCTGCCAGGCGTGGCAGGACTTCAACGCCGGTGTCGCCGCGCTCCGTGGCCGACGCGCCGCCGACGAGGCCGTTGCGCAGTTGGCCGCGTGGGACGAACTCCTTCGCACCCCCGTGAGCGGCACGCAGCTGTCCACGGAGTCCGTGGCCCTGGTCCAGGCTCTCCGCGACCAGGACGTGGAGGCTTATGCCGAGGCCCTGGAGGCACTGGTGGCCGCACACCGGCGGGAGCACCGTACGCGTCGGTGCGACGAACTGCTGGGCGCCCTGCGCGCCGGCCACTCCCTGCTCGCGGGCCGCCTCCTCGACAACGCCGACGATCCCGACTGGGAGAAACGGCTGGGATCCCTGGAGCGGGCATGGGCGTGGGCGAAGGCTTCACAGTTCCTGGAGAGGCAGCGCACACCGGGTCTGGAGCGCAAGCTTGAAGGCGACCTGAGCGAGCACGAAGACCGGTTGGAGCAGGTGACCGGCGAACTCGCCGCGGCCTGGGGTCGGTTGCACTGCTTGGAGCGGATGACGCAGGAACAGCGCTCGGCGCTCCAGGCGTACCGGACCCACATGGCGTCCCTCGGCAAGGGCAAGGGGAAGAACACCGGCTTCTTCAGAGCCGCGGCACGCGATGCGATGTCCGTGGCACAGGACGCGGTGCCCGCGTGGGTCATGCCCATCCCCCAGGTCGCCGAGATGGTGCAGGCGAGGCGGGATGCCTTCGACGTCGTCATCGTGGACGAGGCCAGTCAGGCGGGCATGGACGCGCTCTTCCTCCTGTGGCTGGCTCCCCGTGTGATCGTCGTCGGTGACGACAAACAGTGTGCGCCCGCCCTCACCCGCAACGGCCGTCACCAAGCTATCCGGGACAAGCTGGCCGCCCATCTGCCGGACATGCCCAGCCGACTGCGCGAGCTCTACACGCCGCACACAAACCTGTACCAGTTGCTGTCCACCTTCTTCCCAAAGGTGATCCGCCTCGAAGAGCACTTCCGCTGTGTGCCGGAGATCATCAACTGGTCCTCCAACACGTTCTACAACAACAAGCTCCTGCCCCTGCGGCAGTACGGCGCCGAACGGCTGGACCCGCTGCGTACCCACTTCGTCGAAGGCGCCGTTGTCGCGGGCCGCGAAAGCCGTGTCCACAACCCCAAGGAGGCCGAGGCGATCGTCGACTGTCTGGCCCGTCTTGCCGAGGACCCGGCCTACCAGGAAAAAACCATGGGCGTGATCGTGCTCCAGGGCTTCGGACAGATCAAGCTCCTGGAGACCCTCATCGAGCAGCGGCTGCCGGCCACCGTGCGCGAGCAGCACCAGATTCGCGTCGGCAACGCGGCCTCGTTCCAGGGCGACGAGCGTCACGTGATCCTGCTGTCCATGGTCGTGACGAACCCGCCGCGCGCAGCGGGCGGGAACAAGAGCGAGCAGCAGGCATACAACGTCGCCGCCAGCAGGGCTCAGGATCAGATGTGGCTGTTCTACTCGGTCCCGCCGGACCGCCTCAAGCCGCACGACCTACGGCTCAACCTCCTGACATACATGGAGAACCCGCCCGCCGCGATGGAAGCCGCCGACGACATCGGACCGGTGCTGCCGGACGTCCGCAGGGCTCCCTTCGACTCGCTCTTCGAACAGCAGGTGTATCTGGAGATCAAGAAGCGGGGCTACCACGTGATCCCGCAGTTCCCGGCCGGTAGCAAGCGCATTGACTTGGTGGTCGTGGGGGCACGCGGCCGTCTCGCCGTGGAGTGCGATGGCGACGCCTTCCACCACGCCACACGGGAGCAGATCGAGAACGACCAGCGGCGGGACCGCGAACTGAAGCGCGTGGGCTGGGAGTTCTGGCGGGTACGGGAGAGCGAATTCCGCTTCGATCCCGAAGCGGCGCTCGACGGTCTGTGGGGGGAACTCGACCGCCAGGAGATCCGCCCCGCCAGCTATGCGCGTTCCACTCCAGCTGCCCAGGTAGCCGGCTCCCAAGCCGAGTGGAAGCCGCTCGACCTCTCCTCGGACGACGGGCTCACCGACGACGAGGACACCGGGGATGAACAGACCGACGACCGAATCGACGACGACACTGCAGAGGACGACGCAGCATGACGCAAGAAGCCGTTCTGGGCCCGCTCGACGGCAACACTTTGAAGGAGGTGGCCCGCGTCATCTGCGGTGACGACCACCTCTATTACCGCAGAGGCTTCGAGATCGCCCAGTTCCTGGAGAATGCCGGGTGGCTCAATGTTCCCGAGTACGACGGCGAGTACCGGGGCGAGTGGACTCTCCAACTCCTCACTGCTCGTCGTGACAACCCCACCGAGCTGGAGAAGGTACTGGTCAGACTCGCGGACGCACGCGAGTACCTCGACGAACCTGGTGTCCTCCCGACCGTCGTCAACGCGGTCAACACCTTCCTCGTCCACGAGGGCTTCCGTCTGGAGAATCCGGGCGGCCGACCCAGGATCGTTGTCTGCGACCCGGCTATGGCGCACCCGGGCCAGCAGGCGCCGGTCGAGCTCAAGGCCACGATGGCCGAGATCATCCGTGAACCAAGGATGGCCGCACTGCTCCAGCGCCGACTTGACGAAGCCCGCACCTGCTTCGCCAACGGCGCTCATGTCGCGGCCATCATCATGCTGGGCAGCCTCCTCGAAGGCGTCCTGCTTACGGTGATCGAGGAGCGCGACGCCTCACTGCTGAGCAACAAGGACCCTAACTTCATCGGTCTCAAAGCCCTCATCGACATCTGCCACCAGGCGGGCTGGATCGACGTCGACATGGAGCGCTTCAGCCAGGCCGTCTGCAAGTACCGCAATTTCGTCCACCCGCGGCGTGAGTTCCGCGAGGCGCACACTCCCGATCGCGACACGCTCACAGTGTCCTGGTACGTCGTGAACGGTGCCCTCAACGACCTCGCGGACAGCCAGCCCCAAGCCGACACATAGGCCGTCACGCAAGAAATCTGCGGCGTGACTGTCGGGCCACAAGTGCTCAATCCAGGCACATCGGATCACGAGGGGGAGCAGATTGAAGATCACGGCAGAAGTTCTGAGGGACCTTGCGGAGCCGTCCAACGTCGCGGTCCACTCGAACACGGAACTGGCCGGGGACGTGAGCATCGCGGCGGCGGACGACGACAAGCAGAGAGAGGAGAAGGAGCTCGACCGGCTTCGCCGGAAGCCTGGGCTGGACCCCATACCCGCAAAGGATCTTGGCCGACTCGCACAACTCACGCCCTGGGATGTGCTGCACTCTTTTGGACGGGCAATCACCTTGGCACGACGCGGAGCGGGACGCGGCCTCGCCGAGCACTGGGGCTGCCTGAAGTACAGCCAAGCTCTGACCGGGAACGCGGACTCCTTCATGGCGCTCTCCGCCGAGGGCAAGGAGACCGCGGAGTACTACAAGGCGCTTCAGTCGGGAGAACTCGGCACCGGCTTCGCGCTGGCTCTCGCTACACGGCTCCTGAGCAGGCGCTATCCGAACCACTTCGTCTCGATCGTGCCGGCTGACACAGCTCTGCGCGCAGGGTGGGCCTTGACCAGCAGGGACTCCGGTCCAAAGTCGGGTTACCGATACCGACCGCAGTTCTTCGCCGAGGTATGGAGGCCCGGCGAGCCCCCTCGCGTCTTCCCGATCGCTTGTAAGGGCAACCACAGCGGGCTCTCCGCCTCTCACACTCAGCTTGCCTCGGCTTCCGCCCACGTGGAGGCAGTGCACATCGGGGCGTGGGACGAGACACCGTGTCTGGTGTTCAGCACAGAGCTCCCACTCGACGGCCCACTGGCGGTTCACACCCTGGAGGCGGGTGGAGAGGGAGGTTGGCTGGACGCTCCGGAGCGCGTTCTTGATCACGCGTTGAAAGACGAGAACGTGTATCCCGGCATCCAGCCACCCTCGCAAAACGACAAGCCCGCAGAGCCCGAACCCGGCTATCACGTGAGTCCCGAACTGTACGGGTGGTTTCAACACGTGCTTGCCCGCACAGCCGCAGCCGGCCTTGCGGCCTTCGCTGGAGACACAAGTGCGACCGTCCCGTACCTGACAAAACGGCAAGGGCAACGACACTTCGCAGGCTTGACCCATGCGGCCACGGACAGCGTCCAGGACGCACGGCATCGGTTCTTCGGCATCGACTTCGTCGGCACCGACCACGTCTTCCGGCTCAACCGGAAGCGAGTCGAGGCGTTCTCCGGAGTCGCGGAAGATCTCTTCCGCCACCTTGAGGAAGGACGGGTGGAACAGTACCGCCGGGAAATCTACGCCCGCCGGTCCACATGGCCACGCGACGTCTGGGCACCACGCTGGAACGGTCCCGTCTCCATACATCCCGACGGTTCCATACTGGCTATGCGCCTGCTGCGCGATTAGTCCACGTTGGACGTAAGCACAGGCGTCACTCTGCCCTTTCACGGGCGCAGCTCGTGGGTCTGATTCGGTCCGCGGAACAGGCTCACGAGCGCCGGCACGGGGCTCACGCCTCGGCACCCCGCAGGGCTACGCATCCAACCGAAGAGCCGTCTCCGCACCCGAACGCTGGTTTGTTGGCCCGACCTAGCCGACAGAGTGGATCCGTAATGCGACCACCGAACCAAGCCTGGACTCCATGCCGTCAAATCGGTGCCCACGCGGAACGGATTCAGCACACATGAGGCCGGGAAACCCCGCGAACACGTGAGAACTACGGAGGGGTGTTTTCCCAGGCCAGGCGCCGCTCAGTCGACGTTTCCGCAGGTCACAGCCCCGCCCAGGGAAAACTCCTAAAGCGGGTGTCGCAGCTTCGAATCCTGCCGGGGGCACCATGCCTGACCAGGCACGGAGCATCAGAAGGGCCCCTCGGAGTTGATCTCCGAGGGGCTTTTTGACCTTGCATGGGAACGAATGGAACGCGCCGTTGAGCAGCGTCCTCCGTGGGAACGTCGTCGCCGTCTTCCGTGGGAACGCTGGGCTCCCCCCGATTTTCGTCCCCCTCCAGCACGGCCACCGCTGCCGCACCCCCGTCCACATCGGCACCCTTCACGTACGCCTTGAAGTCGTCGACGGTGGACTGCTGGGGCGCGGCGGTCTGGAGGAGCCGGTGGCCTTGGAGGAGCCGGCAGACGCGGCGGAGGACGCGGCGCTGGACGAGGAGTCGCCCGAGCCGGCCCCCACCGCGGCCGCGATACCACCGATGACGAGCGCGGCAGCCAGGATGCCACCGCAACCGAGGCAGCCCAGCTTGGCCTTGGACCGCTTCTTCTGCGGCAGGGGAGGCTGCGGATAGCCCGGCCGCTGCGGGAAGCCGGGCTGCTGCGGGGGCTGGGTGGTCATCTGGGTTCCTCCCCTGTCGCGGGTGCGATGTGCGGTGAGTGGCGACAGCGATGCGGAATGGACGCGGGGTCGGGTGCGGCCCTGACCTGGCGTTGCGATGGAAGGGATCGGCAGGGATCTGGAGAGATCGGATGCGCGGCACGGACTCAGCAGAGCGCCCCGGGCCGCCGCTTCCACTCGAAAGCATGACTAGATAAGCGCAATACTGAAAGCGTCGTCAAACAAGTTGACGGACTTGATGACCGCTGTAATGTGTTACTATCCGACTGGCCCGAGAGGTGCGGAACCCCACGCCATGCCCCAGCAGCCACCAGCCCCACTGGCCCCCTCCGCGCACGTGACAGCCGCCGAGATCTCCCGCATCGCAGGGGTCACGCGCGCCACCGTCAGCAACTGGCGCCGCCGCCACGACGACTTCCCGGCCCCCAGCGCAGGCACGGAAACCAGCCCGCTCTACGACCTGCCGGCCGTCCAGGCATGGCTGCGGGGACGCGGGCACACCTCCACCGCCTCGCCGACCGAGGAGCTGCGTACGGCGCTACGGCTGCTGGGACCCGGCTCGGGAGTGGCCGCGCGGCTGTTCCCGCTGGTGGCTGCCGCGTCCCGCCGCACGCCGGAGGAGCTGGCCGAACTCGCCGCCGTGCCCGACGACCAGCTGATCGCCCGAGCGGAGAAGACGGCGGGCGAGCTCCCAGTTGCCGTGCCCGAGGCCGAGCCGGTCCGCTACGGTCCCGACGACGCGGGCGCGGTCCGCGCGCTGCTGGGTTGCGTCCGTGAGGCGGGGGCACAGGCCGCCATCGACGTCCTCGCCGAACGCGAACTGGACGAGGGCGCCGCCAGCGGTGTTTACCAGACCCCGGAGGGCCTGGCCCTGCTCATGGCACGGCTCCTGCCCGTCGGCGCGTCCCGCGTCCTCGACCCTGCCTGCGGCAGTGGCACGCTCCTCGCCGCCGCCGCGCGGCAGGGCGCACGGGAGCTGTTCGGGCAGGACTCGCTCCCCGTCCAGGGCCGGCGCACCGCGGTCCGGCTGCTGCTCGCCGCGCCCGAGGCCGAGGCGGCGATCCGCGTCGGCGACAGCCTGCGCGCCGACGCCTTCCCCGACGTCACCGTGGACGCCGTCCTGTGCAACCCGCCGTTCGCCGACCGCGATTGGGGTCACGAAGAGCTGGCCTACGACCCGCGGTGGGCGTACGGACTCCCACCGCGCTTCGAATCCGAACTGGCCTGGGTGCAACACGCCCTCGCGCACCTGGAGCCCGGCGGCCACGCGGTCATGCTGCTGCCGCCCGCGCTCGCCTTCCGCTCCTCCGGCCGCCGCGTCCGCGCGGAACTCATCCGCAGCGGGGCCCTGCGCGCCGTCGTCTCACTTCCGGCACGTGCCGCGTATCCGCTCCACATCGGCCTGCAGATCTGGGTGTTCCAACGCCCCGAGCCGGGCGGCACGGACCGTACGACGGTGTTGTTCGTCGACGGGGAGGGCGAGCAGCGGGACGGCGCCACGGGCACGCCGTCCGCCACCGACACGGCCACGGCCGGCGTCGGCACCCGCGGCGGCTCACGCCCCCGCCGATCCGGCTCCTCCTCTTCAGCCGCCTCCTCTGCCCCTGCCTCTTCCGCCTCCGCCGCCTCCTTCGACTGGGCGGGGCTGACCGACCGGGTCCTCGGCCAGTGGGCCGCGTTCACCACCGCCCCCGACACCTACGCCGACGAGCCCGGCGTCGCCCGTGCCGTGCCGCTCGTCGACCTCCTCGACGACGTCGTCGATGTCACCCCGGCCCGCCATGTGCGGGCGACCTCGGCCGACATCGACCCGGCCGCCCTGGCCCGCCGCGTCCACGAACTGCACGAGCAACTGGCAGAGCAGGTCGCCGCCTTGGCAGCCGCCTCCGCGTCCGGCGGGTGGCTGCCGTCCGGGGCCTCGGCCCGCGAGTGGCGTACGGCGACCGTCTCCGACCTGGCACGCGGCGGGGCCCTGACCGTGCTGCGGGCGGCGACGCCCGGCACACGAGGCTCCAAGGGCCCCGCCGCCCCCGCCGTGGACCGGCTGGTCCTGACCGCCCAGGACATCTCCGCCGGAAACCCCCCGTCCAGCGGGGCCGTTGACATCCACGCTGACGCCGCGCAGCCCGTCGCCGCCGGGGACGTCCTCGTACGCGCCGTCGCGGGCGGCGGCGACGCGGCCGCGATGACCCGGGTCGCGGACGACCGGGACGCCGGAGCCCTGCTCGGTCCGCACATCCACCTCCTGCGCCCCGACCCGGCCCGCCTCGACCCGTGGTTCCTGGCCGGGTTCCTCGGCGCCGAGGACAACATCGCCTCCGCGTCCACCGGCAGCACCCTCGTGCACGTCACACCGGGCCGCCTGCGCGTACCGCTGCTGCCCCTGGAGGAGCAGAGGCGCTACGGGGAGGCCTTCCGCCGCGTGTACGAACTGCGCGCGGCCGTCCGCCGAACCGCCGACCTCGCCGCCGACACCGCGGCCGCCCTGACCACCGGCCTCACCGCCGGCGTACTCCTGCCACCGGACACCCCGGACAGCCGTTCCGCCTGAAACGCCCCACGCGTCCCACCGCACACGACCACACTGGATCCCTGCCGTCCCATGCCCGGACGGCGCTCTTCGGAAGGAAGCCGGGACCTCTTGAACAGCAGCAAGCACACGGAGCTGGCGAACCACGCCTGGTCCGTCGCCGATCTCCTGCGCGGCGACTACAAGCAGTCCGACTACGGCAAGGTCATCCTGCCGTTCACCGTGCTGCGCCGCCTGGAATGCGTCCTGGAACCGACGCGCGAGAAGGTCGTCGAGACCGTCACCAGGTTCGCGGGCCAGGAGATCGACACCGACCACTTCCTGCGCAAGGCCTCGGGCCACTCCTTCTACAACAAGAGCGACCTCACCCTGCGGAAGATCGCGGCCGACCCGCAGAACGCGGCGAAGAACCTGCAGATCTATGTCGGCGCCTTCTCCGACAACGCCCGCGAGGTCCTCGACAAGTACGAGTTCAACCAGCAGGTCAGGAAGCTCGACAGCGCGAACCTGCTCTACCAGGTCATCGGCAGGTTCACCGACCTCGACCTGCACCCCGACGTCGTGCCCAACCACAACATGGGCTACATCTTCGAGGAGTTGATCCGCCGCTTCGCCGAGCAGTCGAACGAGACCGCGGGTGAGCACTTCACCCCGCGCGAGGTCATCAAGCTGATGGTCAACCTGCTGGTGGCGCCCGACGCGGACGCCCTCAGCCTGCCGGGTGTCGTCCGCACGGTCATGGACCCGGCCTGCGGCACGGGCGGCATGCTCAGCGCCGCCGACGACCGCATCAAGGCCCTCAACCCGGACGCGACGGTCGAGGTGTACGGGCAGGAGCTCAACCCCGAGTCCTGGGCGATCTGCCGCTCCGACCTCATGATCAAGGGCCAGGACCCGGAGAACATCCGCTTCGGCAACTCCTTCTCCGACGACGGCCACGCCCGCCGCACGTTCGACTACATCCTCGCCAACCCGCCGTTCGGCGTGGAGTGGAAGAAGGTCAAGGAGGAGGTCGAGTACGAGCACAAGTCGCTCGGCGACGCCGGCCGCTTCGGCGCGGGCCTGCCGCGCATCAACGACGGCTCGCTGCTCTTCCTCCAGCACATGATCTCGAAGATGAAGCCGGTGGACGTGAACGGCGGGGGCGGCTCCCGCATCGCCATCGTCTTCAACGGCTCCCCGCTGTTCAGCGGCGCGGCGGGGTCTGGTGAGTCGGAGATCCGACGTTGGATCCTGGAGAACGACTGGCTGGAGGCGATCGTCGCCCTCCCCGACCAGCTCTTCTACAACACCGGCATCTCCACGTACTTCTGGATCCTCACCAACCGCAAGGACGCCGACCACAAGGGCAAGGTCGTCCTGCTGGACGCGCGCGACCAGTGGCAGAAGATGCGCAAGTCGCTCGGCGACAAGCGCAAGGAGCTCGGCGACGGAACGAACGGCCGCCCCGACCACATCGCCGACATCACCCGGCTGTACGCGGAGGCCGTCCAGGTCGCCAAGGACCCCGAGCACCCGCTGCACGGCAAGGTCAAGGTCTTCGCCAACGAGGGCTTCGGCTACCAGCGCATCACCGTCGAACGCCCGCTGAAGCTGCGCTTCGAGGTGACGGAGGAGACGTTGGCGGCACTGGCGGAGGCCAAGCCGGTCACGAAGCTGGAGCGGAGTGAGGAGTTCGTCGCGGCGGTGCGTACCTTGCTCGGCTCGTCCTGGACGACGAAGTCCGAGGCGTTCATCGCGCTCAAGGACGCGGTGGTCGCGGCCGGCCTGACCTGGCCGACGGGAGCGCCGTTCGCGAAGGCGGTACGGGAGACGATCGGCGTCCGGGACCCGGAGGGCGAGGTCCAGAAGGTCAAGGGCGCGCCGGAGCCGGACACGGACCTGCGGGACTACGAGAACGTTCCGCTCGGCGAGGACGTCGAGGACTACCTGAAGCGCGAGGTGCTGCCGCACGTCCCGGACGCGTGGATCGACCACACCAAGACGAAGATCGGGTACGAGATCCCGTTCACACGGCACTTCTACGTGTACAAGCCGCCGAGGCCGCTGGCGGAGATCGACGCGGAGTTGAAGTCGCTGGAGGCGGAGATTCAGGCGCTGTTGGGTGAGGTGACGCAGTGAGCCAGGCCTCGATTCCGCTGTGGACCATCCTCCGGAGCCGTGAACAGTATGGCGGCCCAGATCTCCCTCTGCTGACCGTGAAGTCTGAATCAGGTGTGGAAGTTCGAGACCTCTCCCAAGGCCGCCAGCCAAGTGAGGACATGTCCAGCTACCGTGTTGTGCAGCCTGGCGACTTGGTGGTCAATCGGCTCTGGGCGCGCTTCGGAGCCTACGGCACCTCGCAACATGCTGGGGTGATCTCACCTGCATACTGGGTGCTCGACGTCGAAAACTCTAAGGTTGATTCCCGATACCTGCATCACCTCTTGAGGTCCGAGCCCTACCGTCAAGAAATTGGGCGTCGCTCAAAGAATATGCCTCCCAATGGCTTCGATTTGCCGTGGGACCAGTTCAAGAAGATCGAACTACCTCTCCTGCCGCTGGAGGAACAGCGCCGCATCGCCGACTTCCTCGACGCCGAGACCGCCCGCATCGACCTGTTGGCACAGAAGCGTCAAGCACAGCATTCGCTGATTGACGAGCGAGCCTATGCGCATGTCTCCGAGACTCTAATCCCGGGCATCCTGACCCACCCGCTCGGGCGAGGCCCGTGGCCGTGGTTCCCGGCTGTCTCCTCGGTCGACCCCCTAGTGCGGCTCGGCTACATCTGCCGCATTCAGAATGGCCTCACAGTCGACGGTAAGCGCGACGTGACCGGAGACGTGCTGACGCGCCCGTATCTTCGTGTGGCCAACGTCCAAGCCGGATACGTCAATTTCGACTCGGTCGCCGAGATCACTGTCCCCCGAGCAGTCGCCAGTCGCAGTACCCTCCGTCCCGGTGACGTACTCATGACCGAAGGCGGCGACCTGGACAAACTCGGCCGCGGGACGGTGTGGAACGGGGAGCTTCCGAATTGCCTCCACCAGAACCACATCTTCGCGCTCCGCGTCGACGAGTCCCGCCTGGACGGACACTACCTGGCACTGATGACACAGACTGTGCACGGGCGTTGCTACTTCGAGAGCACGGGCAGCCGCACGACAAACTTGGCATCAACCAACAGCAGCAAGATCTTGAGTTTCCCTGTTCCGCTCCCACCTGTCGCCAAGCAACAAGCCCTGGTCCGAGAGGTGAATACGAAGCTGGACTGCGTCCGGCGCGCGAAGGAGAGACTCACGACACAGCTCGACCTTCTTTCTGAACGCCGCCAAGCCCTCATCACCGCCGCCGTAACCGGCCAGTTCGACGTATCCACCGCCAGCGGGCGCAACGTAACGGACGGAGTAAGCGCGTAGCCATGAGCCCCATCCACACTGAGTCCGCCTTCGGTGACGCCATCGTCGCCGCCATGGTCGAGCGGGGCTGGCGCGAAGCTCGTCCGCAGGACTACCAGGCCGATCTCGGCCTGGACACCAACGAGTTGTTCACCTTCATCAGGGCGACCCAGCCCGACGAGTGGAGCGAGTTGCTCACCGTCTACGGCGGCGATCCGAACGAGGCGCAGCGCGGGTTCGCCGGCCGCCTCGACCAGGCCATCGCCGCCAACGGCCTCCTCGACGTGCTCCGCAACGGCGTCAAGGACCGGGGCGTCCTCCTCCGTGTCGCCTACTTCAAGCCGAACCTCGTCGCCCACGACTCTGTGCTCGACGGCTACCGGGCCAACCGCCTCACGGTCGTCCGCGAACTGGAGTACGCGACGAAGCAGGCCGACTGGGGCAACCGGCTCGACCTCGCCCTCTTCCTCAACGGAATTCCCGTCGCCACGGCCGAGTTGAAGAACCCGCTGACCAAGCAAGGGGTGGAGCAGGCCAAGGAGCAGTACCGCACCGACCGGGACCCCACTGAGCTGATCTTCACGCGCCGGGTCGTCGCGAACTTCGCCGTGGATCCGGACCTGGTCTTCGTCGCCACCCAGCTCAAGGGCAAGAACACCCGCTTCCTGCCCTTCAACACCGGCTCCAACGGACCCGGTCAGCCGGGCGGCGCCGGAAACCCGGCCCCCACCGCCTACGGCACGTACGCGACCTCCTACCTCTGGGAGCACGTCTGGCAGCCGGACAACTGGCTGGACCTGCTCCAGCGGTTCGTGCACCTGCACAAGAGCAAGACGCCCGGCGGCGGCAGCACCAAGACGATGGTCTTCCCCCGGTTCCAGCAGTGGGACGCGGTCAAGAAGCTCACCGCGCACGCCGCCACCCACGGCCCGGGACACGACTACCTGGTCATGGCCTCGGCCGGCTCGGGCAAGTCGAACACCATCGGCTGGCTCGCGCACCGCCTCAGCGACCTGCACACCCCCACCGACCCGCGCGAGCTCGATCCCGAGGCCATCGCCAAGGGCCTCAAGCCGGGCGTGCCGGTCTTCGACAAGGTCATCGTCATCACCGACCGCCGCAATCTGGACGCCCAACTCCGGGAAACGGTGGGTAACTTCGAGCAGACCGCGGGCCTCGTCGTGAAGATCGACGAGAAGCACGGGGCGAAGGGCGAGCAGCTCGCCAAGGCCCTCTCCCGTGACACCGGCAAGATCGTCACCGTCACGCTGCACTCCTTCCCGGCGCTGCTGGACTACCTCCAGCGCAACCCCACCGAGATCCAGGGCAGCCGCTTCGCGATCATCGTGGACGAGGCGCACTCCTCGCAGTCCGGCGACGCCGCCACCGCCGTACGATCCGCTTTGCGCGACCTCGGCCTGGACTCCGACTCGGACGACGCGGGCGCGACCACAGTCAAGGCCCCGGCCGCCGCCACCCTCGACGAGCAGCTCAAGAAGCGGGCCGAGCAGCGTTCCCGCGCCGCGAACCTCTCCTACTTCGCGTTCACCGCCACGCCGAAGGCCAAGACTCTCGAACTCTTCGGCACGCTGCAGGACATCGACGGCAAGGCGACGTACCGGCCCTTCCACACGTACTCCATGCGGCAGGCGATCGAGGAGGGCTTCATCCTCGACCCGCTGCGCAACTACGTCACGTACAACACGTACTGGAAGCTGGTGAACCAGAACCCCGACGAGCGGGAAGTCGACCCGTCGAAGGCGAACGGCCTGCTCGCCCGGTACGCGCTGACCCATGACTCGACGGTCGCCCAGCATGCCCAGGTGATCGTGGAGCACTTCGTGGCGCACAGCCGGGGCCGTCTCGGCGGGCGGGCCAAGTCCATGGTGGTGACCGCCTCGCGGCAGTCCGCCGTGCAGATGGCGCGTGCGATCAAGAGCTACATCAAGGACCGGGACTACGACACCAAGTACCCCGACCTGGGTGTCCTCGTCGCCTTCTCCGGCTCGCTCACCATCGACGGCGAGGAGACCACCGAGCCGAAGGAGAACGGCGGGCTGTCGGAGAGCGCGCTGCCGAAGGCGTTCGCGTACACGCGTGCCGACGACAAGGTTGCCCGAGCCGGCGGTGCGGGCCAGTGCGAGTACAGGATCCTGGTCGTGGCAGAGAAGTACCAGACCGGGTTCGACCAGCCGCTGCTGACGACGATGTACGTCAACAAGCCGCTGACCGGCATCTCCGCCGTCCAGACCCTGTCCCGGCTGAACCGGACCGCCGAGCGCAAGACCCAGGCCGACCTGGCGGTTCTGGACTTCGTCAACGACGCCGAGGACATACAGGACTCCTTCCGCCCGTACTTCGAGGAGGCGATGACCCTCCCCTCCGATCCCAACCTGCTCTACACCGCGCAGAGCCGGGTCATGCAGGCGCCGATCCTGTCCGGACAGGAGATGGACGAGTTCGCCGCCGCATACTTCGCCGCCAAGGAAAAGGCCGCAGGTTCGCAGTCCAAGTGGGAGAAGCTGCACGCCGAGCTGTACCGGCTGCTCTCCCCCGCCGTCGCCCGCTTCACCGCTCTGCTCGAAAGCGAGGACGAGGACGACCAGGAGACGGCGGAGGGCTTCCGCGCCGACCTCAACGACTACGTCAGGAAGTACGGCTTCCTCGCGCAGATCGTCCCCTACCGGGACGCCGAACTGGAGCGGCTGCACCTCTACGGCCGCTACCTCCTCAACCGGCTGCCGCGCCGCGCGGACGGCGGCGTGGACATAGGCGAGGTCGACCTGAGCCACATGCGGGTGGAGAAGACCGGCGAGTACGACGTCTCCCTCACCGCCGAGGGGCCGACGACGATGCAGGGCTTCGGCGACGGCTCGGGCGGCGCGAAGGAGGCGGAGAAGTCGCTGCTCTCGCAGTTGATCGAGAAGTTCAACGAACGCTTCGGCACCGAGTTCACCGAGCAGGACGTCATCCGCCCGTTCGAGGAGGCCAAGGCCGACCCGAAGGTGCGGGCGGCGGCCGTCGTCAACGACGAGGACAACTTCGGCCTCGTCTTCGACAACGTCTTCGCGGACAAGATGGCCGACCACATCGACACCATCGCGGGCATGGGCCGCCAGTACTTCGGCCCCGACAAGGGTTTCAAGTCCAGCTTGGACCGCAGCGCCCGCAAGGCCGCGTGGCGGATGATCCGCCGCGAGGAGGGCCTGGACGACGGCGTCTGATCCGTACGCCCCGGCTGGATGTGCCGGCCGGGGCGCCCTTTGGAGCAAGACCCCGGCCCCTGCCCGGCGATCACCGCGCGCACCCCGACGATCCTCAACTACGAGAAGCCACTTCAGGAGCGGGCAATGGACAACGAGATTCAGCTGATCAGTGACGGTGATGGACTGGCGGTCATCGGGAATCCGACGGATGTCGAATGCTTCCTCGTCTCGGAGGGACTGTCGTCGAAGGACCTCGGATTGCAACGACTCAAGTCTGTCTGCGGTACCGGGGCTGCAGTGGCGCAGGCAGGTTCGGAGATTGCCGCCAGCTCCGGTCGCTGGGTGAAGCTGACCACGGAGTCCGCGCAGCGTGTCAAGAAGTTCGGGCTGATGGAAAGCAAGACGCCAGGCGTCAGCCACGCGATGGTGGGGAGACCTGGCTCAATCAAGTCATGGCTCCAGATCGAGAAGGGGGCCGGCTCATTTCTGACCAACCCGGCGCTTCTGGCTGGTGCCGCAGGGATCATGGCACAGCTCGCGATGCAGCAGACCATGGACGAGATCACCGACTACCTCGCCACGATCGACGAGAAGGTCGACGACGTGCTCCGCGCCCAGAAGGACGCTGTGTTGGCCCGCATGATCGGAGTGGACCTCGTGATCGAGGAGACCATGACCATCCGAGAGCAGGTGGGCCGGGTCTCCGAGGTCACGTGGTCGAAGGTGCAGGCCGCGCCGGCGACGATCGCAGATACCCAGGCGTACGCGTTGCGTCAACTCGACGCACTCGCGGAGAAGGTGGAGCGCAAGCGCAAGACCAAGATCGGCGATCTCGCCACGGCGGCCAATGAAGCCGAGTCCAAGGCTCAGGAGTGGCTCGCTGTTCTGGCTCGTTGCTTCCAACTGCAGGACGCGATCGCCGTGCTCGAACTCGACCGAGTGCTGGACACGGCTCCGGAGGAGCTGGACCGGCATCGCATCGGGCTTCGGGCTGCCCGACAGAACCGGCTGGATCTCATCTCGCGGAGCACCGAGCGCCTGGTGGCCCGGATGAATTCGGCTGCTGACACGGCCAACGCGAAGGTGCTGCTGCACCCGACCAAGTCCCCGGCCGTAGTCCAATCGAGCAACCATGTCGCAACCGGCGTCGATGACTTCCACGGGCGGCTCGGGATTGAGTCCGGTCGCCGGTCATCGGATGCGAGACGATGGGTGGACGCGGCCGCGGAGACGAGGGACAAGGCTCTCGAGACCGGAGCAAAAAGCGTCGATGCCGCCAGAAGCCTCGGCAACGAGACCCTCGACCGAGCCAGCTCGGTCAAGGACAAGCTCTCCAGCACGATCGCCGAGCGAGCGCGCCGTCGGCGCGGGAACGAGGAGGTACGCGCCGAGGAAGGCTGAGTCTGATCCGGCGGTCGGCCCCCGGCTCTTCGGAGCGGGGGCGTTCTTTGCCTCGGCCAACCGTGCAAGACGTGGGTGCCCAGCCGCCTGTGCGACTGGGCACCCACGGAGTTTACGAATGTACGGCTCAGATGGTCTGGTCGGCGGCCAGCCGGGCGAGTCCCCGGTCCGGTTCCCCGGCCCAACGCCCCCGCCCCGAGCCGGTCACGCGGCGCGCCTCGTACACCTGCCGCTCCGTCGCGTACAACCGGAACGCGGCGGTGCGTCACCACTGGTCACGCTACGCCACCACCGGGAGCGTTGAGGGCATGACCAGTGAGACCGCTCCCCCCGACCGCGTCCCCCGGCCCAGCAGCCCCACAGGCCACTTCGCGATGCGGTTCAGCTCCACCCCGCGCGGCGCGCGGCTCGCCCGGCGGCTTGCCGGGCAGCGGCTCGACGCGTGGGGGATCCCCTACGACTGCGACACGCACCACACGCTGACGCTGATCGTCACCGAGCTCGCCGCCAACGCCGTCCGGCCCGGCCGGGGCTCCGGCCGGGACTTCCACCTGGCGTTGGCCTGCGACGCCACGACCGTACGGATCGAGGTCACCGACACCCGCACCGAAGGCGTACCGGTGGTAGCGACGCCCACGGACCTCCGCGACAGCGGCCGCGACCTGCTCCTGGTGGAGCACCTCGCCGACCGCTGGGACTGGCACCCGCGCCGGGAGGGCCCCGGCAAGACGGTCTGGGCGGAGTACGTCCGGCCGGCGGGAGGCTGACCGGCCGCCGTACCCTCCTGCCCGTCGTCCACCGCGGCGCCCAAGCCCCTGTCACACCGCGACCGCTGGACGGCGGATCGACGCAGCGGTCACACTCGACCCCTGACCGTGACTGTTCTTCACGCACACCGGGGGCAAGGTGCCGCAGGAGGCGATCTCCGACCGCTACGAACTCCTGGAGGAGCTCAGCCACGGCGGCATGGGCGACGTGTGGCGCGGCTACGACGCCGTGCTCGACCGGCCCGTCGCCGTGAAGCTCATTCGGCAGGCGTCGGTCACCTCCCCGCAGCTGGCCGAGGAGTTCGCCAAGCGCTTCCGTCGCGAGGCCCGCATCACCGCGCGCATCCAGCACCCCGGCGTGCCGCAGGTGTACGACGCGGTGCTCGACACGTCGTACGAGCGGCTGTTCCTGGTGATGGAGCTCGTCGACGGCGTACCGCTGTCCGCCTACCTTGACCCCGGCCGGCCCCTGCCGGTCAGCTGGGCGGCGGCCGTCGCCGCGCAGGTCGCGACCGTGCTGTCGTACGCGCACGATGTGCCGGTGATCCACCGGGACCTCAAGCCGGGCAACATCCTCGTCGCACGCGACGGCACCGTGAAGGTCCTCGACTTCGGCATCGCGGCGATCCTGCGCACCGACGTCACCAAACTGACCGCCACCGGCAGCCCCATCGGCACCCACCAGTACATGTCGCCCGAGCAGGTCCGCGGCGGACGCATCACCCCCCAGACCGATCTGTACGCGCTGGGCTGTGTGCTGCACGAACTCCTCAGCGGGCGCCTCGCGTTCGAGGCGGAGAGCGAGTACCTGCTGATGTACCAGCACGTCAACGCCGCCCCCACCCCCCTGCGACAGCTGCGGCCCGACGTCCCCGAAGCGCTGGAGGAGCTGGTCCTGCACCTGCTGCGCAAGGCGCCCGAGGCGCGGCCCGCCGACACGCAGGAGGTGTACGCGCGGCTGCTGCCGTTCCTCCCGTCGCCAGGCGGAGAACCCGGCACAGCCGATGCCGGGCCGGCCGGCGCACCCGACCCGACGGGCGTGTTCCGTCACCCTTTCGCGCCCCGCGCCCGCGCCCAGGCGCCCGCACCCGGTGGTTCGACGCCGACAGCCGTCCTCCCGGGGGCCCAGCCGGCGCCCGTCCCCGCCCAGCTGCGCGAGGACATCAAGGAGGCGTACGCCCACTCCGACGCCCTGCTGGAGGAGGAGCGGTTCGCGCAGGCCGCCGAGGTGCTCGGCGAGGTCATCGAACCCTCGGCCCTCGCCCTCGGCTGCGAGAGCAAGCCGGTCCTGGGGCTGCGCCGCCAGCGAGCAGCGATCCGCCTCCTCGGCGGCGACTACCGGGCCGCCCTGCCCGAGTTCGACGCCCTCGCCGACGCGTACGCCCGCATCGCGGGCCCCACCGGCGAGCAGGCCCGCGCCTGCCGCGCCCAGGCGGCCCGGTGCCGCGCCGAACTCGGCCAGGTCACCGATGCGCTCGCCGTGCTCCAGGGCGTGCTGAACGTCGTGCGGGCCGTCGACAGCGACGTGAGCGAGGAAGCCGTGGAGCTGCGGCACAACATCGGGATGCTGCTGCTCGCCCAGGGCCGGGCCGTCGAAGCCCGGCAGGTCCTCGAACCGCTCCACCAGGACATGTGCATGGTGTTCGGCCCCGACGACGAGATGACCGTCGAGATCGCCGAAGCACTCGCCGTGATCCGCCTCGGCCTCGACGGTTCGGATTCCTGACCCGGGTCCTCCAGAAGCAGCATCGGCCGAAACCATGCTGCTCGCGACGAGTTCGGGTACCGCGCAGACACGATCGACATCACCCCCACCCGTCCTGAGCACGTGCTGCTGGTCGCGGAGGTGGTGTCGCCGGGCTCGGAGACCACCGACCGGATCGTGAAGGTCGACCAGTACGCCAAGGCAGGCATCGGCTTCTACTGGCGGATCGAGCAAGCCGCGACAGGCGTTCCTCTCGTGTACACCTACGTTCTCGACCCCGCGACGAAGACCTACCGGGACGGAGACGTGTTCACCGGCGTCCTCAAGGTGGTGGCCCCCTTCCCGGTGGAGATCGACCTCGGCCAGGTCTGACCACGCGCTGCTCAGCAGCCGGCGGCGCGTGAGCGATGCCCGGCAAGGATTCGATCCCACTCCTAAAGCGGGTGTCGCAGGTTCGAATCCTGCCGGGGGCACAGGCTGCGTAGCAGGTCAGAGGGTTGAGAAGCCTCCCGGGCAGGGCGGGTACACGCGCCTTGGAGTTCCATGCGGGACGAGGACGGCGCGACTCCCTCTCGGCGCGCCAGACACGGGCTCGTCGTCACCTGCGGTGCCCGGGCGGGGAGGTCCGGCCCGCGGACGGCGGTCCCCGCCGACAGACTCGGCGGGGGTCGTTCGTACAAACGCTGACCGTATCGTGGCGAGCGTCGTGCGGGCGTATCACGCAGAGGCTGTGCTGCTACTTGAGCTCGTCGGCGGTGAAGTAGCCGTCCGAGACCAGAACATCGTAGTTGGTCTTGTCGACGTTCGTTGGCTGCAGCAGGACGGCGGGCACGACCTTGACGCCGTTGTTGTATTCCCCTGTGTTGTCTATCCGCGGCGTCCTGTCGCTGAGTATGTCGTCGGCCATTTCCGCGGCGGCCTTGGCGAGTCGGCGGACGTCCTTGTAGACGGTCTGCGACTGCTGACCCGCGATGATTGACTTCACCGAGGCCAGTTCGGCGTCCTGACCCGTGATGACCGGGAGGGGCTTGCTGTCGGAGCCGTAGCCGTCCGACGTCAGCGCAGACAGGATGCCCCTGGAGATGCCGTCGTACGGCGACAGGACCGCGTCGACCTTCTCGCTGCCGTACCACTCGGCGAGGATGCCGCTCATGCGCTTTTGCGCGGTGGGGCCGTCCCAGCGCAGGGTGGTGATCTGGTTGAGCTCGGTCTGGCCGGACGGGACGACCAACTGCTTGCTGTCCAGGAACGGCTGCAGGAGTGCCATCGAACCTTCGAAGAAGTATTTGGTGTTGTTGTCGTCGGGGGAGCCGGCGAACAGCTCTATGTTGAACGGGCCTTTGCCCTCCTCCAGGCCGAGCTTGTCGATGATGTGGCGGGCTTCGAGCCGGCCGACCATCTCGTTGTCGAAGGAGACGTAGTAGTCGACGTTCTTGGTGCCGAGGATGAGCCGGTCGTAGGAGATCACCGGAATCTCCGCATCAGCGGCCTGTTGCAGCACGCCGTTCAGCGATTTGGCGTCGATGGCCGCGATGATCAGTGCATCGACGCTCTGCTTGATCAGGTTCCCGATCTGTGAGACCTGGGCTTTCGGGTCGTCGTCGCCGTAGACCAGCTTGGTCTTGTACCCCTCGCCCTTCAGGACCTCGACGAGGCTCTTGCCGTCGGTGAGCCAGCGCTCGGAGGCCCGGGTCGGCATGGCGATGCCGACGGTACCGCCCTCGGAGCTGCCCTCGGAGCTGCCCTCGGAGCTGACCTCGCTGTTCTGACCGCAGGCGGACAAGGTGAAGGCGAGGGCGGCGGCTCCGGCGAGGGCGGCTCTTCGGTTGAACATGGTGATCGTTCCTTGTTCTTCTCGTCGTTGAGGGGGAGACGGCGTATCAGATGTCGAGGGGGAAGCGGTGAAGCGGGCCGGGCAGCCGGCAGGCAGGGCGAGAGCGAGTCGGACGCGCCGGACCCGCTCCGGGGCGGTGTCCAGGGTCGGGTCCCGCAGATGGGTGCCGTACGGGTAGATCCCCGGGCGCCCTGGACAGGCCGAACTCCGGACAGAGCTGTGCGCCGGGGCGGATCAGCTCGGCGCCCTCGTGGATCCGCACGCAGCCGCCGAGGTCGTCGGGGCCTTGGTGCACAGGTTTGAAGGCGATTGAACAACCGGCGGACCTCGCTCAGGATGGAGGTCAGGTCTGCCCGGCACGTTGCTTGAGTCGGTGCTCAGGCGCCTCGGTGTCCCGCAGGTCGCCGATCAGTGCGTTGCTGTGGCCCGGCATCCGAGGCTCGCCGACTCTCGTGATCCCCTTGCCGGTGTGCACCTGTAAGTGCGTCAGGCTGCGCCACGGCGTTCCGGCCACGTGCGTGCTGATTCCGGGGAGCACAGGGCACTTGCCTTCCAAAGGTTCGAAATCTCGTCACATGGTCGGAATGATGAGGTGACAGTAAGGGGGCGTGTGCGGAGTGTCAACGGGTCGAACTGGAACGGTTGCAGAAAGGTGTTGGAGATCGTTTTTGGTCTCCAACAGGGCAGCCGTGATGCGCCAGTTCACCGCGTGGTTGCGGCGTGCGGGAGGACAGCGGGTAGTGGATTTCGGACAGTGTGAGGGAGACGGAGGGCCGTGCAGCGGACCCGACCGCGGCGATCGTGGACTCGCAGTCGGTGCGGACAGCGGGGAACATCCCGCGGCCGGCATCCGGTTGGGACAGCGGGAAGAAGGCGGGCCGGCACAAGCGGCACCTGGTGGTGCACTGCCTCGGCCTGGCCCTGGCCGTGCTGGTGACGGCCGCGGACATCCAGGACCGCGACGCCGCAATGCTCATGCTGGAACGGCTGCGACGGGAACGCTGGGCCGTTCGTCGCCGATTGAGGAGACTGCGCCGGCCCGCGACGCCGACACCGCGGCCGAACTGCTGGCCCAGCACCTCCCCCTGACCGTGGCCGGACTGACCGGCAGTCCTCACCACGAACCCGCGAAGGAAGCCTGAGGCGCCTCGCCGGCCCGTCCGGACGACCGCACCCGATCACCGCCACCGGAGCCGCGGACGTCGCCGGTCACGTGGGACCGGCCGGTGACCACGTCCCTCGCGCACCGTGACACCCGCGGACGGCCAGCCATCGGATGCTGAGATCCGCAGGAACGGGCGCAGGTCCACTCAAGCTGCCGGAGACCGGCCAGGTTTTCTGCCCCTGCCGTTCGGTCAAGGCCATCCCGGCTCCGGTGCGGTCCGCCGCCGAATGACGGGACGCCAGAGAGCTTGAGCAGGGCCATTTCGTCCGTGAACGCGAACTTACCCATGGTTGGCCTGAGGCGAGTTCACTGGCCGGACTTCTGGTATTCGCTCGTGGGTTCAATCGTCGCTCGAGAACTCGTGTTCGCTGCCCCACAGGAGTTGCGTTTGGCACGACATGAACGCGCGTCCCGAACACCATGTCATGTGTGCAAGCCATGTGTGCAAGCCATGTGTGCAAGCCGGCTGTGCACGCGATGCTCGTCCGCGACCTAGGAGTGCCTGTGGCCCTCGCACGCCGTCCGTTCCGAGTTTCCGTGAAGGCGTCGGCGGTTGCCGTCGCCGCGGCGGGACTTGTCGCTCCCGGTGTTGTCGTCGACCAGTACGACAACACCGCAGCCACCGCGGCCGCCTCTTCGACGACCGCCGTTCCTCGACCGATCGCCGACTGGCAGCACGATCGCCTCGCCTCCGGAGTCGATCTGTACCAGGGCAGGATCTCGGGCCGTCCCGGTGCGGACCACTGGACGGTCACGGTGCGCGCCAACGGCGCTCACCTCACCACCGAGCAGGGGGCGGAGGCGCTGGCGGAGCGACTGCGTGGCGCCGGGTTCAGCGCTCGTAGTGAGCGGGTCGAATGGCCGCGGGGTTCGGACCGCAGGGGGCTGGTCGGTGTGCGAGTCCGGGTGGGGGAGTACGCCATCCGGACCGAGGCCGACGCGCAGCGTCAGGCCCTCGCGGCCGCGGGGTTCGACGCGGTCAGCGAGTGGACCGGCGCAGACGGTGTACCCGGCACCGGTCTTGCCCAGGTCAAGGTGGCGATCATCGACCCGAAGCGTTATGGCGGTGCGCTGAAGGCCACGTACGGCATGGGGGTCGCCGGCCGGGAGAAGGTGAGCGACATGGCCGTCGGCGACGACGCCCTGCTCGGCGTCAACGCGGGCTTCTTCGTCATGGAGCGCAAGGACGGCGTACCGGGCGCCTCGGCCGGTATTGCCGCGTACGACGGGAAGCTGCAGAGCGCGGCGACCAACGGCCGGATCGCGGCGGTGCTGCGCGGCGATGGTCTGCGCCCGGAGTTCAAGAAGCTCCGCACGGAGCTCAGGGTCCGAGCGGGCGGGGCGTCCGCGATCGTGGATGGCGTCAACCGCGTGCCTGGCCTGGTCCGCAACTGCGGTGGCGTCGGCGGCGACTCCCCGACCGAGCGGCCGCAGCACGATGTGACCTGCACCGATCCCGACGAGATCGTCGAATTCACCGACGAGTTGGACGCGAGCACCCCGGCCGGTGACGGCGTCGAGGCGGTGCTCGACGCGAACGGCCGGGTGCGGGAGGTGCGTCCGCGCGGCGGTGCCGTGCCGGACGGCGGCAGCGTCCTGGCCGGCGTCGGCGAAGGAGCCTCCTGGCTGCGTACGCACGCGAAGCCGGGCAGCGAACTGAAGGTGCGGCAGCGGATCCTGGACGAGCGCGGCCGCGAGCTCGAACTGGGCCCGCAGGACGACATCGTCAACGGCGGCCCCGAGCTGGTGCGCGACGGAAAGGTCGCGGTGAACTACGGAGCCGACGGCATCGAGCGGATCGGCGACCCCTCCTTCGCGTACACCTGGGGCATCAAGCGCAACCCGCGCATGCTCCTGGGCGTCGACCGGCGAGGCCGTGTGCTCCTGGTCGCCGCGGACGGCCGCCAGCCCGGCCACAGCGACGGATTCGGGCTGGGCGAAGGGGCGGAGCTGATGAAGTCGCTGGGTGCGGTGCGCGCCATGGCCCTCGACGGCGGTGGTTCGGTCAGCACGGTGGTGAACGGCAAGGTGATCAACTCGCCGTCGGACGGCACCGAGCGGGCGGTGGGCGACGCGTTGCTGCTCACCCGCTGACGGCCGGCGTCGTCCAGGCTGGCAGGTCTTGTGACAGGCGGTGCAGGCGCAGGGCTGCGTTCGCCGCAACCCTCGTGATAGGCCAGGAGACCGTCGAGGCCTTCGTGTCCCGCATCCTCGCCAACTACCGACATCCGCCCACACAAGGGGGTTGTCCTCGGACGTCGCGTCCAGCCCCGGCGTCTTGCCGGGCTATTACTTCTCGTCGAAGACGAGATCCTCCGGTGCGTGGGTGACCCGTACGGTGTTGCCGTTGGTGACATCGACAACGGTGTCGAACCCTGTCCACTGCCCGGTGGAGAGGATGAACAGCCGGTCCTCCCGCTGCTCCAGGTAGTCAGGGAAGCCATCCAGTGCGGGGTCGCCGTCGTTGAGCTGGAGGTAGTCCGCCAAGCGGCGGAACAGCTTGGGCAGCAGCACCGCGTGGTCGGTCAGGGTGGACATTCCCTGCACCTTCACCCCGCTCTGGGTCTGGTCCTTGGGCCACAGCCCCTTACCAGCCTCCCTTGCCTGCTGCGCCGCCGAGGTCATCTCCTCGCGCAGGTCGACGAAAAGCTTCCGGTAGAAGGTGGGGTAGGCCATGCCCTCGGCGAGCTGGTGATGATTGGCGGTCTCGCGCAGATGGTCGACGGTGACATTGATGAACCTGCCGCTGCTGCCGGGAGCGTCGGTGCCGCGGCCGGCGAGGGCCACGCAGCGGCCGTGGACGTCGGCGCTGCGGGTGAGGATGTAGCCGGGCCGGGACTCGGGCCTGCTGCTGGTGACGATGCCGTGGGAGTTGCGCTGCACATTCTCGAAGCCCAGCCAGGACAGCAGTTCGGCTGCGGCCTTGCCTGCGAACGGGTCCGGCTGGTGGAGCTCGGGGCCGCGGGGCGGGCGGTAGTGGGTCTCCAGGGTGTCGATGCCGTCGAGCCGGAGCTGTGCGCCGCCGCTGCGGTTGCGCCGTACCCGCCGCCCGCGCAGCAGGTCCCACTGGTCCGGGTCATCTGGGTAGAAGCGGACGGAGTCCCCGTCGGGACTGGCCCCGACGATCTTGTACGCGCCTTTGATCAGCAGCATCGGCATGGCGGCTCTCCTTCTGGTCCGTGCTGACTTCACCGTGACCCGATTCGGAGCGGCCCGCACTGCCACGAACCCGGACGAGTATGAAAGTCACACAGCTGGTGGACTCTTTTGGACGAGGGCTCGGCTTGCCAGATCGTCTCCGAGGTACTGGATGCGAAGACCGGCAGGCGGGCCGCACTCGTACCCGGCCAGCAGCTGCTCGCCTGGGCCGACGACAACCACCTCATCGCCTGGCGGTGCGACCCCAAGCATGCGACCCCGGCAAGGGGGAGTTCCGCAACCAGCTACTCCTGGTTGGCCTGGACGGCAAGAAGACAACCCCGCTCTCCGGCTTCCGGAAGGCGCAGCTGCGCTACGACGGCCGCTGGACCCCGATGCTCACTCAGCGCTGACCCTCTCCGCACACTTAATCCCGTTTATCCACTCACCTCGCGACCCGACCGCATGCGCTGCCCGCAACGCAACAGAACGGCCCACTTCCCAATGGCGTTGTCAAACGGCTGCCACCAATGCCGTTCAGAGATCTCGGGTGAGCTCGGGGGCTGGACGGCAGCAGCTTGACGGTCGGTGGGCCGGGTGACGGATACCGCGGTCCGATCGGCGTCGCTCACGATGGGTGCTTGGGTTGGGGGCGCTTGATGGATCGTGGGTAAGTGCGCTGACGGCGGTGGGGGTTGAGGTTGCGGCGAGCGGCGACGCGTTCGAGCGTGTGCTCCAGGAGGGCCTGGTGGTCCTCAAGCGGAAAAGGTCGCTCGGTCGGTGACCGAGCGGCACACGATGCGGACGGTTCCGAGGAACTTGACACGGTCGGGATCGACCCCGGCGTTCGTGGTGGCCCGGCACATGAGCATGCGGACCGCCCACTGGGTGCCATCTGAAGGGCACCGGCATTCACACCGCGATGCTCGGCATCGACCGACTTCACAACCTCGCCCTCACGGGATAACTCCCGCCCCATACGGACCACCTTTGAGAGAGGCCCAAGGGAGGCGGCTCCCCACCTCGCCGTCTCGGAGGATGCTCAGTCGAGACAGAACTCGTTGCCCTCGATGTCCTGCATCACGAGGCACGACTCGTTGTCCTCATCGGCAGGCAGTAGCCGCACGCGTACCGCGCCGAGCGCGACCAGTCGTGCGCATTCGGCCTCAAGCGTGGCCAGGCGCTCTTCACCCACGAGCCCGGTGCCGACCCGCACGCAAAGATGCACCCGATTCTTGACGACCTTGCCTTCGGGAACGCGCTGGAAGAACAGTCGCGGGCCCACACCTGAGGGATCAACGCATGCGAACCATGAACCCTGGTCCTCAGACGGCAGCGAGCGATCGAAATCGTCCCAAGTAGTAAACCCCTCCGGCGGCGGCGGTACGACGTACCCCAACACCTCGCACCAAAAACGAGCGACGCGCTCAGGTTCTGCGCAGTCGAAGGTGACTTGGAACTGTTTGACCGATGACATCGGCGCACCATAGCAGGGGGCTCGGTTGCTCATCTCCCGGTAGTGATCTGCATGTTGACGGGGGGACAGTCCTTGCCAGCCGCTGCTGTGTCGTGCGGTCGCAGGGGGTGATCCGATGTCGATGCCTCCAAGGGGTTGCCCGTCGGACGTCTGCGTGCCGCAGTCGTTGCAGGAAGGACTCGCCGTCGAGGCCATAGACGCCGATTGTCACCATTCTGAGCACAGGTAATCACCCATCTGCCTGCTACTCGTGCCGGTTCAACCGGCGCCGGTAGCAGAGGCGGCGAGGTCGCGTCACGCGACGGCGGTCCCCTCGAGCTCGACCATCTGGCCGGGGATCGCCAGCCGCGTCACCCCGAGCATCGTGGTGGTCGGTGCCACCGCGGCGGCGCCCAACCGCGCCGCCAGCACGCCGTAGTGCTGGAAAAGCAGATCGACGTCGGTCGTGTAGACGTTGAGCCGGACGAGGTTCGCGAGAGACATGCCGGCCTCGCCGAGCACGGCCTCCAGGTTGTCGATGCTCAGCGCCAACTGCGCCGCCATGTCACCGTCATGCTGGGGCTTGCCGTCGCCGCTCATCGCGGTCTGCCCCGAGATGTACAGGGTCCGGGTGTGCCCGGAGACGACCTCACCCTGGTTGAATCCCATCTCCACCGACCACGTCACCGGGTTGACCGCCGTTCGTTCCACTGCCACGTCAGCTCCATTCGATTCATTTCGATTCATTGGAAGTACGTACGGCCATCGGCTCGGTAGCCGCCGGCTTCGACGTCGTGTTGACGAGCCTCGCAACAAATCACGACATCCTTAGTCATGTATTTCGATAGAGTTCTCGTATGCGCGCCGACCGGTTGGTCTCGCTGGTGCTGCTGCTGCGTCAGCGCGGTCGGCTGACTGCGGACACGCTGGCCCGGGAGCTGGAGGTATCCACCCGCACCGTGCTGCGCGACATCGAGGCGCTGTCCGCGGCCGGCGTCCCGGTCTACGCCGAACGCGGCCGGCACGGCGGTTTCGCGCTCTTGCCCGGTTTCCAGACCGAGCTCACCGGACTGAACCACGACGAGGCCCTGGCCTTGCTGACCGCCGGATCGGGGCGCGGCGAGCAGGTATTCGGCCTCGGCTCGGCGCTCGCTTCGGCCATGCGGAAGGTGGTCGACGCGCTGCCCGAAAGCCACCGGGCCTCCGCGAGCGACGCGGCCCAGCGATTTCTCGTCGACCCGGAGACCGACCTGCTCTCACGCCGGCTGGTCATTGAGGAAGTACCCGACACCACAATGATCGAGGTCAGGCGCGCGGTGCTCGCCGGACACAAGCTGCGCATCCACTACGCGGCCACAGGCCAGGCGCCACAGTGGCGCACGGTGGACCCGATCGGCCTGGTCACCGTACGCGACCGGGGCTACTTGCTGGCCACGAGATCTGGCGCGGACCGCACCTACCGGCTGTCGCGGGTGTTGGCCGCCGAGGAACTCCCCGAAACGGCACAGCGACCAAACCGGGTCGATCTGGACCGGATCTGGCGGGAACGCTCCGCGGAGTTCCTCTCCGGCGGCGACCACATCACCGTGCTGGTACGGGTGAACCCGGCGCGGCGGGAGGACCTGCTGGACACCGCGCTGGCCGTCCGCGCGGAAGAACCCGACGCAGACGGCCGGCTGCGGCTGGAGGTGACCTTCCAAGATTCCCGACACGCCGAATGGGCGCTGTGGCAGCTCAGCACGGACGCGGAAGTTCTGGCCCCGCAGTCGTTGCGCACCTCCCTACGCAACCGCGCCGCCGCGATGGCCGCCCGCTACGGAGACTCATCCTGAGCTGCGGGAACGTGCCGCTCCGCTGCTGCCGCCCCGTCTACCGCGACGCCGACGGCCCTGCGGGACTGGACTGAAGCAGGCGTCTGGCCCCGCCTGCACGCGGTTCTTCTGACGGAGCTGCGGCGGGCCGGCCTTGTGGACCTGGACGACGCGGCGGTCGACGGCTCACACGTGAGGGCCTGGTCTTTCCCAGGCCGGAGCCGTGTGCTGTGGCTTTGCGGGCGATCTTCGGTGTGATGCCCCCTGCACGTACAAGCCGGCGGTACTTGTCGTAGTCGTAACCGTGGTCGGCGAACAGCCGCCCGAGCCGGTGGCATGCCCTGCTCCGGCGGCCGCGAATGCGGGATATGGCGTCCAGCAGCGGCATGAGGGGGTGACATCGTGACGGTTGCCGCTGGTCAGCGAGACGGCGAGAGGCGTTCGTGCCGGTCGGTGATCAGGTGGTGCTTGGAGCCGGGCCGGGCGCGGTCAACCGGCGAAGGTCCGGTCGAGCGGACCTTCCGCCTGGTTCCACCGGTTCAAGCGACTTGCGGATCCGCTACGAGATACGAGCCGACCTCCCGGGGCCGTGCTCGCTCCGCATCCTGGGCCGATTCGGCGTCACGCGATCAAACCGGACCAACGCGACTCTCGCCGGGCCTCAGTCGTTTCGAATGTCCGACAGAGCAGGCCGGATCAGGCTTCGTACGGTTTCGTGAACCTGCCTGGGGATGCGGCTTTCGGGAGGGGTCCCGGGGCGGCTCTGTAGCGTGCGTGGGTGAGCTGTCCACCATCCAGTTCTGCCCTTCTTCGGCGCGAAGGGCGGGCCGACGGCCCGGTTCAGCACGGACACTCACCCTGAATTGCCCATCCCCTGGTGGCTGGAGGTGGCGTCGCGCTCTGAGGAATGGCAACGGCTGAGTGACGGACGGGAAAGGAAGAACCATGAGCACGACCCGGGAAGAGGTCAAGACCGGAATCTGGGTCATCGGCGGTATCGCCGCCCTGGTCACGGTCGGCCTGACCATCACTCTCGTATTCGGTGGCGTCAGCTGGCTGACTGCCCCATTCCGCGGCGAAGTCGACAAGCGCAACCGCACCGAAGGTTCAGGTGCGTTCCAGATCGCCACGTACGAGGAGTTCTTCGGACTCTGCTCCACGGTGCAGTCCAAAGAAGGGACCATCAAGACTCTGGAAGAGGAGAACAAGACGGCCTCCGAGTCCAGGCGGGCTCAGATCAGCACCTCCCTCACCGCCCTGAAGTCGTCCCGGATCGAAGCGGTCAACGAATACAACGCCAAAGCCGCACAGGAGCACCGGAGCGCCTTCAAGGACAAGGACCTGCCGCCGCGGTTGGACGTGAACGACATGAACACCACGTGTGCGCCGTGACGAAGAGGAGAAGGGCCATGAAGCGAATCACCCGCACCGCACTGGCCGTCGCCGCCGTTCTGTTGGTCGGCTTCAGCGCCGTCGCCTGCGAAGACGACTCCTCACAGGCGACGGAGACGAAGGCGAAGGAGAAGGGCTACGACAAACTGGTGGCGAACCAGCCGATAGAGGTCCCCGAGTACTCAACGACGCGAGAGACCATCAACAGGTGGATCAAGACCTGGGGGAAGGCCAGCTCGAAGGGCAAACTCAGCTACGTCTACCTTCAGAACGCCAAGGGTGAGTACGGCTACTTCGTTCTGAAGGGCCTCCCCGTCTCGTATTGTGCGCTGGGTACACCACCGTCGAAGACGAAATCGAGCAGCAACGGCATGGTCAACGTCCCGCTCCCGGAAATGGACGGCACCTACAGTGACGGGGCCGGGACCTGCAACACCTACTACGGCTTCGACGCCACCACGGGTGCCTACTTGGAGTTCACCCTCGGCATGAACCAGAGCTTCTTCCTCTTCGACCAGCCGGCAACGCTGCCGGAGTTCAGCTCCGCGTCCCAGATGGGACCCAGCTCGATCGAGGACGTGGATCCCTGAGCCTCGATCCACCGCGTGCATTCTGATCACGACTCTCCCCCGGGGCCCTGCCCACCGAGCAGGCCGCCGCCAAGGAGATCGCCACCTGGGCACGCGGCCCCTGGATCCTCGAGAACACCGTCCACTGGACCAAGGACGTCACGTTCGCCGAGGACGCCAGCCAGGTCCGCCGCCACCACACCCCCACCGTCATGACCGCCCTGCGCGACCTGGCCCGCGCCACCCTCCACCGCGTTGGCCGGACCAGATCAAAACGGACCAACAGGACTTCCCCGGGGCCCTGAGGCCCAGGCCATGCTTGAGTTCACGGTAGTCGTGCCCGATGCGCCGGCGAACCTTGGCCAGACGGACCAAGTCGGCGATCGGAGTAAGTACGACCCGGTCACATGCTCAAGTACGAGTCGTGGGGATACACCCAGGTCGGCGAGCAGCAGCCGTTCGCCGACTCCCCTGTGTACGCGGTCATGGTCAAGGACGAGGTCGCCCCGGCCGTCTCCGCCCGTGGCCAGCGGTCGCCCGGTCGCCCGGCCCGCCGGTTCCGGTTCCGCCCGCACGCGGGCTTCGTCGTCGGCGTGGACGTGCGGTCCCGGTCGGTGAGTGCCTGCCTCGCCGACCTCGACGGCCGGGCGGTGGCCGTCGAGCGCAAGGCGGTGCGCGCCGATCTGGGCGGCCCGGCCCGCGCCCGCGCCGTCACCGCGGTGGTGCGGCGCGCGATCGACCGCTCCGGAGCGGATGCCCGGAGAGTGTGGGCCGCGACGATCGGCACCCCCGGCCTGGTGAACCGGAACAACACCCGTATCCGGCAGGCCGACAACCTCAAGGACTGGGCCGAGGCGGACGTCGTCACCACCCTCGGCGACGCGCTCGGCTGCCCGGTCGCCGTGGAGAACGACGCCAACCTCGCCGCGCTGGGCGAGCAGTGGCGCGGGGTCGGCGGCTCGGCCGACGAGATGGTCTTCGTCCTGCTCGGTGAACGCCTCGGTGCCGGCGTCATCACCGGGGGACGCCTGCTGCGCGGGCACCGCGGCGCGGCCGGTGAGATCGGCTTCATCCGCTTCCCCGGCAGCAGCTCGTCGCAGCCCGGCCTCGAACCGCTGGCCGCGGACGGCGTCGCCCCGGACCGGGGGAACCGGGCGGACCTGGCGGACCTGGCGGACCGGGCACGGGGCGCAGGTGCCGACATCGTCCGTGACGCCGCCTCGGGGGATCCGGAAGCGGTCGCGGCCATCACGTCGTACGGGCGAAGGCTGGCCGCCGGGATCGCCCCCGTGCTGCTCGCGCTCGACCCGGCCCTGGTCGTGCTCGGCACCAGCCTTTTCGCTGCTCCCGGCCTGCTTCCGGCGGGGGAACTCCTCCTGAGCGCCGCCGAGGAGGAAGCCGGCAGCCTCCTCGTCGACCTGCCGCAGTGGCGGCTGTCCTCCCTGGGTGACGAGGCTGTGATCACCGGCGCGGTACGGTTCGCCCTCTCCTCCGTGGAAGAGGTGCTTCGGACGCGGCCTACCCTTCTTCCGGCCCGGGGGCGGTAACGCGTTGGGCTCGCCCCGTGGCCGGCGGTGGCAGCGCACAGCGGCAATCGGAGCGGGTTGCCCGGACCATGGCGAACAGCAGGTGCCCGGGCCCGCCGACCTCGACGGACCCGGGCACCTTCCTACGGCACCGGCGGCGGCCGCCGCCGGTGGTCAACGGCTCATCGCACCTCCCGCGCATACGGCGCCACAGTGATCCGGTCGATCACCGGCGCGTAGCGGGACCGGAGCAGTACTCCCGGGAAGGTCTCCGACGCGTAGGTCTTGCCGTCGAAGTTCGGCAGTTCCTCGGAGCGGAAGGCGATCGTGTTCTGCCCCTTCTTCAGCTGGACGGGGACGGTCAGCTCCCAGAAGTTGTTCTGGTGAAAGCTGTGCGGGAAGCCGACGCGCCGCATCTCGCCGCCGTTGACGCTGATGTCGGCGTGGCGGGCGAGCGGGTCCGGGTTGTAGTGGGTGGCTTCGGACTGCTCGGGGTTGGAGTAGCGGATGCGCAGCGCGTACAGGCCGCTGCGGTCGGCGGTGACGGTGAACGTCGCGGTGTTGCCGTTGCCGGGATCGCCGCCTATGCCGGTGATCGCCGTGCCGCCCGTGGCCAGGGAGAGCGGTGTGAGTGTGGCCGAGCCCGCCAGCTTGGCGGCATCCGCCTCGTACGTACGCGTCGGGAGCGCGCCCTCGGTCGGCGTGACCCTGAGGCGGTCGACGAGGGTGGTGGACGAACCGCCGGTCAGCGTCACCTTGTTGACGCCGCCCGAGAGAGAGACCGCCGCGCTGCTCGTGCCGCTGCCCAGGCGTCGGACGTCATGCCCGTTGACGGAGAGCCGCGCGCCCGAACCGGCGAGGGTGTCGACCTTGAGGGTGGCCTCGCGGTCTGCGGGCGAGTAGACCCAGAACGTGGCGGTCTGGCCCTTGGCGAGCCGGGCCGCCCCCGATCCGGTGGCCGCCCGCTTCGGCAGGTCGTAGACGGGGCGCGCTGTGCCGCCCAGCCAGGCCAGTTCGCCCTCGTAGACCTGGGTGCCGGCCGACGCCTCGGGGAGGGAGAGGGTGAGGCGGTCGACGATGGCGTCGCCCTTGGTGGCGCGCTTGCCGTCGGCGCTCTGCGCGGCGAGCGTCAGGGTGTGCTTGCCCTTGGTGAGGTGGACCTTGGTGTCGGTGTGGTCCCAGACCACCCACTTGTAGCCCAGCGGCAGGTACAGCTCCTGCTCGCTGTCCGCCTTGCCGTCCACGCGCAGGAAGACGTTGGTCGGGCCCTGTTCCTTCACCTTGTCGAAGGTGTTGAGGGAGTTGGCGAAGACGCTCAGGTCGTAGGTGCCGTCCTGCGGTACGTCCACGGTGAAGTCGAGCGTGAGGTCCGAGCCGGTACGCAGGCCGCCCACGTCGTAGCCGCCGGAGGTGTAGAACTTCGACACGTCGCGGGGCGAGCCCTCGGGGCCGTTCCTGGAGTAGCCGGACCCGGTGTGGGCGGCGTCCTCCGCCTCGTACGAACCCTGCCAGCGCACGGGCGGAGACTGCGTGCCCTTCGCCTTCCCGGCCGGGCTGAGGACGATCTCGTACGCCGACGACTCCTTCAGCGTCGGCAGCGCGCCGTCGCCGAAGTCGACGACCACCGTGCCGTCGTCACCGACCTTCAGGTTCTGCTCGGAGAGCAGCTTCGGGCCGGAGTTGTCGCCCAGCTGCCCGCTCCAGTCGATCTCCTTGACCCAGGCGTGCACGCGGTCGCCGAAGAGCTTCTTGGGGACGTTGTCGAAGGTGATGTGGCCCTTGCCCGTGGAGCCGCCGAAGATCAGCCGGGACTGCTTCTTCTTCTCGTCGAGCGTGGCGACGCCCTGCATGGTGTAGTTCTGGCCGGGGAACGGCGGGGTCACCTTCACCGTGTGCCCGCTCATCGAGGCGTACGAGTGCAGCAGCCACCACTGGCCGTTGCCGCGGTTGGACTGCACCGCCGAGTCGGAGAGGTTGCCGTCGATGTTCCAGTACGCGATGTCGGCGTCGACCTTGGACTCCTCGATCGCGGACACCCACTGGATCATCTGGCCGGGCACCGAGGTGTGGTAGTTGAAGGCGTACTCGTTGACGTTGATCGGGAGCTGGGTACCCTCGCGGTCGGTGTCCTTGAACAGGTCCTTCTCCCACGCCCGGTACTTGGCGACGCTGGTGCGCACCGCCTCCGGGTGGCTCAGCTCGTGCCAGGTGATGACGTCCGGGAGGGTGCCGGCGGCCAGGGTGTGCGTGAGGAAGCCCTTCACCTGGTCGTACAGGACACTGGTGTTGGGGCCGGCTATGCGGGCGTCGGGCATCTTGCCCTTGATGAGCTTGTAGAAGTCGTCCCAGGCGGCGAAGTAGTCGTCCGGGTCGTTGAGCCAGCTGACCTTGTTGTAGCTCCACTCGCCGGTGCCGAACATGTTGCCCTCGGGCTCGTTGAACGGCACGAAGACGATGTTGTCCTGATACTCCTTCGGCAGTCGCAGGACCTGGTCGACCTGCCCCGCGATCTTCTCCCGGTAGAGCTTGAGCTTCTCCTCGGGGGTGTCGCCCGGCCACTGGTACGGGAAGCCGCGGTGGATGTCGGTCATGTAGATGTACACGTCACCGTCGGTGGAGTCGGCCAGCGGCTTGACCACCTCCAGCGCGTCGGCACCGGGGTGCTGCGGGCCGTCCTGCGCCTTGGTGGAGACCGTGCGCAGGCCCATGCCCTCCATGAGGTTGTTGGTGGGGACGTCCGGTCCGTACACGCCGTAGAGGGTGCCGGAGGCGCCGCCGTGGAACGCGCCGGTGTCCGAGCCGAGGTCGACGTTGAGCTGCCCTTCGCGGACCACGGTGACGGTCGCCTTCACCGCGCGTCCGGACGCGGTTCCGGCCACCGTGAACGTCCCGGGCCGCTCGTACTTCTCGGGCGGTACGGCGTCCCAGGCGATCGGCGTGTCACGGTCGTAGCCGTCGGAGAAGGAGGAGCGGACGGCGGCGGGGAGGGACGGGGCGGTCCCGGTCGTCGTTCGGACGTCGAAGGAGGTCTTCGAGAGCTCCTGGAGGGTGGGCACGGTCCCGACCGTGCCGGCCACCTGCTCGGAACTGAGCGCCGAGTGCCACACGGTGAAGTCGTCGATCGCGCCCTTGAGCAGCGGATCCGGCCAGAAGGACTTGCCGATGTAACCGGCGGCCGTGGCCGAACTCTCCAGCAGGTCCTTGGCCTTGACGTCGGTCTCGGCGGAGGAGACCGCCACGCCGTCGAGGTAGGTGGTGACCCGGTGGGCGTTGCTGTCGAGGGTGACGGTGACGGTCCGCCACTGGTCCGCGGGAAGCTCCGCGTACCCGCTGACCTGTGCCTCCGCGCCCCCTCCGCCGGTGGTCACGGCCGTGCGCAGCACTCCGCCGTTGTTGGAGGGGGTGGTGAAGAGGTACTTGGTGTTGTTGGTGCCCAGATCGAAGATCCGCTGCCAGGACGACTTGTCGTCGCCCCACTTCACGCGCGCGGAGACCGTCAAGTCGGCCGCGTCGCCGAGGATTTCGCGGGGGAGACGGACGTACGCACCGTTGGAGTCGGGTGCCCCACCGGGTAGCGCGAGGGCCTTGCCTCCGCCCGTGCCCTCGACGGACTGGGCGGTGGAGCCGTTCACCAGGCTCGCCGTCAGGCCGTTGCCGGAGCTGTCGGTGATCTTCCCGGAGGCGAGGTCGTCCTGGTCGAAGGTGTAACGGGCGGTGGGTTGGGGCGTGTCCGCCGCCTGCGCGGGGACGGCCGGCACGGCCAGCAGACCCGCGCCGACGGCCAGCGCCACGGCGGCCGGGGCTCTGCGCCGGGCCGTTGCGTCAGGGAATGGCATGGTGACGTCCTTTCAGGACGCTGTCGAACCGGTTCGACAGCGCCCACAGCGGCTCTTACCGGTCGGCGGGGCCGACCGGGTGGTCAGGTGTCACGGGGCGGTCAGGTGTCGGGGAGCGCGCCGCAGAGCTGCGCCAGTTCTTCGGCGGCGACGAGCGGCACCGCCCTTCGGCGAGACCGCGCGGGCAGACCGGAGTCGGCCGAGATCAACCGATCGGGACTGGAACGGCCGACGAGCGCGGCAAGGGGCATCCGTCGGCCTCTGCGACGCTGTACGTCGCGCGGCGTGGCGTTGTTCGGGCACGGGCGGCTCGCTTCTTCGGCTCCAGGAGGCGAGGCGTACTCCTCTCAACTCGACCCAGCTGTTCGGCTTTTCGAACATGGTTCGCAGTGTCGGCGAGACGGTAGGGGCAGGTGGGGGTGGTGGTCAAGACTTTGCGCACGGCGCCGAGCCGGGGTTCGTAGCCGTCCTCGCACACGCGGACGGGCACGATCAACAGCGGTCAGTCCGAATGCGGCTTCCGCTGCGGAGCGGAAATCAGGTGTCCTGCCCTTGGCGTGCGAAGAGTGGTTCTTGGTGGGTTCCGCTCGGGTGCAGGTTCCACACTTCGGTGGTGAAGTCGGTGTGGCCGGTGCCTGTGGTGCGGGCTTGCAGTCGCCATGGGGCCTCGCCGGTCGGGTAGAACCTGATGGTGAGTACCTGGCCGGAGGCGAGGTGGATCTCCGCGATGGAGCGATCGACGATGACGCGGAGTCCGACGGGTGTGCCGGGGGCCTCGGCGGCTGAGTAAGGCATGGCGTACGTGCCTGAGCGTGCTCGTGGGTCCAGTGAGGCGTGGCCGCGGTCCACGGTGAGCCGGCCGGCGGTGTGGTCGAGGGTGATGTCGAGGTGTTCTGCCCCGTCGGCCGAGGTGATGAGGCGCAGCCCGCTCGTGCCGGAGGGGTCGGGGGTCAGGACCGCGGTGAGGTCGAAGGTGTCGCTGACCGGCCCCAGTTCGACCGGCCGAGACCGGGTGACGTGTCCGGTGCGGTGCAGGACGCGTTCCCCGCGCAGGGCGAGCAGTTCGCGGGCGGGGCGCTGACGGACCGTGCCGTCGTCCGCCAGGGTCAGTTCGCGCGGGAGAGTGAGGACGCCCGCCCAGCCGGCCTCGTTCGACCACTCCGCCTCACGGGCCTCCCACGACCAGCCCCACAGCAGCCACCGGTCCTCCTCAGGGGCCTTGAGCAGGGCGGGGGCGTAGAAGTCCGGGCCGTGGTCCAGCCGTACGGGCGGTGCGGTCGCCGTGAAACGGCCGTGTTCCTCGCGGCCGGTGTGGGCCGTCACGTGGCTCGGGCCGCCCTGCGGGGTCCAGTCGCTGACGATCAGGACGCCGCGGTCGCCGAAGGTCGCGTACTGGGGGCATTCCCAGCCGGCCGGGTCGGCGGTGTCGGCGCGGGCGCTGGTGTGGAAGGGGCCGAGACAGGCCCAGTTCTCCAGGTCGTCGGATTCGTAGAGCAGTGCCGCTCCGCGGCCGTCGGCGAGTGCCGAGCCGACCAGCATGCGCCAGCGGCCGTCCTGCCGCCAGACGTACGGGTCGCGGTACATGGTGGTGCCGGCGGGCGGCTTCGGGATGAGCAGCTCCGGCCGCTTGGTCCAGGTGCAACCGCCGTCGTGGGACTCGGCGGTGGTGACCGGCTGCCACCAGCGGTCGGTGCGGTGGGCGGAGTAGAAGGCCACCAGCCGGCCGTCGACGGAGATGGCGTTGCCGGAGTAGCAGCCGTCGGCGTCGTCACCGCCGGGGGTGGGGGCGAGGGCGACCGGGAGCTGTTCCCAGGTGATCAGATCGGGGCTGCGGAAGTGGCCCCAGTGGACGGTCGCGTGCTGCGCGCCGTACGGGTTGTACTGGAAGAACACGTGGTAGTGACCGTCGTGGAAGACCAGCCCGTTGGGATCGTTGATCCAGTTGCGCGGCGGGCGCAGGTGTACGGCGGGCAGGTGGGGGTCGGCGGGCGGCGTGGACACACGGGGCCTTTCAAAGGGTGCGCGAGGCACGGGGGGTGGCAGAAAAAACAGGGGCGCTGGTCCGGTGGGATCAGCCCTTCACGCCGCTGGAGGCGATGCTGTTGACGAAGGCCCGCTGGAAGGCCACGAACAGCGCGAGCACCGGCACGGTGATCATCGACGAGTAGGCCATGACCTCGCCCCAGGAGGGATTGAGCTGGAAGAAGTAGTCGATGCCGACCATGACCGGCCGCAGCTCCTCGCTCTGGACGACCATCAGCGGCCACAGGTACTGGTTCCACATCGGCAGGAAGGCCAGGATGGCCACCGTGGCGATCGCCGGGCCGGACAACGGCATGACGATGCGCCGGTAGATGCCGAACCAGCTCGCCCCGTCGAGGACCGCCGCCTCGTCGAGTTCCTTGGGGATGCTCTGGAAGTACTGGTGGAACAGGAAGATGAAGAGGGCGTTGCCGACGAACGGCAGGATCTGCACCTGGTAGGTGTCCAGCCAGCCTTCGGTCACGACGAGCCGGCCGCCGTCCAGCTGCAGCCAGGGCAGCTTGTTGACCCACCAGACCATCGGCAGGGCGTAGGTCTCGAACGGGACGACCAGTGTCGCGATCACGGCGGTGAGCACGATCTTCTTGCCGCGCCAGCGCATCCGGGACAGGGCGAACGCCGCGAGACTGTTGATGAAGATGCTCAGCCCCACGGTGATGACGGAGATCCCGATGGAGTTGAGCAGGAACCGGATGGCGGGCACCCGGTCGAAGACCCCGGTGTAGTTGTCCAGGGACAGAGCGCCGACCGGCAGGAACGCCTTGATGCCGTCCAGGTCGCCGAAGATCTGCTCGTCGGGCTTGAACGACGACACCAGCATGAAGACGATCGGGAACGCGAAGAACAGCGCGAGCGCGATGCGCGCCGCGTGCAGGCCGATCCGGCGCAGTGACGGCCTGCGACGGCGGCCCGGGCGGGCGGAAGCCGGGGCGGGAGCAGGGGATACGGAGGTCATGTCAGTCCTTCTCCCGGGTGAGGAAGCGCTGGACGAGGGAGACGGCCAGCACCAGAACGAAGAAGACGAGGGAGATCGCGGACGCGTATCCGGTCTGCTGCTGGCTGTATCCGGTCCGCACGGCCTGGTAGACGACCGTGCTGGTGGCGTCCAGGGGCCCGCCCTGCGTCATCACGCTGACCTGGGTGAACAGGGCGAACGCGTTGATGGTGATGGTGATGAGCACGAAGGTGCGGGTGGCGCTGAGGCCGGGCCAGGTCACGTGCCGGAAGCGCAACCAGCGGGTGGCCCCGTCCATGTCGGCCGCCTCGTACAGGTCCTGCGGGATGGTCTGGAGTCCGGCCAGCCAGATGATCATGTGGAAGCCGACGCCCTGCCAGACGGACATGACGATGATGGCGGGCATGGCCGTGGACGGATCGTTCAGCCAGTCCGGTCCGTGCACGAGGCCGAGGGTGAGGCGGGAGATGATCTCGTTGACCAGCCCGGTCTTCTGGTACAGCAGCGTCCACAGGATGGAGACCACGACCATCGAGGTGACGACCGGGAGGAAGTACACGGTGCGGAAGAAGTTGACGCCTTTGACCTTGGCGTTGACGAGCAGGGCGAGCACCAGTGCCAGGCCGCCCTGCAGCGGGACGACGACGACGGCGAAGTAGAAGGTGTTGCGCAGCGACTTGTAGAACAGCGGGTCGTCCAGCAGGGTGCGGAAGTTCTGCAGTCCCGTGAACTGCGCCGGGGTCGGGGACACCAGGCGGGCGTTGGTGAACGCCAGCGCGAAGGCCAGCACCACGGGGACGACGATGAACATCACCAGGAGGAAGACGGCGGGGCTGACCATGCCGAGTGCGGCGAGGCTCTCTCCGCGCCGTGCGCGCCCCCGCGTCGCACGTCGGGTCGGTGGGGTGCCGGCGGCGGTGCCGGGTCGGGTGGGCGTTGACGACACTGTGGTGGTCATGGGACATCCAGGCAGGTACGTGTCCCGGCGGAGGCGGAGAGAATGAACCGCCGCCGTCCGCCGGGACGGGCGGACGCGGTCAGCTGCCGGTGGAGTAGTTGTTGGTCGACAGGTTGTTGTCGATCTCGCTGACGGCCTGGTCGAGGGCGCCCTTGACGTCGGCGCCGGCCAGGATGTCCCGAGCCGTCTTGGCGAACACCGTGGATATGTAGGGGTAGGCCGGGGTGACGGGCCGGACCACGGCGAACTTCTGCGCCTCTTGCAGGAAGAAGTTGAACTGGCCGCCGGTTTCGTAGCCCTTGACCTGTTCCGCCGCCGCCTCGGTGGCGGGGATGGTGTTGGTGGCCTTGGCGAAGTCCACGTAGTACTTCGTCTGCCGGGAGAAGTTCAGGTAGGCCTGGGCGCCTTCCTTGTTGGAGCAGGTCGAGCTCATGCCCCACTGCCAGGAGGCTCCGCCGATCTTCGGTCCGTCGCCGAAGTCGACCGGCGGGAGGATCGCCAGGTCGCTGCCGAACTTGTCGACGTTGGCCTGGGCGGACCAGCTGCCGTCCCACTGGATGGCGGTCTTGCCGTTGCGGAAGTCGTCGGCGGGGCTCTTGCCGGACTTCTGCGGCGCGTAGCCCTGCGTGACCATCGAGCGGAACCACTTGCCCCACTCGACGGCCTTCTCGACGTTCAGCGCGCCCTTGGCGGTCTTGTAGTCCGAGCGGTCGATCAGGTCGCCGCCGAAGCTCTGCAGTATCGGGGAGTAGGCGTACGGGAACCACTCACCGGTGTCGGCCGTGCCGAGGTCCAGCGTGTTCTTGAACTCGCCGCCCGCCTTGATCTTGGCGAGCGCGTCCGTGAACTCGTCCTTGGTCCAGGGCTTGTCGAGGGTGGGGACGCGGATGTCGTACTTCTTCAGGACCGACTTGCGCGAGTACATGGTCAGCGCCACGTCGTAGAAGCCGAACGCGTAGGTCTTGTCCTGGTAGGTGGCGACCGTACTGGGCAGCTGGTCCTTCACGGCGACCTCGCCCTTGGACAGGTCCAGCGGCGCGAGATACCCGCCCCAGGCCCAGTTCGGGACGTTGGGCCCGTCGACGTCGAGGATGCACGGCAGTTTCTTGGCGGAGGCCGCGGCCACCACCGAGTCGTTGTAGGAACCCTGCGGGAACGCCTGGATCTTGACCTTGTACTTGCTCTGGCCGGCGTTGAAGTCCTTGACGATCTGCTTCACGACGCCGTACTCGGCGGCGTTGCCGGCGTTGTGCGTCCACAGGGTCAGGGTGTCGCCGTCGGCGCCCGACGAGCCGGTGCTCCCGCTGCCGCCGCACCCGGCCACGAGCGCCGCCGCGGCAACGGCGGCTATGCTCGACACCGCGAGGCGCCTGGTTCTCGATTCCACTGGGTTCACTGGGGGTCCTCCATTTTCACTGGGCACGGTCCTGGCAGACCGTGCCGGCGGCCGGTGTCGACGGCCGCCTGTATCGGTGGTGCTTCGCCGTTCCGGGGTCAGAGTCGGGGCGGCGAAGCGACCGATGCCCGTACCACCAGCGGGCAGGGCAGCATTTCCTGAGCAGCCGGACCGGCTTCCTGGTCCTGGGCGCCCGTGAGCGCGAGCAGTTGTGCGACGGCCCGCACCCCCATCTCGTAGTGCGGCAGGGCGACGGTGGTCAGCCCGGGGAACAAGCCGTCACAGATCAGTTCCTGGTTGTCGAACCCGATCACCGACAGGTCGGCGGGAATCGACAGCCCCAGTTCGGCGGCGGCGCGGTAGACGCCCATCGCCATCCGGTCGGCGAAGCAGAACAGCGCGGTGGGCCGTTCCTCCGCCCGCAGCAGTCGGAGCGCCGCCCGGTACCCGCCGACGGCGTCGGTGGTCTCCGCCACCACCAGCCGGAGGTCCTCGGCGATGTCCGCCTCGGCGAGCGCACGCCGGTAGCCCTCGAGGCGTCCGTGGGTGGCGGGGATGTCGTCGACGTTGGTGATGAAGCCGATCCGGCGGTGGCCGTGGCGGACCAGCTCACGCACCGCCGTCTCCCCGCCCAGGACCTCGTCCGGTACGACCGAGGGCACGCCGGGGTCGTCCGAGCGCGCGTCCAGCAGCACCGTGGGGACCGACCGCAGCCGCTCCGGCACCGATACGACCCGGTGGTACATGGACGCGTACAGCACGCCGTCGACCTGGCGCTGCAGCAGCAGATCGATCTCCTTGCGCTCCAGCTCCGGGTCGCCGCCGGTGTTCAGCATGAGCAGCAGCAGGCCGTGCTTGGCCGCCTCCTCCTGCGCTCCCAGGATGATCCGGCCGGCGTGCGGAGTGGTGGCGATCTGGTCGCTGACGAAGCCGATCGTGTTCGACCGCTTCAGCCGCAGCCCCCGCGCCAGGGTGTTGGGCGCGTACCCCAGCTCCCGGGCCGCTTCGAGAACGCGCTGCCGGGTTTCGGCGTTGATGCGCTTGCCCTCGACCTCGTTGAGGATGTGGGAGACGGTCGTGGCCGAGACGCCGGCGGCTGCCGCCACGTCCTTGATCCCGATCCGCCTGCCCATGTCGTGCCCAATCGTTTTGGCAAGTGAGTGCGGGATGAGAGTGCGCCGCGCGAGGCGCCCCTGTCAACGGCTCGTTACGAACTCGTGGCCGAGCGATGGCGACAAAAAAGGGCCGGGCCCGCAGAGCGGGCCCGGCCGACGTCAGGTCACCGGATCAAGGGACCGTCAGGTCACCGGATCGAGGAAGGTCAGCACCGAGGCGTCCTCCTCGATCAGCGGGGCGAGGGCGGCGTTGAACGGGCCGCCGTACGGGGCCTTCAGGTGTGCCTGGAAGGCGTCCTCGTCCCGGTACACCTCGAAGATCCAGTAGGCGCGTGGATGGGACGCCTTGGTGTAGACGTCGAAGGCGAGGTTGCCGTCTTCCTCGCGCACCTTCCGGGCGTAGTCCAGGATCAGGCGGGCGACCTCGGCCTGCGCTCCGTCTCGGGCGGTGAACTCGGCGAGCAGGGTTTTCTTCACGGTCTCGTGTCCTTGTCAGTCGTGGGCGGAGCCGAGGTGCCAGACGCGGGCCTGGTCCAGCTGCACCGAGCCGTTCTCGGCGAAGACCTCGACTCCCTGGCTGGCGGGGTCGGGGAAGATCTGGTCGGTGATCACCGCTTCGCCGCTGCCGCCGAAGACCTCGACGGACGACCAGTCGACGAGGATCCGCAGCTTCACCTTGCCGTTCTTGGCCTGCAGCGGAGCCCGCTGGACGCCGGGGAAGGTGCTGTTGAAGTCCACGGCGCCGGAGCGGGTGCGGTCGACGTACAGCTCCTGTGTCGTGGTGTCGTAGCCGATGACGGTCTCCTCGCCGTCGGCGCCGGTGCGCACCTTGAGGCCGAAGCGTTCGGCGTCCTTGAGGGAGAAGGCGGCCTCGATGTCGAGTGCCTTGCCCCTGGCCGCGGGGCCGATCAGGGGCTTCGAGGTGCTCTTGACGGTGACGCCGGCCGCCGTCGCCGGGCGGTTCTGCCGGAGGGACGTAAGGCTGTCGACGGGCTTGCTGGTCAGCCGGATCTGGCCGTCGATCGTGCGCAGGGCCATCTGCCGGGGGACGCTTTGCGCGCCGCGCCAGGGGGAGGTGGGGATGGCGCCGCTGTAGTCCCAGTTGTTCATCCAGCCGATCATGTACCGCTTGCCGCCAGGCGCGTTCTCCCAGGACACCGCCGCGTAGTAGTCCTTGCCGTAGTCGGCCCAGTCGGCGCGCTGCACGACGGACTTGGCGGCGGTGTCCGCGGCGGTGAACCGGTCGGCCAGGATGTGACCCCAGCCCGCGGTGTTCATGTCGACGACCTGGATACGTGCCTTCTTGCCGGCGTAGGGACGCAGGTCGAAGGAGGCCCAGTCCAGGGTCTCGCTGTTGGCGCCGGTGGCGCTGCGGACGACCTGGCCGTCGACGATCAGGTTGACGGACGTCTCCTGGGAGACGGGCCGGGCCTCGGTGTCGGACAGCATGATGTGGTCGACGTTGAGGTGGCCCCAGCCGCCGGTGTTGTCGTCGACGATCCTGATCCGCGCCTTCTTGCCGGCGAGGTCGCCGACGTCCCAGGAAGCCCAGTTGAGCGCCTCGGCGTCCTTTCCGGTGGCGCTGCGCACCACTTGGCCGTCGACGAGGAGTTCGAGGGCGGTGGGGTCGGCGGAGCCGGCGGGGTGGTTGCCGCCGCCGATGAGGAAGTTGATGTGGTTCTTGTCGATGGTGAATTCGGGCGAGGTGAGGGTGCCGGTGGTGGAGTCGCCGTTCAGGTAGGTGTTGACCAGGCCGTCGCCCAGGAATCCGGAGACTTCTTGCTGGTTGGGGAGGGTGCCGGTGGCCGGTGCCGAGCCGAAGGCGTCTCCGGTCTTCGTCCAGTCGCCGTAGCTGCCGCCTTCGAAGTCGGCGAGGACCGTCCCTGCGGGCGGCGGCCCCTGCTCCATGACGGTGCCGGACTCGTGCGGGTGCCGTCCGCCGCCGACCTTGAAGTTCAAGTAGGGGCTGTCGACGGTGAATTCGGGTGAGGTGAGGGTGCCGGTGCTGCCGTCACCCGCGTGGAAGCTGTTGGCGAGGCCCTTGCCGTCGAAGCCGTCGACGGTCCCCTGCCCGGCCAGCGCCCCGGCCGACGGCCCGTCGCCGAACGCGGTTCCGGTGGTCGTCCACGTACCGAAGTCGGTGCCCTCGAAGTCCTGCATCACCGTGCCGGTGGGCGGGGTGTAGGTGCCCTTGTCCTCGGCGGTGAACTTCTTGCCGTCGAAGTCGCCGACGAAGTACTGGGCGGCCGAACCACCGGCGATACCACCGGGGTTGATGTTGACGACCAGAACCCACTTGATGTTGTTCTCGTCCCCGTCGACCGCGAGGGGGAACAGGTCGGGACACTCCCACACGCCGCCCGTCGCACCCTGCGGCCCGAACTCACTTTGCAGCTCCCAGTCCTTGAGATTCTTCGACGAGTAGAACCTCACCTTGTGCTCGGTGGACATCGACACCGTCATCAGCCAGCTCTTGGTCGGCGCGTACCACTGGACCTTGGGGTCGCGGAACTCCCGGGAGCCGATGTCGATGACGGGATTGCCCTGGTACTTGGTCCAGGTGCGGCCGCGGTCGGTGCTGTACGCGAGCGACTGGGCCTGTATGCCCGTGTCCTTGGCGTAGCTGGTGTAGATCGCCACCATGGGCGGGTTCTTCTCCGTGCCGAAGCCGGTGGTGTTGTCCCAGTCGACGACCGCGCTGCCGGAGAACACCATCTCCTCGTCGTCGTGCGACAGGGCGAGCGGCAGCTCCTTCCAGTGCACGAGGTCCCGGCTCACCGCGTGCCCCCAGGACATGTCGCCCCAGGAGTTGCCATTGGGGTTGTACTGGTAGAAGAGGTGGTATTCGCCCTTGTAGTACACAAGGCCGTTGGGGTCGTTCATCCAGTTCTTCTCCGGGGTGAAGTGGAACTGGGGCCGGTAGGTCTCGCTGTACGGCGGGGTGTCGGCGGCGACGGCCTGTGGGGCGAGCGGGGCTGCGGACAGGGCGCAGACGGTCGCCACCGCCGCGATCATCCGGGTGCGGGCATGCCGGGATACACGTCCAGGGCTCATGGGATCTCCTGTGCTGCGGCCCTCCGCACAGCGGCCTGCTGCCCGGCGCGGACCGGCCTAAATTGACGCCTTGTCGGCGCCGACGTCCACAGTGCCGACAAGAGGTGGGTGTCATCGTTGACTTGTGTCATCGATGACATCGAATGGGCCCGATGATGGGGTCAATCCGACAGACGCGTCAACAGTTCGGGCCTGATGTTTCCTTGGGCGTCTCGACCGCCCGTCATACGCGGTCGGCTGCGGCGAGCTGCTCCAACTGGCTCTGCCACGGCGGATCGGGACCGGCGACCGAGCAGGTCAGAGCCGCGACCCGGACGGCGAACCGGCACGCTTCCGCGACGTCGTCGAGGCGGAGTTCCGTCAGCCGGCCGCCGAGGAGGCCTCGGGCGCCGAGGTGGTGCAGCAGCCCGGCGGTGAAGGAATCCCCCGCCCCGACCGTGTCGACGACCCGCGTCGGCACGGCGGGCACCTGAATCCGTTCGCCGTCGAGCGACGCCAGGACCCCGTCGGCACCGCTCGTGATCACGACGAGCCGCGCCCCGGCCGCGTGCCGGACCACCTGGAGGCGTCCGGGGTGGACCTGTCGAGGCTCATGGGCTGCTCTCTCTGACGAACGTACGGGCGGACCGGACGCGTCGTGGCGCATATGCCGGACGGCTACGAGCGGGCGACGGCCGCGGGGCGTTGCCGATTTGTGACGGGTACGGGGCATTGACGTTTCCGGGAGCCGGAGTCCATCATCCTCGCCATGCAGTGTCAACGATGACATAAGTCAACGATGACACCTCGGGACGGCATGCTCCGATGCCGACCGCGCCGCTCGCAATCCCGCAGGAGTCGTTCATGTCTCGCACCGCTCGTCTGCCCCTCTCCCTCCTCAGAGCCGCTGCGTGCACGGGCATCGCGGCCCTCACCCTGACGGCCTGCGGATCCGGCTCCGGGTCGACTTCCGCCGCCGCCGGTTCGGGCGAGGTCAAGGTCGGTCTGATCACCAAGACCGACACCAATCCGTTCTTCGTGAAGATGAAGGAGGGCGCGGAGAAGTCCGCGAAGGCCGAGGGCGTCAAGCTCATGACCGCGGCCGGCAAGTTCGACGGCGACAACGCCGGTCAGGTCACGGCCATCGAGAACATGGTCGCCGCCGGGGTGAAGGGCATCCTGATCACCCCGAGCGACTCCAAGGCCATCGTGCCCGCGATCGAGAAGGCCAAGGCCAAGGGCGTCCTGGTCATCGCCCTGGACACCCCGACCGAGCCGGAAAGCGCGGTCGACGCCCTCTTCGCCACCGACAACCTCAAGGCCGGCGAGCTGATCGGCGAGTACGCCAAGGCCACCATGAAGGGCAAGACCGCCAAGATAGCCACCCTCGACCTCGCGCCGGGCGTGTCCGTCGGCGTCCAGCGGCACAACGGCTTCCTCAAGGGCTTCGGCATCGAGGAGAAGGACCCGGCGGTCGTCTGCTCCCAGGACACCGGAGGCGACCAGGCCAAGGGCCAGACGGCGATGGAGAACTGCCTCCAGAAGGAGCCCGGCATCAACGTCGTCTACACCATCAACGAACCGGCCGCGCTGGGCGCGTACACCGCGCTCAAGGCCAAGGGCCGGGAGAAGGACGTCCTGATCGTCTCCGTGGACGGCGGCTGCACCGGAACCCAGGCGGTCAAGGACGGCAAGATCGCCGCCACGTCGCAGCAGTACCCGCTGAAGATGGCAGCCGAGGGCGTCAAGGCGGTCGTGACGTACGCCAAGGACGGCAAGAAGGCGTCCGGTTACACCGACACGGGCGTCACCCTGATCTCGGACAAGCCGCAGGACGCGGTCACGTCCAAGGACACCGCCTACGGCCTGGAGAACTGCTGGGGCTAGGGCGTGTGCCGGCAGTCCCATCGTCCGCGCGGGGCAGGCGGGACTTCCGACACACGCCCCAGGGCCTGCCTTTCGGATCAGGCCGCCCCCGAGGACCGTACGACACCGCTCTCCCCCTCAGCGGGGCGGCCGCCCCTCCTCCCCGACCGGGGGACGGCCGCCCCCTCGTTCCCTTGTCCTCCGACGGGGACGGACAAGGACCTCTGTCTTCCGACAAGGACTTCGCATGACAGCCACGACCACGCCGTACGCCGAGCTCAAAGCCCCGACCACGGCCCGCCGACTGCTCACGGCACCGACCACCGGCCCGCTGGTCGCCCTCCTCCTGGCCTGTGCCTTCTTCTCCTTCTCGACCGACCAGTTCCTCACCGGCGGCAACTTCTCGCTGATCGTGCAGCAGGTCATGGTCGTCGGCACCCTCGCCATCGGACAGACCCTGATCATCCTCACCGCGGGCATCGACCTGTCGTGCGGTGCCGTGATGGCGTTCGGCAGCATCGTGATCGCCAGGATGGCCGCCGAGGGATCCGTACCCCCGCTCGTCGCCATCGCTCTGGGCCTGGCCGTCTGCGGCGGCTTCGGGCTGCTCAACGGGCTGTTGGTGCAGAAGATCCCGCTGCCGCCGTTCATCGTCACCCTCGGCATGCTCAACGTGGCGTTCGCGCTGACCCACATCTACTCCGAGGAGCAGACGGTCACCAACCTGCCCGGCCCGCTGACGGCCCTCGGGCAGACCTTCCCCCTCGGCCGCACCGACATCACCTACGGCTCACTGGTCACCATCGCCCTGTTCCTCCTCCTCGCCTACGCGCTGAGCAGCACCGGCTGGGGCCGGCACGTCTACGCGCTGGGCAACAGCCAGGAAGCGGCGCGGCTGAACGGCATCCGCACCTCCCGGCTGACCATCGGCGTCTACACCGTGGCAGGCATCCTGTACGGCATCGCCGCCCTGCTGCTCATCTCCCGCACCGGAGTCGGCGACCCCCAGGCCGGCCAGACCGACAACCTCGACAGCATCACCGCCGTGGTCCTCGGCGGCACCAGCCTCTTCGGCGGGCGCGGTTCGGTGCTGGGCACCTTCATCGGCGTGCTCATCGTCGGTGTCTTCCGCAACGGCCTGCAGCTGATGGGCGTCGCCTCCATCTACCAGACCCTGATCACCGGTGTCCTGGTGATTCTCGCGGTGACCGTCGACCAGATCTCCCGGAAGAAGGCGCGATGACTGCCACCTCCTCCCCCACCCCCGTGCTGCAGGCCCGCGGTCTGGTCAAGCGCTACGGCCACGTCACCGCCATCGACGGCGCCGACTTCGACCTGCTGCCGGGCGAGGTCCTCGCCGTCATCGGCGACAACGGAGCCGGCAAGACCAGCCTCATCAAGGCCCTCACCGGCGCGGTGGTTCCCGATGCGGGCGAGATACGGCTCAACGGCAAACCCATCACCTTCTCCGGTCCGCAAAGTGCGCGCGCCCACGGCATCGAGACGGTCTATCAGGACCTCGCCGTGGCCGCCTCCATGGACATCGCCTCGAACATGTTCCTCGGGCGCGAGCTGCGTCGCCCCGGCGTCCTCGGCAGTGTCTTCCGCATGCTGGACAAGAAGCGGATGCGCGAGGAGGCCGCCGAGCACATGGCCGATCTGAAGATCGGCCTGCGCTCGCTGACGCAGTCGGTCGAGACCCTCTCCGGCGGACAGCGGCAGGCCGTCGCGGTCGCCCGTTCCGTCGCCTGGGCCCGCAGCGTCGTCGTCATGGACGAACCCACCGCCGCCCTCGGTGTCAAGGAGTCCGGTCAGGTCCTGGACCTCATCCGCCGCGTCCGGGACAAGGGCATGCCGGTTGTCCTGATCAGCCACAACATGCCGCACGTCTTCGAGATCGCCGACCGGATCCACGTCCACCGGCTGGGCCGGCGAGCAGCCGTGATCAAGCCGTCCGACTACTCCATGGCGGAGGTCGTCGCCATCATGACCGGCGCACTCACCGTCGATGAGGCCGGAGGTACTGTCGTAGCGGATTCCGAGGCCGCGAAGGCCGCGGGAGTCCAGGCCAACTGAAGCACTCACAGGTTCCGGCCGAGGCCGCGGCCGGAACCGACGAGCACAGGAGACCGTTCCTCCATGGCAGCGAACCGCCGCCCGACCCTGGCAGACGTCGCCCGAGAAGTGGGTGTCAGCGCCAAGACCGTCTCCCGCGTCCTCAACGAGGACGGACCCGCCTCAGCCCGGACCAGGGAACAAGTACTCGCCGCCGTGGCCAAGCTCGGCTTCCAGCCGAACCTCATGGCACGCAACATCCGCGTCGGCGGACCGGACACCACCATCGGACTGGTCATCCCGGACCTCGCGAACCCCTTCTTCGGAGCCGTGGCCAGCAGCATCGAGGACACTGTCCGCGACCGCGGTCTGACCCTGCTCATGGGCTCCTCCGCGGACGACCCCGACCGCGAACGCGCGCTGACGGACAAGTTCCTCGCCCGCCGCGTCAGCATCCTGATGGTCGTGCCGTCCGTCGGCGCCGACCACTCCCACCTCAAGACCCACCGCGCCACGGGCCTGCCCGTCGTCTTCATCGACCGTCCGGGCGTGGGCCTGGCCACGGACAGCGTCGTCAGCTCCAACCGCGCGGGCGCCCACGAGGGCGTCGCCCACCTGATCGCCCACGGACACCGGCGCATCGGCTTCATCGGCGACCTGCCCGTCAAGCTGTACACCCGCCGCGAACGCCTCGTCGGCTACCGCGCGGCCCTGCAGGAAGCCGACATCCCCTACGATCGCTCGCTGGTCGCCAGCGCACACGACCAACAGGGCGCCGAGGCCGCGACGTCGAAGCTTCTCGACCTGGCCGATCCGCCCACGGCCCTCTTCGCCGGCAACAACATCATGGCGCTGGGATCCGTCGCCGAACTCGCCCGCAGCAAGCGCAAGGACGTGGCCGTCGTCGCCTTCGACGACGTGTCGCTCGCCGAGGCACTCGAACCAGCCCTGACCGTCGTCGCCCAGGACCCCGAGGAAATCGGCAGAACCGCAGCGACCACGGCCCTGTCCCGCCTGGACGGCGACCGCACCCGGGCCCGCACCATCACGGTGCCCACCCGTCTGATCGTCCGGGGGTCCGGGGAGCGGTCCGCTCCGGCACTGCAGAGGGCTTGATCCGGGCCAACTCTCGTCGTGGGAAAAGCGATTGACGCTCCACCACCGGTCATGGACGGTCGCAAACCGTGACGACGAGCAGCGATCAAGACCAGTCCCCCCGGCCGCACCCCTCCCGCCGCCCGCCCACTCGCCCTGGTCACCGGCGTGGGCCGCACTGTCGGCATCGGCGCCGGCCTCGCCCAGCGGCTGGCCGCGTCGGGCTGGGACATCGCCTTCACCTACTGGTCCCCCTACGACAAGCGCATGACCTGGGGCAGGGAGCCCGGCGCGACCGAAGCGATCAGCCAAGCCCTGACCGAACACGGTGCGTCCAACACGGCGGTCGAGGCGGACCTCGCCGATGCGGACACCCCGGCACGCGTCTTCGACGAGGTCGGACAACGGCTGGGCAGCGTCACCGCGTTGGTGATGTGCCACTGCGAGTCGGTCGCCTCCGGTCTGCTCGACACCACCGTCGAGAGTTTCGATCGACGGACCCGTCGGCCGCTCACGGATACCGGGCGGCCACCGCCACGGCCTCGTCCAGGCTGTCGCACTCCAGCACGTCGAACCCGCCGACGAACTCCTTCGTCTCCGCGAACGGCCCGTCGGTACGCAGCACTTCACCGTTGCCTCGGCACCTTCCACGACCACTTGAAGGCCGGTCCGATCGGCTTCACCCGGGCCGCGGGCAACTTCGACGGCCGGGACGGCGACGCCGTACTGGCGCAGACGGACGACGGCGCGGCCATGAAGGACGGGCTGCCCGACGACGACCACCTCAACAACGCCAACATGGGCACACCGCCGGACGGGCAGCCGCCCACGATGCAGATGTACCTGACCGGCTCCGGGCCCGGCTACGACGTTCTGCAGGGCAACTGGGGCGATGACGCCGCCACCGTCTACCACGAGTACACCCACGGTCTGTCCAACCGGCTCGTCGTCGACGCCGACGGCGTCTCGACCCTCAACAGCCAGCAGTCAGCGGCCATGGGCGAAGGATGGAGCGACTGGTACGCCCTCGACTTCCTCAACAACCGGGGCGTACTGAAGGACAGCCCGCGCACCGACGGCGAGGTGACGCTCGACCCGCCGGGCTGGAGCGACGAACTGCCGGCGCGTTCCCAGGCGATGGACCGCTCGGTCGGCTCCACGTCGGCCAGGTGCCCCGGAACGAAGGAGGCCGGACCGGGCGGCTACACCTACGGCGACTACGGGAAGATCGCCGACGGCCGCAGGTGCACGCCGACGGCGAGATCTGGGGGGAGACGCTCTGGGACCTGCGCACCGCACTCGGCAGCAGGCTCACCGAGTCGCTGGTGACCCGGGCGATGGAGCTGTCGCCCGCGAACCCGACCTTCCTCGACCAGCGCAACGCCATCCTGCAGGCCGACACCGTGGTCAACGGCGGGCGTGCCCACGATCGCATCTGGAAGGTCTTCGCCCAGCGGGGCATGGGCTGGTTCGCCGCCGCCCTCTCGGGCGACGACACCCGGCCCGACGAGGACTTCTCCCTGCCGCCCGGCCCGGACACCCCGGTGGTCACCCTCACCGGCAAGGTGACCGACGAGGCGTCCGGCACCCCGGTGAGCGGGGCCACGGTCAGCATCAGCGGCCACGCCTCCGGCTTCCCCGGCGCCGACTTCTCCGCCGTGACTGCCCGCCAGGGCTGACGGGCGCGGTACCTGACATCCGAGGGCGGCGTCCGGGCCACGGGACGCCGCCCTCGGTTGTTCCCGGTGTCGCGATGGCCTCCGTAGGGCGTACCAGATGTTGCCGCGGTGATCAGCGGAGGTGACGCTGAGCGCGATGCACCGGATCCCAGCTGGCGCGGGCGGAACCGCGCAGGTCGCGGTGCGTGAGGAGAGCGTGCGATGCGGATGATGATGAAGGCTCGTATGGACACCCAGATGTCGAATCAGGTGACGAAGGGCGGCGCGATGCCCGACTCGGTGAAGTCGGCCATCGAGCGGCTGAAGCCGGAGGCCGCCTACTTCACGCCTGAGGGCGGGCGCTCCATGATCCTCGTGTTCGACATGAAGGACAGCTCCGAGTTGCCCTCCATCGCCGATCCGTTCTTCCAGGAGATGGGTGCCGAGGTCACGTTCGAGCCGGTCATGAACCTCGACGAACTGCAGAGGGGCCTTGCCGCCCTGCGGTAACGGAGCCGACGGCAGCGGGGCCGAGGGTCACCCGGAGGACACGGTCCGCGCCGTCCGGCTGTCCTCCGGGGGCGTCGGCGTTAGTGGTCGTCAGCCACAGCTGGTCGCGGCCGGGCACCTTCACCACCGTACGGAGTCGGCCGTATGTGCCGACGTAGTACGCCGTCGCCGTGCCCACGTTCTCCGTGTCGCCCTCGATGGGGACACGCCACAGGCGCTGGCCGCGCTGTGCGGCCATGTAGACGACGTTGTCGGCGATGGCGATGGCGCTGGGCGAGGCCTCGCCGGTGGTCCAGGTCTTCTTCGGGTTGGTCATCCCGGCGACCGAGCAGGTGCCCTCGCAGGTGGGCCAGCCGTAGTTGGCGCCGGGCTTGATCAGGTTCAGTTCGTCGAACCTGGTGTTGCCGAACTCCGCCTCCCACAGCCGCCCGTTGCGGTCGAAGGCGAGCCCCTGCGGATTGCGGTGGCCGAGGCTGTAGACGTGGTTGCCGAAGGGGTTGCCGGGGGCCGGCTCCCCGGCGGTGGTCAGGCGCAGGATCTTGCCGTTGAGGGAGTTCCGGTCCTGGGCGAGGGCGGTGTTCTGGGCGTCGCCGGTCGTGGCGTACAGATAGCCGTCGGGGCCGAAGGCGAGCCGTCCGCCGTTGTGGTACGTGGCCTTTCTGATGCCCTGGAGGATCACCTTGTAGCCGCCGAGCGAGGTGCCGTCGTACGTCATGCGGGCGATGCGGTTGCCTTCGGCGGCGGTGTGCATGAAGTACACGTAGCGGTTGGTGGCCCAGTCGGGGTCGACGGCGACGCCCATGAGTCCGCCCTCGCCGTTGGTGGTCTGGCTGTTGGGGACGGTCCCGACCTGGGTCTTCGTGCCGTCCTGGGTGACCTTCCAGACCCGGAAGTCGTCGCGCTCGGTGACCAGGGCGTGGGAGCCGTCGGGGAGCCAGTCGACGCCCCAGGGGATGGTCAGGCCGGTGGTGAGGGTGGTGACGGAGGTCGGTACTCCGTCGGCCGCGGTGGGGGTGGCGGTGTCGGCCTGTGCGGAGCCGGCTCCGGTGGCACCGGCCAGTAAGAGCCCTGCCAGGGACAGGGCCGTACCCGCGGTCAGCGTTCTACGGGTCCTGCGCTTGCCGATCTTTCGCATCGGTCCTCCATGTGGGGGGTTGGGGAAGGGAACGGAAGGAACGGAGTGTCGTCGGCAGGCCCGGGTCGGGGCGAGGGCCGTCGACGAGCGCCTGTACCAGACCGTGGTCGGGGGACAGCCGGCACACGGGATCGGTGCGGGAGGCGTCGCCCGTGAGCGCGTACGCCTGGCAGCGGCAGCCGCCGAGATCGGCCTCCCGCTGGGGGCAGGATCGGCAGGGCTCGGCCATCCAGTCGGTGCCCCGGTAGCGGTGGAACGCGGGCGAGTGGTGCCAGGCCCACTCCAGGGAGCGGTCCCTGACGTTCGGGGCGTCGAGCCCCGGCAGGGTGGCGGCGGCCGGGCAGGGCAGCACCGTGCCGTCGGGGGCCACGGTCAGCGAGACGGCGCCCCAGCCGCCCATGCAGGGCTTGGCGACCCCGTCGACGTGGTCGGGCACCACCCACACCACGTCCATGCGCCCGGCCAGCCGCTCCCGCCGGGCCTCGACGACGGCCCGCGCCCGGTCGACCTGCTCCCTGCCGGGCAGCAGCCGGTCCCGGTTGAGCAGGGCCCATCCGTAGAACTGGGTGTTCGCCAGCTCGATCCGCTCGGCTCCCCAGTCCAGCGCCAGATCGAGGAGGGCGTCGAGCGCGTCCAGATTGTCCCGGTGGAGTACGGCGTTCAGGCCCAGCGGCAGTCCCGCCTCCCGGACCAGGGCCGCGGCCTTCCGCTTGGCGGCGAAGGAGCGGTGCCCGGCGATCCGGTCGGAGGCGGCGGGTTCGGCGTGCTGCACGGACAGCTGGACGCTGCGCAGCCCGCGGTCGGTGAGGCCGGTCAGCCGCTCCCGGGTCAGGCCGACGCCGCTGGTGACGAGTTGGGTGTAGACGCCCGCCGCGTCGGCGGCGCCGACGATCTCGGGCAGGTCGCGCCGCAGCAGCGGTTCCCCGCCGGAGAGGTGTGTGTGGACGACGCCCAGCTCACCGGCCTGACGCATGACGTCGGCCCACTCGTCGGTACGGAGTTCGGCGGACCGGCGGATGAGATCCACGGGGTTGGAGCAGTAGGCGCAGTGCAAGGGGCAGCCGTGGGTGAGTTCCGCGAGCAGCGCCCAGGGTGGGGCAACAGGCACGGCGGGGGCCGCGGTCATCGGATCCAGCCCTCCTCCCGCAGCCGTCCCAGGAACCGCGGGACCTCGGTGGCGACGGGCGCGCCGGGAAAGCGCTCGGCCAGCTCAGCGACGATCGCCCCCAGCGCGTGTTCGCCGTCGCAGAGCCTGAGGACTTCCCCCGCGCTGCCGCGCAGCACGACCACGCGTTCCGGCATGACCAGCAGATCGGTGCCGCGCACCCGGTCGTGGCGGAGCAGGACGGACCGGCTCAGCGCCGGGTTCCAGTCGCTGCCGCCCGCGCCGCCGGTCATGGCGTCTCCGCCCCGTCGACGGCGTCGAGCAGCGACCACAGCACCTCGCACTTGAAGGTGAGCGCGGCGACGGCCCGTTCCTGCTCCTCTCGGGTACGGGCCCACCGCTTGACGAGGTCGAGCGCCTCGGCGCTGTCCCGCCCGCCCTGCCCCACGCGGGTACGGAAGTAGGCGAGCCCCTCGGCCTCGATCCACGGGTAGTGGTACTCGAACGCGGCGATGCGGGTGCGCATCAGCCCGGGGGCGGACAGCTCGGTGAGGGAGGCGGCGACGGCCTCCAGCGGGGACCTGAGCCGACAGAAGTTGACGTACCCGTCGACCGCGAGCCGCACCCCGGGCAGCACGTCCTCGGCCGACCACAGCAGCTCCCGGTCGAGTCCGGCGGCCTCGCCGAGCCGCAGCCAGCGCTCGATGCCGCCCTCCCCCTCCCGTACGCCGTCGTGGTCGACGATCCTGCGCAGCCACGTGCGGCGCAGCGCCGGGTCCTCGAACTTGGCCAGGATCAGGGCGTCCTTGACGGGGATGTGCCGCTGGTAGTGGAAGCGGTTGGTGATCCAGCGGCGCAGCTCGGCCGGGGCCAGGGTGCCTTCGTGCATCCGTACGTTGAACGGGTGGCGGTCGTGGTAGCGGGTGGTGGCGACGTCCCGCAACCGCTCCTCGAATGCGGCAGAGCTCCACGGACCGTCAACCAGGTTGCCCGGCACGGGGGTTGTTGTCGTCACAGCTCGATGACCATTCCGTCGGCGGCGACCTCGAGTCCCCGGTCGGCCAGCTGTTTGTGCCGGTCGTCGTCCGGGTCGGTGAGGGGATTGGTGTTGTTGAGATGCGTGTACAGGCAGCGGGCGCGCAGCCCGGCCAGACGGCGCGCGGTGCCGGTGGGCCCGTCGACCGGCAGATGCCCCATCCCGCCGGCCGTCCTGCTGGAGATCCCGGTGCGCACGGGCTCGTCCTCGTCCCAGAAGGTGCCGTCGACGACGACGCAGTCGGCGGCCTCGGCGGCCTCGTGCAGGGCGTCCGGCCAGGCGGCGAGGGCGGGGGCGTAGAGGAGGGACCTTCCCGTGGCCGGTTCGCGGAGCACCAGGGCGATCACCCAGCGCGGGTCGTCGTCGCCCGTCCCCACCGCGTACCGGGGTCGTTTGGCGGCGACGGGCACGGCGGCGGCCTCCAGTTCCGGCCCGAGCGGCAGCGGGGCGGCCGTGCCCAGCTCCCGCCAGCGCAGCTCCGTGTACGGCCCGAGTACGGCTCCGAGGCGCGGGCCGGTGAGCAGCGCCTCGCGCACCGGGGCGGTGGCGACCAGCTCCACGGCGTCCGCCTCGCGCAGCCGGGCCACGCCGAGGGTGTGATCGAGTTCGGCGTCGGTGAGGACGACGCCCGCGACCGGGGTCTGCCGGGCGCCGGGGCCCGGATGCAGCGCGGGAGTGTCTTCGATCTGGTCCCCGAGGTCGGGGGTGGCGTTGACGATGTACCAGCGGCCGGCGTCCGCCCGTACGGCGAGGGACGCGTGGCGGCGGCGCCGCTCCGGATGGACGCGTGCCCCGGCGCAGCCGGGACACGCGCAGTTCCACTGGGGCAGTCCGCCGCCCGCCGCGGTGCCGAGCACCTGCAGCAGCACGGCGGCGGGGTTACCGCGTGGCCAGCGCGTACGCCGTCACTTCGAGCGCGGTCTCGACGACCTCGTACTCGGGTGACTGCCAGGTCGTCTGGTCGGTGGGGGTGGGTGACGGCTGGTCGGGCGTCTCTTTGCTGTTCTGGATCCTGTGGTTCTCCCGGATCTCCTGCATGTCTGTTCCTGCCTTCCTGCGTGGGGGTTCAGGACCGAACAGATCATTACTGGTGTGCCTGCTGTTTCAGCATCGCGACCTGGCGGAACACGGTCAATCACTCCAACGGAATCAAGCCACGGCCGCCTGGGCCCGTCGTGCCGGGCGCACACTGGAAGCAGAAGGCCATGCATGCAGAAGACCATGCTCGTGAGCCGAGCGTGGAGGTGAGCCATGAGCACCCTCGAGAAACACGTCGACGTCGGAGTCCCGATCGCCAAGGCCTGGGACAGCCTTCACCGGATGGAGGACTATCCACGCTTCGTGGAAGGCGTACGCGACGCCCGTACGGAGGCGGGGCGCCGAGCGCACCTGGACGTCGAGGCCGGCGGCCGGGCCCGGGAGATCGAGGCCGAGGTCTCCGACCACGAGGACGAACGCGTGATGGAGTGGCACACCACGGGTGCCCCGGAGCTGACGGGTTCCTTCTCGCTGCAGCCGCTCGACCAGAACCACACCCGGGTCCAGGCACGGCTCGAGTACGACCCCGGCACGATCAGGGAAGCGTTCGGCGGGCCGAAGGGGTTCGCCCAGGCCAACGCGATCGAACGGCTCGTCGGCAGCGATCTGGAGCATTTGAAGGAGTACCTGGAACAAGGGCGGTGAGCGGCGGGCAGCATGCTGGACCCTGCAGTCGCCGTGGGACCGCTCAGCGGCAGGTCTCCTCCCCCAGCCCGGTGCGCGGCACGCGCTCACTTGGGGCCGAGTCTCAGCAGGTCCTGGGCATGCTCGCGCAACCGCGGCTACCGTGTCCGGCGTCCACGGTGCGTATCACCTCATCGATCCCGCAACTGGCAGGGGACTGTCTATCGCCTTCTTTGAGGACGAGGCCGCAGCCCGAGCTGCACGAGAGGCCATCGAGAAACGCGCCGAGGAGATCGGCTGGCACAACACCCCGCACCCGGCACCCACCTCCCAGACGATCTACAACGTCATCCGACACGCGTAGCCCGGCACCAGAGGGTGTGCCAGCGTGGCCGGCGGGCGTTCCTGATCATCGAGACCCTCGGCGAACGCACACTGCGCTTCAGCGAACTGCGGAACGAGATCGAAGGCATCAGCCACAAAATGCTGACCCAGAACAACCGGCTGTGCTCCGCTCTGACCGGAATGTTCCCCGCTCTGGAGATGCCAGCCAAGTGAAGAAACCCAGGACTGCGGCAAGGCCACCGCCCAAGATCAGGAACGGTAAGAACGCATCCATAGACGTGAGCCTACTGGCCGACCGTGATGCTCAGAGTGGCCATCGGCATGCGGCTGGGGCACAGCCCGGCGAGTGTTGCCTTCGCCGCGCTCGCCGAGCCGGCTCGGCGCGGTTACGGTCGGGACGTGGACGAAGAACCTGATTCGGACCCGCGGGCGCCGGGCGAAGAAGCGGCAGACGCTCGATTGATCGGCCTGGCGAAGGACTGGGCTGCTTCGATCGTCGCCAATGACCCCGTGCGTATCGCCGGCTTCATGGCCGACGAGTGGGTGATCGTTTCCGAGTCGGGCGTCGCCACGAAGGAGGAGTTCCTCTCCCTCGTCGAGTCCGGGGAGCTGACCCACTCGGCGATGGACCTCGTGACGCAACCCAGGGTTCGCGTCTACAACGACGCGGCGGTTCTCACCGGGCGCGTGACGAACACGGCCCACTACCAAGGCACGCGTTACGACGCGGACGAGTGGACGACTGACGTGTTCGTGAAACGAGACGGTCGCTGGCTGTGCGTGCTGAGCCACATCACGCCCGTGGCCCCAGGCTGAGCCACGGGCCGAGCGGCATCAGGGCGGCGGTACTCCTGCTCCCGCGGGTAGTCGCCCAGTTCCGGAAAGCAAGCACGCCGCGGCCAAGCTCTCGCACTGCTCCTGAGCGTCAGCGTGGCCCGTTGCCTCAGTGGGCGAAGAGCATCAGTCGAGGATCGCGGTGGCTTCGATCTCGACCAGATGCTCGGGGACGTCCAGTGCCGCAACGCCTATCAGCGTGGCCGGCGGAACCGGGGTGACCCCCAGCTTCGCGGCGGCTCGGGAGATGCCCTCCAGGAGCGGGGGCATCTTGTCGGGGGCCCAGTCGACGACGTAGACGGTCAGTTTCGCCACGTCGTCGAAGGAGCCGCCGACCTCGGCCAGGGCGGTGCCGATGTTGAGGTAGCACTGCTCGACCTGAGCGGCGAGGTCGCCTTCGCCGACCGTGACCCCCTCGGCATCCCAGGCCACCTGCCCCGCGACGAAGACCAGCTTCGACCCGGCAGCGACAGACACCTGCCGGTAGACATCGGTCTCGGGCAATCCGCTCGGGTTCACCAAAGTGAGGGCCATGCTGCCTGCCTCCCTGTCCTGAGCGCCCGTAGGACATGCGACCAAGGCGCTCTCGCTCTCTTGTGGTTACTCGGAAACCGTAGGAGAGTGACCGCTGACGTGGAAGAACGCACTTTTCGGTGACGGGGGAACCTGATGGTGACCAAGCAGTTCAAGGGCTCACCCGAGGCAGCGGACCTGAGGCGCGCGGATTCCCTGGCGCGGGAGATCTTCTCCGACATCGCCAACAAGTGGGCGTTCCTGATCATCGAGACCCTCGGCGCACGCACACTGCGCTTCAGCGAACTGCGGAACGAGATCGAAGGCATCAGCCACAAGATGCTGACCCAGAACCTGCGCATGCTGGAGCGCAACGGCTTGGTCGAACGCACTGTGCACCCCACGGTGCCGCCCCGGGTCGAGTACACCCCTCACCGAGCCGGGCCAGGGCCTGCGCGCAACCGTCGACGGAATGTGCGACTGGACCCACACCTACCTCGGTGACATCGAGGCCGCCCGCCGCCGCTTCGAGGCCTGACGCCCGCAGCGCGCGCCCAAACCGATTCAAGCCCTAACATCGGCCCATGTCGTTGACTGCAGGTCCGCGCGCCCGACTCGACGAACTCGGCCTCCGGCTTCCCGGAGTAAGCCCCCCTAAGGGTGCGTACATCCCGGCACTTCGCAGTGGCAGCCATGTGTATGTCGCGGGCCAGGTGCCCATGGAGGACGGCGAGCTCGTCGCCACGGGCAGGGTGGGGGCCGCTGTCACGCCGGCGGGCGCGAAGGAGTTGAGCAAGCGGTGCGCTCTGGCCGCGCTCGCCGCCGTGGACTCGGTCGTGGGTCTGGACAGCGTCGTACGGGTGGTGAAGGTGACGGGGTACGTCGCCTCCGCACCCGGCTTCACCGGTCAGCCCGGGGTGGTCGACGGAGCGAGCGACCTCTTCGTCTCCGTCTTCGGCGAGGCGGGGCGGCATGCGCGCAGCGTCGTCGGGGTCGCCGACCTGCCGCTCGGCTCGCCTGTCGAGATCGAGATCGTCGTCGAGGTCAGCGGCTGACGGCAGCGGCACCCGGCGAAGGCCTGGGAGGGCCTAGAGCGGCACGGCACTTCCCGAGACCCCGATGCCGCTGCCCGGCTCCGCCGGCACCGACACGGTGATGGTGCTGGGCCGTCCCATGTCGTCCCCCTGATGAACCGTCAGGCTTGTGGGCGGGGTCACCAGTCCCAGTTCCCGCAGATATCCGCCGAACGCGGCGGCCGCCGCGCCCGTAGCGGGATCCTCGACGACTCCGCCCGGCGGGAAGGGGTTTCGCGCGTGGTACACCGTCGGGGACTCCCGCTGGACGAGGTCGACGGTGACCCAGCCCTCCCGGGCCATCAGCTCGGCGAGAGCGTCGAAGTCGTAGTCCAGGTCGGCCAGCCGTTCGCGGCCGGCGGCGGCGATGATCGGGTGCCAGGCGCCGCCGTATGCCGCGCGTGGCGGCAGGACGGGGTCCAGTTCGTCGGCCGACCAGCGCAGAGCGGCGAGCAGTTCGTCCAGTACGGGGCCGGGAATCGGCGCCGTACGCGGGGCGACGCTCACCAGCGTCGCGGCCACCGGACCGTCCTCCATGGTGCGGGTGGTGACGGTGACCGGGCCCGCTTTGGTGCGCAGCCGCAGCGTGCCGACACCATGGCGTTCGGCGTGGGCGACCGCCGTGGCGATGGTGGCGTGTCCGCAGAACGGCACCTCCGCGCGCGGGCTGAAGTACCGGATGCCGAATTCGGCCTTGTCCCTGTCTCCCCCGCCTTCCCCGTCTCCCCCGCCTTCCTCCGGCGGCACCAGGAACGCCGTCTCGGAGTAGCCGATGTCCGCGGCCGTCGCCAGCATCGTCGCCTCGTCGGCTCCGGTGGCGTCGAGGACCACTCCGGCGGGATTGCCGCCGACCGGGTCGGTGGTGAACGCTGTGTATCGGAGAACCTGCATCGGGTGACCGTAACGGGAGCCGAACAGCCCGTCAAAGCTACCGTCGCACATGGGTTCCGCGTCCCTTTGATCCGGTCGCGCCGCGTCCGGCTCACCCCCAGGTGAGCAGCTCCCCGGTCGCGGTGAGCCCCATGGAGAACCCCAGCGCGATACGCCGTGCGCCCCGGCCCGCCCGCACCGCGTGGAAGTTTCGCGGGTCGAGCAGCAGCGCCTCCGCCACCGCGGGTTTGATCTCGACCGATTCGGCGTCGCTCACCACTGCCTCGGCATAGCCGTAGGACCGCGGCAGCCGGAAGGCCTCGTCACGCGGATGCCAGCGGTGTCGCCAGATGACGGTCTCTCCCCCGACCTCCGGCACACTGAGGTACAGGTTGAACGCGAACTGCGCCACCAAGGGGGCGTCGAGCAGGTCGCCCTCGAACTCGCGCAGGGCGTCGTCGAAGTGGACCTGGAAGCCGTCGTTCGGCTCGCGGGCGACTCCGGGTGCCATCTCCCGCCCGCCACGGCGCCCCACCGCCACCGTCCCCGGCCAGTCCACGGCCAGCGCTTCCCGGCATTTCTCGAAGGGGTCGTACGGGAGTCCGAGCCCCTGCCAGGCACGGCGGCCGGCCTCGACGGCGGGCCAGTATTCGTCGGCGACCGCGCCTTTCGCGCGATGGTCGCTGACGCCGACGCCGAACCGCATCACCGGAGGCTGGACGCGTTGCCTGCCGTAGGAATCGAACGGGGCGCTCTCCAGGGCGTGCAGGATCTCCTCGCACACGGCCCTCGGCACGAATTCGGGCACGCGTACGGCCGCACACCGTCCGGCCGCGAGATCGATGATGTCCCCGCGGGTGAAAGTGGACGAGGTGGTGACGTGGAAGAAGCTGTCATGCGGAGCGGTCGGTGAACCAACGGGTAAATCGGCAGTACGCATTCTGAAGCCCCCGAATCTCCTGAGCCTTGGATCGCCGGGCCGGTGCACCACCTGAGCGAGAGAGCCGCCTGACGACTTGGTCCGTCAGACCGGCCGGGCGTGGCTGAAGTCCCGGAACGCCGTCGCCGCGCTGAGCTCCAGCACCTGACGATCGGCGGCCAGGGCCTCCCGCGCGATTCTCCGCGCGATCTCCAGCCGTGATGTTCCGTCGCTCTCCCCCATTTCCGGCTCATCCCCTTGCCGTAACGGCTCGTCCGCGTGTTCGTCCGGGAGTGGCATGGTCTGATCCCCCCAAGGTGCCGGTCCGGATCGGCATCGGTGTCTCTGTGTAATCGCCTCCACTCAGAGAGTGGAGGCTGCAGATGCTACGCGCAAGAGGTCAACGGGCCCTGGTTTTCGACGAATTCGCGCCGGACTTTACAAGTCTTTCAATGTTTTGTTCAGCAGATCGCTGGTCAGTCGCACTTCCGGGTGGTCCTCGCCGAGTACTATGCGTTGATCTCCGAGCAGCGCGGTGAGCAACTCCACTGTCTCCGATACGCGCAGTTGCATCAGCAGTGCGAGGCCGAGTTGATACCGCAGACGTAGGACCGGGTGGGAGTCGACGGACCGCTCGGCGCACTCCAGTGCGCCCCGGATCTCCCGCTCCGCATCCTCGTCCCGTTCCTGCTCCAGCAGACAGCGGGCCAGCGTCTCCCGCACATGCAGGGTCTCCGGCGTGCTGGGCTCTCCCGTGGCCAGCCGGACGCGCAGGATCTCCCGGAGGTCCGTCTCCGCCTCTGTGACGCGCCCCTGCAACATGACCGTCCGCGCCAGGCTGTGCCAGACGACGAGCGTGTCCGAGTGTTCCGGTCCACGCTCGGGGTTCTGCCGCTCGTCCTCCACGACCGCGCGCAGCACCTGCTCCGCCTCGGCCCACCTGTTCTGCTCCAGGATGGCCCGGGCCAGCTTGTGACGGCTGGCGAGCGTGTCGGAGTGCTTCTCGCCCAGGACGACGGCGCGTCCCGCGACGACCCTGCGCAGTTCCTCCTCCGCCTCCTGGTGTTCGCCGTATTCCAGCGAGATACGGCCTTTCTCGTGGCGCAGCGCGAGGATCTCCCGGTCGTCGCAGTGATAGCCCAGCGACTCGCACGCGGCGATGATCGGCAGCAGCAGTTCACGGGCCTCCCTGAGCAGGCTCGCCACCAGGAGATAGCGGGTGGTGAGCCGAGCGAGCTCCAGAGCGCGTGCGATCAGGTCCTGGTCTCCTGTCGGCACGGCCCGCTCGCCGGTGGTACGGCGGTGGAGGAGGGCCCGCGTGACCTCGGTGCAGTGCGGTGCGACGGTGGCCCACGTCTGCCAACTGCGTGGCTGGTCCGGGTCCCGGTCCCGCACCGCGTCGAGCAGCATCCGCACGTTGAGCCCGTAGTACTCGGCGTGCCGGCGCCTGACGTCCTCGTCGTCGCGGAAGATGCCCCGGACCACCGGATGCAGCGACAGCACCTGTGACAGATACGGGTCGCTGGTCTCGTGCACCGGTGCCACCTCGACCAGGCCGAGATTCTCCAGCCCCGAGAGCGCTTTGCGGCGCTGCTCGGACGTCGAGCCCGCGAAGAGCGGGGACCGTTCCAGGGCGTCACCGCGCACCATGAGGCGCAGGGGTATCGGAGTGTTGCTCAGACAGGCGAGCGCTTTCAGCAAGGGCGCCGCCTGGTGAAGCCCGCGCTGTTCCAGAAGCCGCAGGGACATGCGGTAGACGTGCCCGACCTTCTCCAGCCCGAGCAGTTCGCCGGTCTGCTCGCTCCGGGTGCCCGCCGGGGAGTCGAAGAGCCGTCGAAGGGCCTCACCGTAGCTCTCGAAGTCCTTGGCTTCCGTACCGTCGAGCGACACTCCCGACTCGGCGACCTCCCTGATGTAGTCGGCGGCGGCCACCAGGGCGAGGGGGATGCCGCCCAGCTGGCGTGCCAGCAGGCGCGCCTGCTCCATCGTTCCGCACTGCCGCCCGGCACGCTCCATGAGCAGCGACGCGCTGTCCCGTTCATCGAGCAGCGGTACGTCGTGTACGCGGCTCCAGCGGCCCCAGACCTGTCGGCTCCGGTCCCTGCCGGTGACGATCACCAGCCCGTCCGGGGCCGTGGGGGCTCGCAGCCAGCCGGTGCCGTCCGAGACCGCTCCGCCGCCCGGCCCGAGCTGCCGCGGCTCTTCGACGTTGTCGAAGACCAGCAGCCACGGTTCCTCCATCGTGTTGAGGTAGCTCCAGATCAGGTCCGTCTGACTGCCGTTGCCACGCCAGGTGGCATCGGTGATGCTGGCGGGTATGCCGACGAGCCGGGCGACCTCCAGCATGCTCTGACTCAGCCGGTCGGCCCGGACCCACCACACGTGCCGCCCCCGCTCACGCGCGAGATACGCGGCTTCCAGGGCCATCCGGCTCTTTCCGCGGCCCCCGGGTCCCGCCAGGACATGGACACGTTCGTCGTGCCCGGCCGAGAGGATCGCGGAGACGATGCCCCTTCGGTCCTGGCCATGGAGCGTGCCGTCCTTGAACGGCAGGGTGACGGAGTAGGGCCCCTGCTCGTCGTCGGCCGATTCAAGGGATTTCGGGGGCTCCTGAGGTAAGAGAGGCTCCTGGGAAGACTCGGCCGCGCCTTCGATCGCGGCTTTCAGCACATGGTAGGACTGCGCCTTCCTGTTGGCGGGCTCGACGATGGTGAAATGGTCTCCCTCGACGACGCCACCGTCGGTGAAGCCCGTTTTCGCGTCAACAGCGAGTACGACGTTGTCGGTCGCCCCTCCGTACGCATATATAGGAATTGGGCATTCCGTCTCACTGACCGTGCGGGCATGCACCACGGACTTGATGACTCGCGCCCGCGCCTCCTGTACATGCCGATTGCTGATCGGACGCAGTTCCCGCTCCTGGGGATGGTTCCAGAACCAGAGAAACTTCCTGAGAAAGAGAAAGAATCCCGAGCCGCTGTTGGGGCGCCCGTACATCACGATGCGCTTGATCTGCGCGAGCTCACGGCCCAAGGCGTCGGCCAGCTTGCGGGCGAGGAACCGCTGGACGACCAGCCCGCCCTGACTGTGCGTGGCCAGCACGATCGGCGCACCGTCGGCACAGCGCGTTTTCAGCCAGGTCCCCAACTGGTCCGCGATGTCGTTGATTTCGGAGATCCGGCGGTCCGGCCGCAGACGCAACTTGGGCGAGTTGTACTCAAAGCAGTGCACGACGACTCGCCCCTTGAGCGTCCGGTCCGCGGCAATACGCCTCTTGAAGACGCTCCACGTACCGGCATCCCCGAAAAGGCCATGCACAAAGACCAGATGAACGGGTCTGGGTATCCCCATGGGGTACCTCCGCGGCCGTCACGGCCAGTCGTCGCCGAGGAGATGTGCGCCGCACCAATCATGCATGAGAGGCCGCCCAAGGGCCAAGGCTGCGCCGTGCGTCATCAATCCACGAGAGAGTGCGCCCTCTTGCGCCCCCGTACGCGCCCCTGCGCCCCACTTTGCTTTCGGCGACCGGCGGCCCGTTCACCGAAATCGCCGAAAGCCATTCGCGGACTCTTGGAGGTCTTTTTACAGAAGGGCCCTAGCTCTCATGCCCGTCACAGCAACCGTCCCTCCGCATCAGCCGCCCCACCCCGAGCCAGTCCTCCTCGGCCGCCGTCGTACGCCGGGCCGACGGCTCGAAGGCGGCCACCAACTCCTCGGTGGTGTACGGCACTCCGCCCCTGAGGACCGAGACCGTACGGACGAGAGTGCTGAAGTCCGTGAAGGGGTCGCCGTCGACGACCGTCAGGTCGGCGAGCCTGCCCTCCTCCACGGTGCCCAGGTCGCGGTCGACGCCGAAGAGGCGGGCGGGCAGGACGGTCGCGGTGCGCAGGGCCTGCGCCGGGGACAGGCCGCCGCGGTGCAGGGCACGCAGGCCCAGGTGGAGGGCGAGGCCGACGGGGACGAGGGGCTGGTCCGTGCCGAGGGCGACGAGGCCGCCGGCGGCCAGCACGCGCCGGTAGATGTCCGTCTCCGTGCGCAGTGCGGCGAGTTGGGCGGGTGTGGGTGGGGTGCCGGCGGCCTGCTGGACAGCGGCCGCGTCCCAGGGGGGCATCACCACGGTGACGCGGGGGTCCTCGGCGAGGGCCGGGTCCGCGCCGAGGAGAGATGCGGAGGTGAACGGGGTGGCGATCAGGGAGAAGTCCACGCCGCGGGCGGCGTAGATCTCCACCACGTCCTGGTACGCGCGGCCCGTGGCCGTGATGGCGTGGCCGAACTCGGCGCGCTGCGTGGCCTGGAGGTGGGTCGTCACGTCCTGGCCGAGTTGGACTCCGGGTGAGAGCAGGTGGCCTCCGGTCCGGACGCCCAGGCGTTCATGGGCGAAACGGGCGGCCTCCTCCATGACCCAGCCCGGCGCCCGGACGTACGTCTTGACGAAGTCCCAGTCCAGCGCGGCGCCCCGCTCCAGCGAGCGGCGCAGGCCCTGCCGGGTCCCGTGGGCGCGGCCCATGCTGTACGCCACGCGTGCCCCGTCGAGGAGTTCGCCAGTGGTCAGCAGGCGGGGTCCGGCGAGCTGTCCGGTGGCCACCGCCTCACGGATGCGGGCCTGCTCGTACGCGAACCCGCCGAGGGAGACGGCCGTGGTGATGCCGTAGGTGAGCTGGCCGGCGGTCTGGCGGCCGCCGTAGGTGCTCTGCCAGGGGTGGGTGTGGGTGTCCCACAGGCCGGGGAGGACGGTGTGCGCCGAGGCGTCGATGCGGCGGAGGGTGGGCCGTCGGGTCGCGCGGTGGGGTTCCACCGCCGTGACGCGTCCGTGGCGTACGACGATGTCGGCGTCGTCGCGGACCGTCTCGCCCGTGCCGTCCCACAGGCGGCCGGCGTGCACCACCACGTCGGCGGGGGTGGGTCTGGAGGCGTCGAGGGGGACGCGGACGGTACGGGCGGGGCCGCCGTCGATGTCGACGAGGCGCAGGCGGGTGCCGGAGAGATGGAGCAGGGTGCGGGAGTCGCCGGACCACGAGGGGTGGTCGGCCGGTTCGGTGCTGACGAGGGTGCGCAGGTCGCCGCGCGGGGTTCCGTCGGGGGCGACGGGCAGCAGGCACAGCGCCGACTCGACGATCACCGCCATCCAGCGGCCGTCGGGTGACCAGACGGGCCCGGAGTCGTACCGGTCGGCGATCGAGGTATGGGGCGCCACCGTGTGGAGGCGGTCGGTGCCGGTCGTGGTGTCGACGATCCGGATGACGTTGTAGCCCTCCCGGAAGCGGGAGTTGAGGCGGTTGCGGTCGCAGAGGGCGAGGTGGCGGCCGTCGGGCGACCAGCTGGGGCGGCCGGGCAGTCCGCCGGCGCCCAGGGGCGCGGCCGGGACGCGTTCCTCGCCGGACGCCAGGTCGCGGACGAGGAGTTGTCCGGTCAGGTCGAGGCAGGCGAGACGCTGCCCGTCGGGCGACAGCGCCGGGAAGACGCGTCCGCCGGTCGCGAGCGCGGTCTCCTCACCGGTGGCGAGATCGTGCCGGTACACGCCGAGGAGCCCGTCGCGGTCGTCGGCGTAGAGGAGCGAGCGGCCGTCGGGTGCCCAGGCGGGCGCGAGGAGGTACCGGGTGGGCGCCGACCTGCGCAGTCGCGTCGGGCGGCCACCCGAACTGCTCGCCAGCCAGAGCGAGTTGAGCGCCACGAAGGCGATCTGCCGGCCGTCGGGTGAGAGCGCGGGCAGGTGGATGCCGCGCACCGGGCGGGCCCGGGCGTCCGAGAGGTCGTACTCCTTGGTCTCGTACCGCGGCCGACGCACGGGCAGCGCACCCTCGAAGGGGATGGTCTCCGGGTGGTCGTCGGGTCTGTCCGGTCGTACGAGGGTGAAGGCGCCGTCGACCGTCAGGAGCAGCTCGCCCGCCGGGGTCCAGCGCGGGGGCACCGGGGCAATGTCTCCGGTGGCCCCGGTGGCCCCGGTGGCCCCGGTGATCCCGGTGACCGGGACGGGACGGCCGTCCACGACGAGGGTGCAGGAGCCGTTCGGGGAGGCCGTGGTGCGCAGGTACGCCAGGCTGCCGTCGGGGGCGAGGGCGGGGGTCATGACCTGCGCGGCCTCGGTCTCGGTGTGCCGGACGGTGACCGGGCCGGTGCCGTCGGCGGGGACGGCGGCGATCGTGCGGGCTTCCAGGCTCACGCCCTGCGGTGTGGTGACGGTCTTCGCGCGGACGAACAGGACACGGGTGCCGTCCGGTGACCAGGTGGGGTCGTAGTCCTCCCACGGGCCGTCCTGCAAGGGGCCGTCCTGGTCGGGGAGGCCGGTGACGCGGATGATCCGGCCGGTGCGCAGGTCGAGGACGTGGACGCGGTAGGGGCTGCCGTCGACGGGGTCTCCGCCGCGTTCGGAGGCGAAGGCGAGGCGGGTGCCGTCGGGGGACCAGGCCGGGCCGCGGTCGTCCCAGGGGCCGTCGGTGCGCTGCCGCAGGCCGGAGCCGTCGGGGCGCACGGTCCAGAGGTGGAAGCCGCCGCCGCGGTAGGCGCAGAAGGCGATGAGGGCGCCGTCCGGGGCGTGCGTGGGGCGGTTGGGTTCGAGGTCCGCCGGGGTCAGGGGGCGGGCCGTGCCGCCCGTGCGGGGCAGGGACCACAGGACGCTCTGCACCTCGGCGACCAGGTGGTCGCCGGCGGGGGCGAGGGTCGCCGAGCCGTTGGTGGCCCGGGTGAAGGTGAGGGAGAGGGCGCCGGTGCGGGGGCGTGCGGCCGCCGGGGCCGCGGGTGCCGCTGCCGCGCCCACAAGCGGTAAGGCGCCTGCGGTGGCGAGGAGTTGACGACGCGTCGGACGGAAGGAGGTGCTCCAGTCACGGTCCATGGACGTACACACTGGCGCACCGGCCACTTCCGGCTCAACGGTGCCTCAGGCCGCCGTGTATCCGAGTTGACGCCTCATGTACGGGGTCATGAGGGTCTTCGCCTTGACCAGGGTGCTGGTGCGGCCGCCGAGGACCGCTGTCTCCCCGCCCGGCACGGGCACGACGGTCACTCCGTCGGCCGAGCCGAACGGCACGATGATCGGGGTGCGGTGGATCGGCCGGTAGAAACGGGGCTCCTTGCGGTGCCTGCCGGAATTCTGCAGGTAGACGCGGATGTTGTGGGCGGCGAGGTCCGCCTGGGCGAGCGCGGCGGGGGTGATCTTGAGCTCGGTGGCGTCGTTCACGTCGCCGACCGCGAACACGTCCAGTTTCCCCTCGACCCGCAACGTGCGGTCGACCTTGATGTGCCCGGCCGCGTTCAGCCAGTCGCCGTGCCCGGCCAGCCGCAGCCAGAGCGTGTTGGGGGTGGTGCCCGTCGCCCAGAAGGAGAGGTCGGCGTCGATGATGTCGCCGCGGGCGTCGCGATAGGTACCGAAGTCGTTGCCGGGGGACATGAAGGAGTCGAGCCGGACCTCCACGCCGTGGGACTCCAGCCAGGAGCGGGCCTTGGTCCCGGCCCGCCCGCTGCCCGTGGCGTGGAGCAGGGTCGGTCCGTCGTGGGCGAGCGTGACCCGGGCGTCGGGCCGGGCCAGGCGGATCTCGGCGCTGAGCTCGACGCCGGAGGGGCCGCCGCCGACGACGAGGACGTGCTCGGCGGCGGCGATCTTCTGCTGGTGTGCGGCGAACGTCTTGGCCGCTTCCTCGGTGGTGGTGCCGGTGAAACGGGCCGGTTCGGGATAGTCGGCGCCGGTGGCGATCACCACCACGTCATACGGGAGCCGTTCGCCCGTGGCCAGCACCACCTGCCGCTCGGCGGTGTCGATACGGACCGCCTTGCCCACGGCCACACGTCCGTTGCGCAGCAGCCGGTCGTACGGGATGAAGGGGGTCACCGTCCACTCCGGGCGCACGCCGGCGCGCAGGGAGGCGATGCGATGGAAGAAGATTTCCTTTCGGTCCACCAGCGTGACCCGCGCCGTCCCGTCCAGCCGTTTCGCCAGACGAACGCCCGCGTATCCACCACCGATCACCACTACGTCGCCGTCATGCACACCGAGTCTCCTGTGCCTGTGTGGGGGGAGCGAGCGGCCGGGGCGGGGGGCGCCGTCGGCCACTGCGTGCCGGTGAGCGTAGCGCTTGAAATCTAAAGTTTTGGCCATGCTTTGTGTGCGTTCTGTGAAGTCACGGCGGGGGCGGGGCGTACGGGGTGACGAGAAAGGCGGCGACCACACGCCGCCCCGCGTAACGGCAACTCACGGCCGCTCCGTCGACCTGGAGGCTGCCGGGATCTGGGCTGTCGTGAACGTTGGCGGCCTCAGGACTCGGTTGCCCCAAGTGCTCATATGAGACACGGCGGCGCCGGTCAGGGATCGTCGCGTTCCTCGTGGGGCTTGTCGCGACGCTCGCGTTCTTTGCCTTCTTTCCTGGACTGCCGCACGTCATCGACCGGGGAGCCATTCTCGTGTCCCTCGCCCTGGGGGGGACTTGAGGGTTGTCAGGCTGTCGGGCCTGGGTTGTCCGCCCGAGGTGAGGAAAAGTCTCCGGGCCTGCTTCAACGAAACACTTGAAGTCATGAATGCCGGAAATGGAGACATCGAAGCATCCGTGACGGAGCGGCCCGCCCTTGAGGACCGCGGCGCCCCGGCGCGGCGGCGTTGGTGGACGTTGTTGGCGGTGAGTGCGGCCCAGTTGCTCGTGGTGCTGGACGGGACGATCGTGAACATCGCGCTGCCCTCCGCACAGAGCGCGCTCGGTATGTCCGACGCGAATCGGCAGTGGGCGGTCACCGCGTACGCGCTGGCCTTCGGCGGGCTGCTGCTGATCGGGGGGAGGGTGAGCGGTGCGCTGGGGCATCGGCGTACGTTCGTCGTCGGGCTGGTCGGCTTCGCCGTCTCGTCCGCGGTGGGCGGGGCCGCCGTGGGTCCGGAGATGTTCTTCGGGGCTCGGGCCCTGCAGGGGGTCTTCGCCGCCGCGCTCGCGCCCGCGGCGTTGTCGCTGTTGACCACCACGTTCACCGAGCCGCGTGAACGCGGTCGGGCGTTCGGTGTGTTCGCCGCGGTCGGTGCCGCCGGGTCGGCCCTCGGCCTGGTCGCAGGGGGGCTGTTGACCGAGTACGCCGGCTGGCGATGGTGCCTGTTCATCAACGTCCCCGTCGCCGTGTGCGCCGTGCTCGGTGCGGCCCTCGTGCCGGCGGACCGGCCGGTCCGGGGCGAGGGACGGCTCGACGTGGCCGGTGCGCTGCTCAGCACCGCCGGCTTCGCCGCCGTCGTCTACGCCTTCGGTGAGGCCGAGCCGCTCGGCTGGGGCGCGCCGAAGGTGCTCGGACTGCTGGCCGGTGGTGTGCTGTTGCTGGCCGTGTTCGCCGTCGTGGAAGTACGCGCGCCCCGGCCGTTGTTGCCGATGCGTGTGCTTCTGCACCGCGCCCGCGCGGGTGCGCTCGTCTCGATCACCCTGATGTTCGTCGCGATGTTCGGCTTCTACCTGTTCATCAGCTACTACACGCAGACCGTCCTCGGCTACTCACCGGTCCAGGCGGGACTGACGCTGATCATCAACGCCCTGGCCACCCTGGTCGGCTCCACCTTCATCGCCGGCAGACTGCACGGACGCGTCGCGCCCGCGACGCTGATCCTGCCGGGGCTGCTCGCGGCGGCCGCCGGGATGCTCGCCCTGACCCGCCTGACAGCGCAGAGCACGCACGTCCTGCCGCTCTACCTGGCACCCGCCCTGGTCCTCACCGGGCTCGGCCTCGGCTGCGTCATGCCCCCGACCGCCGCTCTGGCCACCGCGGACATGGACCGGCACGACCTCGGGGCCGCGTCGGCCGCCTACAACGCCTCCCAGCAACTGGGAGCCGCACTCGGCACCGCGCTGCTCAACACCGTCGCGGCCAGTGCCACGGCGTCCTACCTGGCCTCAGCACGTGCCGCCTCGCCGACCGCGGCCTCCGTCCACGGCTACACCACCGCCCTGACCGTCGGCTTCGGCATCCTCCTCGCCGCCGCGTGCGTCGCCGCGCCTTTGACCATGACCCGCCGAGGATCCCGTCGGTAGGTCACCTGTCCGGCAGCGGCTCGACACCTCCTCCGAACAGAGATCTCAGTGCGGCCTCCGAGGCGGTGGCATCATGCTGCACCTCCTCCACCACAGCGGTCCGCGGAGCATCGTCGGGCCGGCGGGCCCGGGCGGGCGAGTCTGTGCACGGAGCGAATGATTCCGGCCACCGGCCCGCAGAAAAGAGCCAGGTCAGCAGGCGCTCTCCTCGCATACGCGAGCGCTTCACGGATAAAGCGGTGCACGCAATTCCGCTGTCAGTACCCTGCCAGCGCAACTCCCTGCATTTGTCTTCTATAGCGATCCGTCACGCACCCCGAAAGAATCGAATCACCGAACGGCGAGGGCCGGTCGGAAATTCGAAGAGTCAGTCTTTCAAGGGGGAATTATCTCAATGAGCAAGATCCTGCTGCGCGCCGCTATCGCCACGCTGACCCTCGCCGTCACGATTACCGTGGGCGCCACGAGCGCGCCGGCCGTGGTCCCGTCCGCAGCGAACTCGACCGTGACGGAGACCGAGTCAGCGGACCCGATCTGGGGCGCGGGGATCACGGGCGCCGAGAAGGATCCGATCTGGGGATAATAGATAAGAAATCGCCACAAAAGGTAAAGAGGGCCCGCTCCTCCGGAGCGGGCCCTCACTGTTCCCCCAGGTTCGGTCACAAGTTCGTTGCACAGACTTTTCGTTTCTACACATAATGTGCGACAGGCAGCTTGTGATCGCGAGGGAGGAACACAGATGCTGGATCCGTTGGGCCTGGCCACCCATGTGTCCGAGGTCTACCGATCCACGCTCAAGCGAGCGCACTTCAGCCTGGACGACCTGGCGGCCTCCCTCGGATGGGAGCCCGAACTGGTCCGTTCCGCCCTCGAAGAATGCGTCCGGCTCTCCCTCGTCAAGCCTTCCTGGGACAACCCTGGAAAACTTCGGGCCGTGAATCCGGAGATCGCGCTCCAGTCGATTCTCACACGGCAGGAGAATGACCTTCTGGAGCGGCAGAAGCAGCTGGCCGATGCCCGGTTGGAGGTGACACGGTTCATCGACGACTACACCGCGGCCCAGCATGAAATGCGCAGCACCACCATCGAGCGGCTCACCGGAATCGAGGAAATCCTTTCCCGGATCGAGGAATTGACGCAGGAATGCACGTCGGACCTGCTCACCTTCGCGACGGGCGGGCCGCAGACGGAGGCCAGCCGCCGGGCGAGCCAGCCGCTGACCGAGGACCTGGCGAAGCGCGGCGTGGCGATGCGCACCGTCTACCTGGACAGCGTCCACAACGACCCGGCGACGGTGGAGCATCTGCGCTGGCTGCACTCGCACGGCGACAACGTACGCACCACCGCCTCCCTGCCCACCCGGATGCTGCTGTTCGACCGTGCCCACGCCGTGCTGCCGATCGATCCCGACGAGTCCGCCGCCGGCGCCCTCGTGCTGCACGGCCGGGGCATCATCGCCGCGCTCTGCGAGCTCTTCGAGCACGTGTGGGAGAGCGCCATCCCGTTCACCGGGAGCAGACCCCAGCACGACCGCGAGGGCAACGAACTCACCCCGCAGGAACAGGCCGTGCTGCGGCTGCTCGGCGAGGGCCTCACCGACGAGGTCGTCGCCCGCAAACTCGGCGTGTCCGTGCGCACCGGACGCCGTATCACCGCCGAGCTGATGAGCCGGCTCGGCGCCCGCAGCCGATTCCAGGCGGGACTGCGCGCCGCGCAGCTGGGCTGGCTGGTGGGATCAGAGACCGTATAGGCCGCGTATAGCGGCCGATTCCACTCTCGACTCATCACACGGGCGGAGTCACCGGACTCCGATACCGATCCCGCATTGGAGTCGAGATGACCAACGTGAGCCTGACGAACGGCCTTGACGCTGCCCGCAAGCAGCAGATCAAGGAAATCGTCTGCGACATTCTCGAGATCGACGAGGACGAGGTCACCGAAACCAGCCTCTTCAAGGAGGAGCACGACGCGGACTCGCTGCGTGCGATCGAGATCCTCGCCGCCCTGGAGCGGACCCAGAACGTGACGATCGACCAGACCGAGCTCAACCGCATGGTCAACCTCGAGGGCGTGTACACGGTGGTGGCCGAGGCCGCCCAGAGCTGATCCGTCGTCCCGACCGCCAGATGGGTGAGCTTCGATGAATGCTTCGATCAGCACGGACGAGCGAGGTCACAGCGGGCCCCGGCGCCCGCATCCCGAGGCCGCCGGCCGCCGGGTGGTCATCACCGGGCTCGGTGTGGTCACCAGCATCGGCATCGGTGTCGAGGCGTTCACCGCCGGGCTCCGTGCGGGACGCAGCGGTGTCAAGCCGATCACCGCGTTCGACACGACCGGATTCGCCCACGCCAACGGCTGCGAGGTGACCGACTTCGCGCCCGAACGCTGGATCACACGGCAGGACCCCGAGGAGCTGGGCCGGGCGAGCCAGTTCTCGGTCGCCGCCGCACACATGGCGGTCGAGGACGCCGGCCTGACCGTGGCGGACGTACGGGCCCGCCGCTCCCTGGTGTCGGTGGGCACCACGGACGGTGAGTCCCGCGACCTCGACCAGCTCGTCGCCGCGGGTCTCGACGGCGGCCCCGGGGCGTACGACCCGGCCGTCGCCCGGCGCGTCCCGGCCGGGCGCCTGTCGGCCGGCATCGTGCGCGAGCTGGAGCTGGAGGACGTGGAGGCCGTGACGATCCCGACCGCGTGCGCGGCGGGCAACTACGCGGTCGGCTACGGCTACGACGCCCTGCGCAGCGGCGACGTCGACATCGCCCTGTGCGGTGGCGCCGACGCGGCCTGCCGCAAGACGTTCACCGGCTTCTACCGGCTCGGCACCATCGCCCCGGAGGTGTGCCGGCCCTTCGACAAGGACCGCGAGGGCATCCTCACCGGCGAGGGAGCGGGCATTCTCCTGATGGAGAGCCTCGACTCCGCGCTCGCCCGTGGGGCCCGGATCTACGCCGAGGTGCTCGGGTACGGGCTCGCCTGCGACGCCCTGCACCCGGTCGCCCCGGACCGGGACAGCATCGCGCGGACGATCCGGATCGCCCACCGCAACGCGGGCGTGACCCCGGACGAGATCGACTTCGTCTCCGCGCACGGCACCGGTACCAAGGCCAACGACATCACCGAGGCGGGCGCCATCCGCCAGGTGTTCGGCGACGACGCCATGCCGCGCACGGTCTCCATCAAGTCGATGATCGGTCACAGCATGGGCGCGGCCAGCGCGGTCGCCGCGGCGGCCTGCGCCCTGGCGATCACCGAGGGCTTCATCCCGCCGACCGTCAACCACCGCGAGACCGACCCGGAGTGCGGCGTCGACTGCGTGCCCAACCAGGCCGTCGAGGCGGAGCTGAACGTGGTGCAGAACAACGCACTCGCGTTCGGCGGCAACAACGCGGTCCTGATCCTCGGCGCGTACCGCGGCGCGGAGAGTGGCGGGGAAACGGGCGCGGAGAGTGGCGCGAGGAGTGCCGGGCCCGTGGGGAGCGCGGCATGAGCTGGATCGTGACCGGGATGGGCGCCGTCGCCAGCATCGGCGCCGGTGTCGAGGAGATCTTCGACTCGCTGGCCGCCGGCCGCAGCGGGCTCGGTCCCCTGCGCGGCTACGACCGCGAGAAGTTCCGCGCCCAGGTGGCGTACGAGATCGACGACCGTCCGGCGCCGGGCGTGGACGAGCCGCTGCGGGCCACCCGCTGGCTCGAACGCGCGGTGGCACAGGCCGCGGCGGACGCCGGAATCGGCGATGACCTGTCGCAGGTGCCGGTGCTGGTGGGCACCACTCTGCGCGAACTGCGCTCGGTGGAGCTGTCGTGGCGGGACGGCGTCCCGTTCGACGCGGCCGACCTGCACTTCGGGACCATGCTGCGGCACCGGTTCGGCGCCGTGGACACCCACACCGTGGCCAACGCCTGTTCGGCGTCGCTGTACACGCTGGCGCTCGGTGCCGACCTGCTCGACCTGGGCGCGGCGGACACCGTCGTCGTCGCCGGGGTCGACACCATCACCGAGAGCACCTACGGGCTGCTCGACCGCTGCTATCCCGAAGCCCCCGACCGCGTCCGGCCGTTCGACCGGGAACGGCGCGGGATGCTGCAGGGCGAGGGCGCGGTGGCGGTGGTGCTGCGCCGGGAGGCGGACGGGCCCGGGCCGGGTTCCCGGGTGCACGCCCGGGTCCGGGGGGTCGCGGTCAACTGCGACGCGTACCACCCGTCGGCACCGGACGCGAAGAGCATCGCCGCGGCCGTCCACGAGGCGCACCGCAGGGCCGGGGTCCGGCCCGCGGACATCGACCTGGTCATGCTGCACGGCACGGGCACGCCGCTGAACGACGAGGCCGAGTCGACCGCGCTCGGCACGGTGTTCGCGGGCCTGAACCCGTCCCCGTACATGACGGCGATCAAGTCGATGACCGGGCACACCGCGGGCGCCTCCGGACTGCACAGCCTGGTCGCGGCGGTCGATGTGATGCGCACCGGCACCATCCCGCCGACGGTGTACCTCGACGACCCGGTGGAGGCCGTGGCCGGCTTCCGTCTGGTGCGGGGCACCGCCGAGCGGGCGGAGCAGCCGCTGCGGCTGGCGCAGATCGACTCGTTCGGGTTCGGCGGGCTCAACGCGGTCGCGGTCGTGGAGCGGGTCGGGGACGTCCCCGAGCCCCAGCGCACCGAGGGAGGTGGGCAGTGAGTACGGAACGCACGGTGTACGCCGTGATCACCGGGCTCGGCACCGCCGTACGCGGGCTGACCGGGCCGGAGGGCCTGCTCGGGCCGCTGCCCGCGGGCCACCGGGACGCGGCCGACCCCGTCTCCCGGCTCAAGGGGCGCGGGTTGCGCTACAAGGACCGCGCCACCAAGCTGGGCATGGCCGCGGCGGCCGACGCCCTTCGCGCGGCCGGGCTCACCGACGACAACGGGGACCTCACCGTCCCCGGCGAGACCGTCGGTGTGGTGGCCAGCACCAACTACGGCAACGCCGACACGGTCTGCGAGACCGTGCGGACGATCGCCGAGTCCACCTACCTGGCGACCAGCCCCATGATGCTGCCGGCCACCTCCAGCAACGTCGTGGCCTCCTGGGTGGCCATCACGCATGGACTGCGCGGTGCCAACCTGACGCTGTGCAACGGGCCGACGTCCGGCCTGGACGCCGTCAACTGGGCCCGGCTGCTGATCGCGGCCGGCCGGGTCGAGCGCGTCCTGGTCCTCGGCGCCGAGCCGGACAACCCCGCCGTACGGCACGTCACGGGCACCCCCGAGGAGCCGGCGGCGGGGAGCCCGGACCAGGTCCCCGAGTTGTTCGACGGGGCGGTCGCCCTGGTCGTGGAGTCGGCCGTGTCGGCCCGGGCCAGGGGTGTACGGCAGCTGGCCGCCGTGGGTCCGTACGCCCGCCGGGGCGACCACGCCGAGGCGGTCGCCGCGGTGCGCGGCCGGCACGCCGGGCGGGTCGGGCTGTGGTGCGTGCCGGAACACCCGGACGGCGTGACGGCCCCCGCGGCGGGGCTGGGCGCCGGGGCGGGCAGCGCGCCCGTCCACGACCTGTCCGCCCTGTACGGACCCGCCTCGGGGGCACTGGGTGTGCTGCAGTGCGCGGCGGCGGCCGTCTGGCTGGACGAACGGGCTGATGCCGCTGAGGTGGTGCTCGCCAGTGCGGGCACGGGCAACGCGGGCTGGGACGACGCGAGCGCGGCCCTGCTGCTGAGCGCTCCGGAGGCGGTGCCCGACGCGGTGCTGACGGAGACCGGCACGGCGCCGGCCGAGCCCGTGGGCAGCACACGATGAGCGCATACGACGACCCGCGCCCCTCGGCGGACATGTCCCCTCAGACGACGCCCCGCTCGCCGGGTGAGCCGACGTCCGGCCCGCGCACGGAACGGAACGGACCCCACGGCCCCGACACCCCCGACCGCCGGCCGACCACCGAAGGCACGACGACCGGACCACCGGAACAGCCGAAGGCCGAAGCAGGCACGGGACGGAACGGACGCCGTGGCCCCGGCGAACCCGTCGGGCTGCCGGTCTCCGAAGGCACGACGCCCGGGCTGTCGGGTCGGGCCGCGACACGAACGAGCCGGGAGCTGTGCGACGGCCCTGGCGTGGCGTCCCGTCGGTCGGTCACCGGCGGGATCGGGTCCGGGCTGCTGGGGCCGCGCGGGCAGCGAGCGGGCACGGTCCGGCTGCGGCGCCCGGCCCGGGGCGAGGCCGCCGGTTCGTCGCCGGTGCGGGTGCTCCTGCTGCACGGGCTGGCCGGTTCCACCTCCGTGTGGCGGTCGTACGACGAACTGGCCCTGGACGGCGTCGAGATCTGGGAGGGCGTCCTGCCGTGGGGAGCCGAGGGCGACCCCCGCTGGAGCGTTCACGACGATCCGGCGGACCACGTGGAGCGGGCGCTCGACGCGGTGCCCGGTGGTGTCGACGCGGTCGTCGTGCACTCCTTCACGGCGGGACCGGCCCTGGAGGTGCTGGCCCGGCGGGGAACCGGCCGTGGGCCGCGGGCCGCCGTGGTCGTCGCGCCCTTCCACCGGCGCAGCCCGGGCGATTTCACCTGGGACGACGCCCTGTACTACCTGAACGGCTTCCACCGCATCCTCGAAGAGGGGCTGCGGATCGGCGCGGGCGACCGCGTCCCGCCCGAGCTGCGCGCCGCGATGGCCCTGCGGGTGCGGGACCGGATCGGTCCCTACGGCTGGCAGCAGTTCTTCGGGGCGTACCTGCGCAGCCCCGACCTCGACGTCACCGCGCTGCGCCTGCCGGTGCTCGTGGTGGCCGGCGCGGAGGACTTCGCCGCCCCGCCGGACGACGCCCGCGCACTGGCCGGCGCGCTGCCCGACGGCCGGCTCGAACTCTTCGGCGACTGCGGCCACTTCGCCATGGCCGAGCAGCCGCGGCGGTTCGCGGACGCGGTGCACGCCCTGCTGACCGAGGCCTTCCCCGGCCTCGCGACCGGCTCGGCCGGCACCGCCGCGCACGCCGTGCGCGCCGCTCTCTGACCCACCCCCAGCTCACCCCTTTCCGCAACTCCACCTCTACGCACCGGAGTCGATGTGACCACCCACACCGCTGACATCGAGGCCTCGGTCCTCGCCCTGAAGGAGCCCAGCTCCCTGGAGATCCGCCCCCGCTACGAGGGCTCCAACATCTGCACCTGGATCGGGTTCAAGCATGTCAACTACCTGGTCGAGGAAGCGGTACTGAACCACCTCAGGCAGGCCGGACTCGCCCCCGGCACGATCTACGAGGTGTACGGCCTGTGCACGGACATCGTCGACATCGACACCCGCATCCTGCACGCCTTCCACATCGACGACACGGCCGTCGCCGAGGTCGGGCCGCATCGCAGGGCCAAGGACGACGAGCTGCTGTTCGCCGTCACCCTGCACGTGCGGCGCGAGAGCCTGCTCAAGGCCGTGACCTCCACCGTCCGCGTCCAGCTGCGCCTCGACCCGCGCGGCGGCGGCGAGCAGCCGGTGCCGGCCGCGCTCGCGCCGTTCGCGGTCGACCGGCTCGCCGCGACGCCCGGCTGGACGCCGGAGCCCGTCGAGGCCGACCTGTCCGCCGACGACCTGGTCAAGGAGCTGACGGCCGGGCGCAACGCGTACGCCTGGAAGTTCCGCATCCCGTACTGGTACTGCCACTTCACCGAGCGCCAGCAGATGTCCGGCTATCTGCGTCTGATGGAGGAGGCCAAGGACCGGCTGGTCGCCGACCGCGGCGTGTCCATCAAGACGCTGCTGGACGAGCAGAACTGGATCCCGGTGGTACCGCACTCGCGGATCACGGTCCTCGACGAGGCCCGCATGGAGGAGGACCTGTACGTCGTCCTCACCGTCGAGAGCGTCTTCAAGGGCTTCACCTACGACTCCCGCATGGACACCTACGTGGTGCGCGACGGGAAGCTGGTGCAGACGGCGACCGGCCGGATCACCCACGGCTACGCGGTGATCGAGAACCGCCGCGACTGGTCCCTGGTGGCCTTCGACGACCGCATGAACGCGGCCCTGGAGGGCCGGTCGGCATGAACCGCGAGGCCGAGGTCGTGGTCACCGGGGTCGGCGCCGTCACCTGCCACGGTGCGGGTGCCGACACCCTGTGGCGGGCCATGACGGCGGCCGGCACCCGTCTGCCCGACCGGCCGGCGGACCCGCTCGCGCGCATGGACTTGCCGCTGATCAGCCTGGTGCCCGACCTCGGCCCGGCGGACGACGACCCTACGGCCGACCGGGCGACGCGGTTCGCGTCGCTCGCCGCCGCTGAGGCGCTGGCCGACGCGGGACTCGACGCCGGGGCGCTCGCAGCCGCCCGTACGGCCGTCGTGCTGGGCAGTTGCATGGGCGAGCCCGGCGCCAACGAGCGCGGGCGGGGCGACGACGGCGGCTGGACACCGCCGTTCCGCCTGGCCACCGCGCTCGCCGCCGAGCTCGGCCTGTTCGGCACGGTCCACGACGTCGGCAACGCCTGCGCGGCCGGGGCGTACGCCCTCGGCATCGCGGCGGACCTGGTGCGCGCGGGCGCGGCGGACGTGGTGATCGCGGGTGGCTCCGACGCGTACTCGCGGGTGGCGCTCGGCTGCTTCAACCGGCTCGGCGCGGTGGACCCGGAGCGCTGCCGGCCCTTCGAGAGCGACCGGAGCGGGACGGTGTTCGCCGAGGGTGCGGGGATCCTCGTCGTGGAGTCGGCGGCGCATGCCCGGGCACGGGGTGCCCTGTCCGGTGACGGAAACGGCAGGGACGACGACAGCGGCGTGCTGTGGCTGTCCGGAGTCGCGTGGAGTTGCGACGCGGATCATCCGACGGCGCCGCGGGCCGACGGCGAGCAGATCGTGCGGGCGATGCGCGAGGCTGTGGGCGGCGCGCCCGACGACATCGGCTGCGTGGTACCGCACGGCACCGGCACCCGGCTCAACGACGTTCTGGAGAGCCGGCTTTTGCACCGTGTCCTCGGGGAGCGCGCCCCGCAGGTGCCGCTGTACAGCCTCAAGGCGCTCGTCGGCCACGCGGGCGGGGCGTCCGCCGCGCTGGCGGCGGTGGCCGCCGCACTCATCCTGCGCCACGGCACCGTCCCGCCGAACGTCCCGCTCAAGGAGCAGGACCCCGAGTGCGCGGTCCTGCTGCCGCAGGACGAGCCGACGCCGTTGCCCCCGCAGGCGCGGCGCGTGCTGGTCAACGCCTACGGGTTCGGCGGGAACAACGCGTCGGTGGTGCTGGCCGGCGGCCCGGACGCGGTAGGGCTCGGATCGGGGAAGGGAGGTGCGCCGTCATGAGGGATGCCACGACAGATGCCCCGAGGGATGTCCTGACGGATGTGTCCGCCGACGAACTCGTCGTCACCGGCGTGGGTGTGGTCACCCCCTGGGGCGACTCGCCGGAGGTGGCTGCGGCTGCGGGCGGGGTGCCGATGACGGATGCCGGCAACTGGTTCGACCACCGGGAGCGGCTCGGCCCGCGCGGCTACAAGTACCTTCCGGCGGCGGCCCAGTACGCCCTCGCCGCGGCCCGGGGCGCGCTCGCCGACGGGGGCCGGCCCGACGCGGTCCCGGCCGACCGGCGCGGGCTGCTGCTCGCCACCAACGCCGGGCTCGCCGGCCTCTTCGACGTCATGGACGCCACCGTCGCCGAGTCGGGTGCGGGGGGCATCTCTCCCGCCTCGGCCCCGTACTTCGCGGTCAACGTCCTCGGCAACCGGCTGGCCGTCGAACTCGCCCTCAACGGCTTCGCACTGACCGTCGCCACGGCCCGTACGGCCGCGCTGGACGCGCTGTCCACCGGGACGCTGGTGCTGGCGTCCGGCCGCGCCGACTCGCTGGTCCTGGCGGTGGCCGAGGAAGTCGTCCCGGGCGACCGGGGCGGTGGGGGCGAGCAAGGTGCCGCGGTGCTCACGCTGGAGTCCCCCGCCATGGCCCGGGCACACGGCTCGCCGGTACGGGCGACGCTGCGGGCCCGCTCCCTGTTCGTACCGCCCGCGGCCCTGGCCGACCCGGCGGGGCGGGCCCGTGCCGACCGCGCCCTCGCCGCAGCGCTGGCGGGGCCGGCCGCCCCGGGGGGCCGGCCCGTCACGGTCCACCTGGACCTGGACGACTCCCCGGTCGCCGAGGCGGTCGCGGCCGCGGTCACCGCCGTACCCGGTCGGCGCCCGGCCCCGCCCACCGTCGGCCCGCAGCAGGCCGACCCGTCGCCGGCCCCTGCCACCCCCCGCGTCGGCTGCCTCGGACCCGCCCTTGCCGTGGCGCATGCCGTCACCGCACGGGACCAGGGCGAGCGGCTGGTCGTCTGTGCGACCGGTGCCGGGCACGTCGCGCTCGTGCGGGTCTCCCCCGCAGCCGTACCGCCGGCACCTCCCGCGTCTGCCGAACCGTCCCACCACACACAGGAGTCAGAGCATGCTGAAGTCGCTTGAGGGGAGCTGGTGCCTGGTTCTCGGGGCCTCCAGTGGGATCGGGCGGGCCATCGCCCTGGGGCTCGCCGAGGAAGGCGTGCACGTCGCCGGGGTGCACTTCGACACGGCGGCACGGGCCGAGGAGGTCGAGGAACTCGTCGGCGACATCCGCGCCAAGGGCGTCGAGGCGCACTTCACCAACGCCAACGCCGCCTCCCGGGGCACCCGTGAGGAGCTCGTCCCCCGCCTCGCCGAACTGACCGGCGCCACCGGCGGCGTCCGCATCCTGGTCCACTCACTCGCCTTCGGCACCCTCGTGCCGTTCCTGCCGCGCGCGGGCTGGGACAAGCGGATCACCTCGCGCCAGCTGGAGATGACCCTCGACGTCATGGCGCACAGCCTCGTGTACTGGACGCAGGACCTGCTCGCGGCGGGCCTGCTGCGCGACGGCTCGAAGGTGTACGCGATGACGAGCGCCGGCACCTCCCAGGCGCTGCCCAGCTACGGCGCGGTCTCGGCGGCCAAGTCCGCCCTGGAGTCCCACGTCCGCCAACTGGCCTGCGAACTGGCCCCCAAGGGCGTCGCGGTGAACGCGCTGCGCGCCGGCACCACCGTCACGCCCGCCCTGCAGCGCATCCCGGAGCACGCCGGCTACATCGAGCGCGCCGCCGAGAACAACCCACACGGCCGGCTGACCCGCCCCGAGGACGTCGCGGACGCCGTCGCGCTGCTCTCGCGCACCGAGTCCTCCTGGCTGACCGGCAACACCATCGGCATCGACGGCGCGGAACTGCACGCCGCTGCCGGGGCCTGGGGCTGACCACACCCCACGGCCCTCACGACCTTCTCGACCTCCACGCCCCCACCTCCACGACCTCCAACCTCCACGACCTTCACCGACAGGAGCAGACAGCGATGAGTGTCAGTCTTGCCACCGGGGCGGACCCGGACACCCTGGTCGTATCCGGCTGGTCGGCCGCCTCGCCGTACGGGCTCGGTGCCGAGGCCTTCGCCGAAGGGGTGCGGGGAGGCCGGGACGGCGTACGTGCCGCGGACGACGACCTGGACCTCGGGCCCTACGAACGAGCCGGGCGCGTACCGGACTTCGACATCAGGGCGGTGCTCGGCCGCAAGGGCACCCGGGCGATGGACCGGGCCACCGCGCTCGCCGTCGCCACCGCCGGAATGCTCCTGGAGCAGGCCGGCGGCGGGCTCGCCCAGGACGACCCGGAGGCCGTGGGCATGGTGCTCGGCACCGGGCACGGCAGCGTGCAGAGCATCATGGACTTCACCCGGGACTCCCTCACCGGCGAGAAGCCCTTCCACGTCGACCCGGCCCTGTTCCCGAACACCGTGATGAACCGGGCCGCCGGCCAGAGCGCGATCTGGCACACCCTGCGCGGCCCCAACACCACGGTCGCGGGCGGCGCCCTGACCGGCCTGCTCGCCCTCAACTACGCGGCCCGGCTGCTGCGCCGGGGCCACTGCGAGGCCGTCCTGTGCGGCGCCGTCGAGGAGTTCTCCACGGAGCGTTCCTGGCTGGAGTACCGGGCCCGCACCGGGGGCCCCCACCAGCAGCCCACCGGTCCGCTCGGCGAGGGCTGCGCGCTGTTCCTGCTGGAACCGCTCGGCCGGGCCCGCGCCCACGGCCGCACCCCGCTCGCCTCGCTGCTCGGCAGCCGCTTCCTCGCCTTCCACACCCCGGAGCGCGCCCACGACGCGGTCGTACGGGCGGTCACAGAGGCCCTCAAGGAGGCCGACGTACGGCCCGACGAGGTCGCTCTGCTGGTGCCGTCCGACAGCGGCGGTCCGCTCGGCGGCCGCGAGGACGCGGCGCTCGCCTCGGTCTTCGGCGAGCACCGGCCGCCCCGGCTGCGGCTGCGCCGGCTGATCGGCGACCTGGGCGCCGCCTCCGCCTCGCTCCAGCTGGCCGCCGCCGTCACCGCGACGGAGGCGGACCGGCCCGTGCTCGTCACCTCGATCGACCCCGACGGCCAGACCGGGGCGGTCGTCCTGCGCCCCGGTGCGCGGTGACGCGGTGAGCGCCCTCGACGCGGGGCCCGAAGAGCGCCGTACGAATCTCGCCGCGGCCGCGTGTCACGCGGCGGCCTCGACGGAAGCCGGCCCGATCCGCGCGGCACCGCCGGGCCCCGGCGCGCTCCCCCGCCGGCCGGCGCTCTGCGGTCCTACCGCCCTCCCGCACCCGAGAGCCCTCCCGCACGGGTGGGTGTGCTCCGGGCCGCCGCCGCGCCGGGCCACGGCCGCCGTCCGGCGCGGCGCGTACCGGCTGCGCCGCATGCTCGTCCACCTCTCGCACTTCTCGTACGCCAACCACCATCCGGAAGGACGCGTATACCCCATGACCGACACCACCACCGCACCCGTACTCGACAAGGAGCAGCTGCGTGACCTGGTCGCCGACGTCCTCGACCTGGACGTCGCCGAGGTCACCGACGACGCCCACTTCACCGAGGACCTGGACGTCGACTCGCTGATGGCGCTGGAGATCACTGTGCGCCTGGAGAAGGAGTACGGCGTCAAGCTCGCCGAGGCCGAACTGGCCTCGATCACCTCCCTGCGGGGCACCTACGAGCTGCTCGACCGCAAGCTGCGGGAGAACCGGTGAGCGCCGCCACGCCGCTGGGCGACCTGGAGCTGATCCGCACCGGCCCGACGGGCGCGGTCACCGCCTTCGACGCGCCGGAGGACGACCCGGTCATGGCCGGACACTACCCCGGATTCCCCGTGCTGCCCGGTGTGTTCCTCATCGAGGCCGCCGACCGCACGGTCCGCCAGTGGGCCAAGGACAACCCCGTCGCCGAGCCGTCCGGCGAGGCCACCGGCACCGGGGAGGTGGAGCTGGTCGCCATGGACCGCTGCCGCTTCCACCGGCCCGTCTTCCCGGGCGACCGGGTACTGGCCGACGTCGAGGTCACCGACAACGCGGCCGGGTTGCTGTTCAAGGCGGCCATCGCCACCAACCGCGGCAAGGTCGCCGACATCCGGCTGCGCTACCGCGTCCGGGACGGCCGGGCCGCCGAGGCCGCCGACCAGGAGCAGGAAGAGGGCACCTCGTGACGGCGTACGGCATCGACCGGATCAAGAACACGATTCCGCACCGGGGCCAGATCCTCCTCGTGGACCGGGTGTCCGACGTGGTGCCCGGCGAGAGCCTGACCGCGTACAAGGCGGTCTCCGGCAACGAGCCCTGCTACGCCCGGCTCGGCCAGGACGCGGCCGCCGCCGACTACGCCTACCCCACCTCGCTGGTCATCGAGTCGTGGGCGCAGTCCGCCGTGGTGCTGTCGGTGTGGGAGAACCCCAACCCGGACGTGCTCGCCGGGAAGGTCGAACTGGCCGGTTCCATCAACGAGGTCACGATCGGCGCCCGCGCCCACCCCGGTGACGTGCTGGAGCACCGGGTGCGCCTGGTGAAGTCCGTGGACGAGACGGCGATCCTCGCGGGCGAGACGTACGTCGGCGATCGCCAGGTGCTCGGGATCGGGGCGTTCGTGGTGGCGCTGCGCCATGTCGACGAGCTGCGTCCGGCGCCGGAACGCGCCCTGCTGAACGCCTGAGGACCCTGAGGAGAGAACGTCATGTCTGTACAGAACGACAAGGTCGCGCTGGTCACCGGGGGTTCGCGGGGCATCGGCCGCGCGGTCGTCGAACGGCTGGCCCGCGACGGCTACGACATCGGCTTCTGCTACCGCTCCGACGAGCAGGCCGCGGCCCTGGTGGCGAAGGAGGTACGCGAGCTGGGCCGCCGGGTGCTCTCCCGGCGGGTGGACGTGACGGACCGCGCCGAGGTGCGGGACTTCGTCACCGCGGCCGAGGAGGAGCTCGGCCCGGCGTCGGCCGCGGTCACCTCGGCCGGCATCACCCGCGACCACCCGCTGGTGCTGATGCCGGACGAGGACTGGGACGCGGTGCTGCGCACCAACCTGGACGGCACGTACAACCTGTGCCGGGCGGTGGCCTTCCCGATGATCAAGCGGGGCGGCGGGGCCGTCGTCACGCTCTCCTCGGTGGCCGGGGTCGCGGGCAACGCGGGCCAGACCAACTACTCGGCGTCGAAGGCGGGGATCATCGGCTTCACCCGGTCCCTGGCGAAGGAGGGCGGCCGGCACGGCATACGGGCCAACACGGTGGCGCCCGGCTTCATCGACACCGACATGACCTCGTCGCTGTCGCCGAAGGTGGCCAAGGAGAAGCTGGGCCGCATTCCGCTCAAGCGGTTCGGCAACCCGGACGACGTCGCCTCGCTCGTCTCCTTCCTGGTCTCCTCCGAGGCCTCGTACATCACCGGCCAGGTCTTCCAGGTCGACGGCGGCATCGCGCTGTGAGCGGCACGGCGGGCGGGCGCCGCCGCACCCGGCGGCCCCCGCGCTTCTACTTCTCGCTGCGCAGCCCCTACTCCTGGCTCGCCTACCGGGACCTGCTCGACGGGCATCCGCGGGTGGCCGCCGCCCTGGAGTGGGTGCCGTTCTTCGAGCCGGACGAGCTGAGCCGCAAACTGCTCGACGAGGCCGGCGGGTCCTTCCCGTACACCCCCATGAGCCCGGAGAAGCACCGCTACATCCTCCAGGACGTGCGGCGCCTGGCCGCCGAGCGGGGGCTGTCGCTCAGCTGGCCCGTGGACCGGGAGCCGGTGTGGGAGGTACCGCACCTCGGCTATCTGGCCGCGGCCCGGCACGGCAGGGGCTCCGAGTACATCGCGCTCGCCGCCCGGGCCCGCTGGGAGCTCGGGCAGGACATCTGCGACCGGTCGGTGATCGCGGGCTTCGGCGCCGAACTCGGTTTGGACGAAGAGGCGTTGGCCGGCGCTTCAGACGATCCCGGACTGCGTGCCGAGGGCGTGCGGGTGCTGCTGGAGATCCAGCGCGACGGCGTCTTCGGAGTGCCCTTCTTCGTCGACCACTACGACAAGTACTGGGGCGTCGACCGGCTGCCCGCCTTCGTGGCGGCGCTCACCGGCCGCTCCCCCGAGCTCGCGGAACCCCCGGAACCCCCGGGCGACCCGGAGGTTCCGCTCACCGAGCCCGAGCGGTCCGTCGACGACGGCCACGCGGGCGGCTGCGGCTGAGCCGCCCCCTCCGGCCGACCGCATCCGGGCTCGCCGTACGCCACCGCTTCCCCCCTTGGTGGCGTACGGCCTCCACGGCCGCCGTACGCCACCGCCCCCCGGTGCCGTACGGCGGTCGTCGCCTTGCCGGCGCCCAGGACGAGGTGGCGGCCGCCCGTTTCGATCCGATCCGCCGATCCGATCCACCGATCCGCCGATCCGCCCTCCCTCGCGATGCCCGAAAGGCCGCATATAGGTGCCGCATAGCGGGCGTCGGTTGGGTGGACCACATACCGCTGCTGTGCGACCGCGGCTCAACCAGCCGCAGAGGGTGAGTAGTTGGGGTGACCGACTTCGAGAGCTTCGTCAGCGCGCTGCGCCGTAGGGCCGCGCGGATGCCCGCGCACAGCGCTGTCCGTTTCAGCACCGGGACGGCCGAGGAGAGCCTGACCTACGCGGAACTTCACCGGGGCGCACGGGCCGCGGCCCAGTGGCTGCGCGGACGGGTGGCGCCCGGCGACCGGGTACTGGTGTCCTGCGGACCCGGCACCGGGTTCGTCCGCGCCTTCCTCGGTTGCCTCTACTCGGGCGCCGTGCCCGTCCCGGTGCCGCTGCCCGGCGGGTTCGGGCGCCAGGAGGCCCGTACGACGGCGATCGCCGCGGACACCGGGGCGCGGCTGGTGCTCACCGACGAGGCGAGCCTGCCCGCGGTGGAGCGCTGGCTGGATGGCGAGCGGGCCGCGCTCGCCGGGACGGCCGCCGCCGCGGTGGAGTCCGCCGAGCGCGCGGGGGATGCGGCGGCCTGGGCCGAACACGCCGTGGACGCCGGTGCGTTGTGCTTTCTGCAGTACACCTCAGGGTCGACCAGCGACCCGAAGGGCGTGATGGTCCCGCACGGGGCGCTGGTGCACAACCTGCGGCTGATGCGCGACAGCCACGGCTGGCACGGCGGCATGACGTGGTGCAGCTGGCTGCCCGCCCACCACGACATGGGCCTGATCGCGATGATGCTCGCCCCGTTGTACCTGGGCGGAACCGCGGTGCTGATGTCGTCGACCGAGTTCCTCAAACGGCCGGTCTCCTGGCTTCGGCTCATCGACCGGCACAAGGCCGACATCAGCTGCGCGCCGAACTTCGCGTACGACCTGTGTGCGCGCCGCCTGACCGAGGAGCAGACCGCCGGGCTCGACCTGTCCCACTGGCGCTACGCGTGCAACGGCGCCGAACCCGTCGACGCCGCGACCCTCGCCCGCTTCGCGGAGCGGTTCGCGGGCGCGGGCTTCTCGGCACGCGCCCTGCTGCCCGGCTACGGACTCGCCGAGTCCACGCTCTACGTCTCCGGCACGCCCGTCGACGAACCGCCGACGGTACTGCGCGCGGACGCGCGGGCGCTGGCCGGCGACCTGGTGACGGAGACGGCGGAGACGGCGGTCGGGTCCAGTGGCGCGGTGCAGACGTTGGTGAGCAGCGGGGTGGTGCGCGGGCTGGACGTGCGGGTCGTGGATGCCTCCACGGGCGTGGTGCTGCCGGACGGACGGGTCGGGGAGATCTGGATCCGCGGCGACAGCGTGGCACTCGGGTACTGGAGCCGGCCCGAGGAGACCGAGCGGACCTTCCACGCGGTGACCGCCGACGGCGAGGGACCGTTCCTGCGCACCGGCGATCTGGGGGCGCTGCGCGACGGCCACCTGTATGTGACCGGCCGCCTGAAGGAAATGATCATCGTGCACGGCCGCAACCTGTACCCGCACGACATCGAACGCGAACTGCGCGACGTCGACCCGGCCTTCGGCGACCTGCCCGCCGCGGTCTTCGCCTCCCGGCCCGGCGGCTCCGCCACGGAGGAGATCGTCGCCGTCCAGGAGATCCGCAGTCGCGGGGTCGCCGCCACCGCCCTGGCAGCCCTCGCCCGCACCGCCCGGGCCCGCCTGGCCCAGCGCCTCGGCGTCCGCGTCGGGGGCGTGGTCCTCGTCAAGCCCGGCCGCGTCCAGCGCACGACGAGCGGCAAGATCCAGCGAACCCTGATGCGCACGCTGTTCGAGCGAGGCGAACTCGCCGTACTGCACGAGGAGCTGTCACCGCAACTGCGCACGGCGTTCCGCGCGGACGGGCCGCCGACAGGCGAGCACCCCGGCGAGCGGCCCGCCGCGGCCTCGCGCGAGTTGAGGGTGCCCGAGGCGGACGGGGGCGGCCCGTGGGAGCCGTACGCCTTCAGCCGGGAGTTGGAGCGGCGGCTCGGGGATCCTCGGGGCGAGGGGCGGGTCTTCTCCTACCGGGGCAGTGGCGAGGCGGACCGGGCGGAGGAGTTTCCGGTGGCGGTCTGGCGGGAGCTGGACGCGCTGGGGGTGGCCCGGTGGTTCGTGCCGGCGCGGTACGACGGCGGGGAGTTGCGCAGTGCGGAGGAGCTGTCGCAGCTGATCCGGGTCCTGGCCCGGCGTGACTTCACCGCCGCACTCGGGCACGCCAAGACCTATCTGGGCGCCGTCTCCGTCTGGGTCGCCGGCCGGCCCGAACAGGCCGAGGCGCTCGCGCGACGTGTGTGCGAGGGCGCCGTCGTCTCCCTGGCGCTCACCGAGCGGTCCCACGGCAGCGACCTGCTCGCCGGAGAGCTGCGCGCCGAGCGCACCGCGCGCGGGTGGCGGCTCGACGGTGAGAAGTGGCTGATCAACAACGCCACCCGGGCCGACCTCGTGTGCGTCCTGGCCCGTACCAGGCCCGACGGTGGCAGCCGCGGTTTCAGTCTGTTCCTCGTCGACAAGGCGCGGCTGGCGCCCGGCGCCTGGCGCCCCCTGCCCCGCGTCCCCACGCACGGCGTGCGCGGCGCGGACATCAGCGGCATGGCCTTCGACGGCGCCGAACTCCCCGCCGACGCGCTCGTCGGCAAAGAGGGCGAGGGCCTGGAGATCGTCCTCAAGGGCTTCCAGATCACCCGTACGCTGTGCTCCGCGATGTCGCTCGGCATGACCGACCACGCACTGCGCATCGCCACCGGCTTCGCCCGGGCCCACCGCCTCTACGGCCGCCCTCTGGCCGAACTGCCGCACGCCGCCCGGACCCTCGCCGAGGCCTACGCCGACCTGCTGGCCATGGAGGCCGCGAGCCTCGTCGCGACCCGCTCCGCGCACACCCTGACCGAGGAGCAGAGCGCGGTCTCGGCGGTGGTGAAGTATCTCGTGCCCACCCTCGGCGACGAGGCCATCGGTGCGCTGCGCGGACTGCTCGGCGCCCGCGCCATGCTGGTGGAGGACTTCGGCGACGGCGCCTTCCAGAAGCTGGAGCGCGACCACCGGATCGTGGGCATCTTCGACGGCAGTACGGCCGTCAACCTCAACTCCCTGATCAACCAGTTCCCGGTGCTCGCCCGCGGCTACCGCAAGGGCCTCACCGACCGGGCCGGGGTCGCGGCCGCCGCCCGGCTCGACGGTCCGCCGCCGGAGCTGGACCACGGCCGGCTCACGCTGTACGCCCGCTCGGGTTCCAGCGTGGTGCAGTCGCTGCCGGAGGTTGTGCGCCGCGCCGAGGAGCTGGCCCCACCGTCCGTCGCCGAACGCGCCGTACGACTGCTCGCTCTGGCGGACGAGGTGCACGAGGAACTCACCGCCCACCGGCACAGCGCCCGCGCGGTCCCGGAGACCGCGTTCGCCTCCGCCGGCCGGTACGCCCTGGTGTACGCCGGCGCCGCGAGCCTCCATCTCTGGCTGGAGAACCGGGACGGTGCCGTGGCCGACGGCCCGCTGTGGCAGGACGCGGCCTGGCTCGACGCCGTCCTCGCCCGGCTGCTGTGCCGCCTGACCGGCATGCCCGACCTGGACGACGTCGACGGACCGGCCCTGGACGCCCTGCTGCCCGCCCTGCACGCCCAGCACGAGCGGGGGGATCTCTTCTCGCTGCTGCACTGTCCGCTGGGCGAGGCCGCCACCGGCACATCCACCGACCACCCGACCCCCACCGCCTCAACCAAGGACGCGGCATGACCGACCTGTTGACCACGGATGCCACGAGTGCCACGGGCGCCATGGAGGTCCCCGCGGACGGCACCCGGCGCGAGTCCGCCCTGGAGCGCCTCGACCGCCTGGAGGCTCTGCTCGGCGACCCGTACGGGCCCGCCAACCCGCTCGGCCTGACGGCCGTCCTCGCCGCCGACGAGCGCGGCGAGCTGCTGCCGGAAGGGGAACGCGCGCTGGCCGCGTACGGGCTCGGGGCCGAGTTCGTGCCGGCCGCGCTCGGCGGCCGCTTCGAGCGCGCCGACCGGTTCGCGCTGCTGATGCGCGCGATCTTCCGCCGGGACTGCGCCCTGGGCATCGGCCACGGCGTCACCAGCTTCATCGCGGGTCTGCCCATCTGGGCGGACGGGAGCGCCGAGCAGCAGCGCCGGGCGGCCGAACTGCTCCGCGGCGGCGGCCGGATCGTCGCCGCCTACACCGAGCTCGACCACGGCGGCGACTTCACCCGGATCTCGCTCGCCGCGCGCCCCGCGGCCGGCGGCGGCTATCTGCTGGACGGCGGCAAGCAGCTGGTCAACAACATCGGCCGGGCCGAGGCCGCCGTGGTCTTCGCCCGCACCGCCGAGCGCCCCGGCAGCCGCGGCCACTCCCATCTGCTGGTCGACCTCGACGCCCTTCCGGCGGGGCACGTCGACCGCTCCGCCCGTTACCCGACCTCGGGCGTCCGCGGCTGTCTGCTGGGCGGTGCCCGCTTCGACTCCTGCCCCGTCCCGGCCGACGCGCTGCTCGGCGAGGAGGGCGGCGCCATGGAGACGGTCCTCAAGGTCTTCCAGGTGACCCGCTGCGTGCTGCCCGGCATGGTCGTCGGCGTCGGCGACAGCCAGCTGCGCACGGTCCTCGCCTTCGCCGGGGAGCGCCGGCTGTACGGGGCGCCGGTGAGCGCGCTGCCGCTGCCCCGCTCCGTCCTCACCGACGCCTTCGTGGACCTGCTGATCTGCGACGCGCTGTCCGTGGTCGCCGCCCGCACCCTGCATCTGCGGCCCGCTGAGGCGAGCGTGCGCTCGGCGGCGGTGAAGTACCTCGTGCCCAAGCTGCTCCAGGAGAACTCCTACCGGCTCGGCGTGGTGCTGGGCGCCCGCAGCTATGTACGCGAAGGACCGTACGCGGCCTTCCAGAAGGCGGCGCGCGACCTGCCCGTGGTGGCGCTGGCGCACGCGAGTGGCGCGGTGTGCCTGGCGAACATCGTCCCGCAGCTGCCGCGGCTCGCCGAGCGCGCCTGGCTGCCCGCGCTGGACGGCACCGCCGCCCCCGTCCCCGACGACGAGGCGCTGTTCCGCCTCCACGACCCGCTCCCCCCGCTGGACTTCGGCCGGCTGGAGCTGACCACGCGCGGGACCGACGGCCTGGCCGCCCGGCTCCCGGCGTTCGCCCGGGATCTGGCCCGAGAGGCCGCCGACCGCCCCGGCCTCGCCGAACTCGCCGGCCTGGCCGCCGAGTTCAGTGACGCACTGGCCGACCTGGCGCGCCGCAGCGCCGCCCTGCCGCCGCTGGAGCGGACCCCGGTCGCCGGGCGCCGTTCCTTCCTGCTGGCCGAGCGGTACGTACTGCTGCTCGCGGCCGCCGCCTGCCTGGGCGTCTGGCGGGCGGCCGAACCCTGCGACGGTTTCCTCGCCGACCCGCTGTGGGTCACGGCGGCGCTGCGCCGGCTCGCCGCGCGGCTGGGCCCGCGCCGCGGGCCGCAGTCCCAGGAGGCCGTCGAGGCGCTCTTCGGCGAGCTGTCCGCACGCCACGACGCCGCCCGCACCTTCGACCTGTTCCGCACCCGGCTCGCCCCGCGGGCCGTACCCGCCAAGGGAGTTACCCCATGACCGAAGCCACCGTCACCGCCTCCGCCGCCAACGGGGCCGCCGCCCCGGACGACGTCACCTCGCCGCAGGCGATCCGCCGCTGGCTCGTCGACCGGGTCGCCTACTACCTCGAGCGCACCACGGCCGAGATCGACGAGGGCACCGAACTCGCCGAGATGGGCCTGGACTCCGTGTACGCGCTGACACTGTGCGGCGACGTCGAGGACCGCTTCGGCCTGGTCGTGGAACCCACCATGGCGTGGGACCACCCGACCATCGACGCGATCACCGCTCATCTCGCCGCCGAGCTGGCCCGGTAGGGGGCGGCCGGCCATGCCCGAGAAAACGTTCCCCGGCATTCTGTCGACCGTGGGAAACACCCCGCTCGTCGCCTTCGAAAGACTGCTGCCGGACTTCGACTCCCGGGTCTTCGGGAAGATCGAGAGGTTCAATCCGGGCGGCAGCATCAAGGACCGTTCCGCGCTCGGCATGCTGCTGGGGGCGATCCGCGGCGGCCAGGTGGAGCCCGGCCGTTCGGTGATCGTCGAGTCCAGCTCCGGCAACCTCGCCGTCGGACTCGCCCAGATCTGCAGGTACTTCGGACTGCGCTTCATCTGCGTGGTGGACGGCAAGACCACCGAGCAGAACCTCGCCATCCTCAAGGCCTTCGGCGCCGAGGTGGAGGTGGTGACCGAACGCGACGAGCTGACCGGCGAGTTCCTGCCGGTCCGGCTGCGCAGGGTGCGCGAGCTGGTGGACCGGCTGCCGGACGCGTACTGGCCCAACCAGTACGCCAGCAGGCTCAACCCCAAAGCCCACGAGACGACCATGCGGGAGATCGAGGAGGCCCTGGACGGCAAGGTGGACTACCTCTTCTGCTCGGTCAGCACCTTCGGCACCCTGCGCGGCTGCCGCGACCACATCCGGGCGCGCGGCCTGGACACCACGATCGTCGCCGTCGACGCGCTGGGCAGCGCCATCTTCGGCCTGGAGTCCACCCAGCGGCTGATCCCCGGGCACGGCGCGTCCGTGGTGCCGCCGCTGATGGATCCCTCGGCCGCCGACGAGGTGGTGCACATCTCCGACCTGGAGTGCGTCGCCGCCTGCCGCCGGCTCATCGACCGGGAGGCGGTGCTCGCGGGCGGCTCGTCCGGGGCCACCGTGGCCGCGCTGTGGAAGATCAGGCACCGCATTCCCGAGGGCTCGAACTGCGTCCTCGTCTTCCCCGACGGCGGTGACCGCTATCTCGACACCATCTACTCGGACTCCTGGGTTCACGAGAACTTCGGCGACGTCTCACACCTGTGGAAGGACTGATCGTCGATGCTCATGTCCACCGGCCAGGAGGCACTCTGGCTCGCCCACCGGATCGACCCGGACAGTTCCGCGTACAACGTCGTCCTCGCGGTACGGCTGCGCGACCGCGTCGACACCGGCGTCCTGCGGCGGGCGCTGACCGCGCTCGCCGCCCGGCACGAACTGCTGCGCTCCCGCTTCCCCGCCACCGACGACGGGCCCGTACGGCTGCTCGCGGCACCCGAGACGGTGCGGCTGGACGTGCGGGAGGTACCGGACGCCGACGAGGAGACGCTGTTCCGGCTCGCGCAGCGGGCCGGCGAGGAGCCGTTCCGGATCGCGGAGTCGGGGGCGTTCCGCGCGGTGCTGCTGCGCCGGTCGCCCGCCGACGCGGTGCTGGTCACCGCCACCCACCACCTGGTCAGCGACGCCACCTCGCAGTGGCTGCTGGTGCGGGACCTGTTCGCCGAGTACGGCGCCCGCACCGGGCGGGACGCGCCCGTCGCCGGCGCGGTCACGCCCTGGGACGAACAGGTGCGGGCCGAGCGGGACTTCGTCGCCTCGCCGCGTGGGGAACGGGCCGCCGCGTACTGGCAGGGCATCTGCGCCGGCCTCCGGGCGGCGGAGCTGCCCACCGACCGGACGCGGCCGGCGCAGCGCACCCTCAACGGCGCCACCCACGAGCTGGAGCTCGACCCGGCGGCGGCACGACGGCTGCGGGAGAGCGCCGCCGAGCGGGGCCTGACGCCGTTCGCGTGGCTGCTCGGCACCTTCCAGTCCGCCCTGCACCGCTCCGGCGCCGGGGACGGCTTCCTCATCGGCTGTCCGGCCACCACACGGTTCACTCCCGGCACCCGGGAGGCGGTCGGCTACTACGTCAACGCACTGCCGGTCGCCGGACGGTTCACGCCCGCGACGACGCTGCTGGAGGTCGTCGAGTCCGCGCAGCGGCAACTGCGCACCGGGATGGCGCACGCCCGCTACCCCGTCGAGCTGCTGGACGGAGGGCCGTCGCGCGGGCCGCTGTTCCGGATCTCCTGCACGCTGGTGGCCGCGGACCGGCTGCCGGTGCCCGGACTGTACGAGGGGCCGGTGCGGCTCGGCGGACTGCGGGCCGAACTGTGCGACGTGCCGCAGCAGGAGGGACAGCTCGACCTGACCGTCGAGGTGCTCCAGGGCGCCGACGGCTTCCGGGCGGTGCTCCGCTACAACACCGACCTGTTCGAGGCGGCCACCGTCGAGCGGTTCGGGGACATCTGGCGACGCCTGCTCGACGTGTCCCTCGACGCGCCCGGCACCCGGGTGACCGACGTCGCCCTCGTCGCCCACGACGACCTGGCCTTCCTGCTCGCGCTTGGATCGGGTGCGGCATGAACGCCCCGGGGGGCGCCGGCCCCGACCTCGGCGAACCCCTCCGCCAGCAGCTGCCCGACGGACCCGCCGTATGGTGCTCCAACGGCCCCGCGGCGGTGGCCATGTGGCGGGAGATGCTGCCGCCGGGGGCGTACGACCGTGCGGCGCGGGGGCTGCGGGACGGGGACACGGTCGTCGACATCGGCGCCAACATCGGGCTGCTGTCGGTGCTCTGCGCCCGTACCCGGCCCCGGATCCGGGTCGTCGCGGCCGAGCCGGCGCCCGCGCTGCACGCCTGCCTGGTCCGCAACCTCGCCGAGCACGCGGCGCCGGGCTGGGCGGCGGAGTGCGCGGCCGTCGCGGACCGCCCCGGCCGGCTGCGTTTCACGTACTACCCCGAGGCCCCCGGCAACTCCGGCCTGCACGCCGACCGGGCGGCCGACGACGAGATCACCCTGACTTTCCTGCGCAACAGCGGCGTTGACCCCGACGACGCCGTCGAACTCGTCGAAGGCCTGCACGAGGGCGTCGAGTTCACCGTCCCCGCCGTCACCGTCTCCGACCTGTTGCGCCGCCACGCCGTCCCGCGCGTCGACCTCCTCAAGGTCGACGTCGAACGCGCCGAACTGGACGTCCTGCGCGGCATCGAGGACGAGCACTGGCCGCTGGTCCACGCGGTGGTCGCCGAGGTCCACGACGAGTCCGGCCGGCTCGCCGCCGTCCAGGATCTGCTGCGTCGCCACGGCTTCACGACCGAGGTCCACCAGGATCCCCTCCTGGCGGGCACGGACCTGTACGAGCTGGAGGCCGTACGGCAGCGCTGACCCCGTCGGCACCGGGCCCCGCCACGCCACCGACGGCGCGGCGGGGCCCCTTGCGTCTCGCCCCTCCTCCTCCCAAGGGACGTATAGGGCGCATATAGCGCCCGAGCCCACCATCACTGCATCACCTCAGGCTCTGTCCTCCCCTTCCCGCACCTCCCCGTCCCGCACCTCCCCGTCCCGCAGAGAGGGAACCCCATGCTGATCCTCCGGCGCACCGATGTGACGGACGTACTGTCCGGCCGGGAGACGGAGATCATCGACCTCGTCGCCGACACCTACCGGCTGCACGACGCCGGGCAGACGTCCCTGCCGCACTCGACGTTCCTGCGCTTCCCCGAGGAGCACCACGGCCGCGACCGGATCATCGGCCTGCCCGCCTACCGCGGCGGGGAGCGTCCGGCGGCCGGGATGAAGTGGATCGCCTCCTTCCCGGGCAACGTCGCCGCCGGCACCGAGCGCGCCGGCGCCGCCATCGTGCTCAACTCCCTCGACCACGGCCGCCCGGTCGCGTTCGTCGAGGGCGCCGTGATCTCCGCCCGGCGCACCGCGGCGAGCGCCGCGCTCGCCGCCGTGGAGCTCACCGCCGAACGGCCCCCGGCCTCCGTGCTGCTCATCGGCTGCGGCGTGATCAACCTGGAGATCCTGCGCTTCCTGTCCGCCGCCCTCCCCGGGCTGCGCGAGGCCGCCCTGTACGACACCGACCCGGCCCGCGCCGAGGCGTTCACCGCCCGCTGCGCCGAGGCCGCCCCCGACGTGAAGGCGCACCCGGTCACCGACCTGGCCGCCGCCCTCGGCGAGCACCGGCTGGTCTCCCTGGCCACCACCGCCGCCGCCCCGCACATGGACCTGGCCGCCTGCGGCCCGGACACCACCGTGCTGCACGTCTCGCTGCGCGACCTGACGGCCGAGGCGATCCTCGGCGCGGTCAACGTGGTCGACGACACCGACCACGTCTGCCGCGAGCGCACCTCCCTCGACCTGGCCCAGCAGGCCGCCGGGAACCGGGACTTCGTCACCGCCGAGATCGGCGCGCTGCTGCGCGGCACCGCGACGCTGCGCCGCGTTCCGCATCGGCCCGTCGTCTACTCCCCGTTCGGCCTCGGCGTGCTGGACATCGCGCTGGCCGAGTTCGTGCGCGAGGAGGCCGAACGGCGTGGTCTTGGCGTCCGCGTCGAGGGCTTCCTGCCGGCCTGAGCGCGGCGCCCGTACATCCCGCCCGCCCACTTCTGTCCCACACCACCCATCCACTCGTATGTCTCAAGGAGTTCCCATGACCGCCGAGACCGCCGCGACCGCCGAGCAGACCGAAGGCCCCCGCCAGCGCGTGGTGTTCAACGACGAGGAGCAGTACTCGCTGTGGCCCGCCGGGCGGGAGCTGCCCGCCGGCTGGCACGCCGAGGGCACCGAGGGCACCCGCGAGGAGTGCCTCGCCCGGATCGCCGAGGTGTGGACCGACATGCGCCCGCTGAGCCTGCGCCGCCGTATGCACGAGAGCTCCGCGGCCTGAGTCCGCCGCCGCCCCGACACCCAGGTCTGTGACAGGAGTTGCCGTGAACGCCGAACTGCTTCCGGAACGCTTCGCCGAGCAGGCGTTCCGTACGCCCCACGCCGTCGCCGTCGTCGACGGCGACCGGGCGGTGACGTACGAGGAGCTGGACCGTGCGTCCGCACGTATGGCCCGCTGCCTTCGGGACCTGGGCGCGGGGCCCGAGACGCTCGTCGGGGTGAGCCTGCCCCGCGGACTCGACCTGGTGGTCGCGCTGCTGGGCGTGTGGCGGGCCGGGGCCGGTTACGTCCCGCTCGACCCCGCCCAGCCCCCGGCGCGCCTGTCGGGTCTGATCCGCGACTCCGGGGCCGGCCTGGTGCTGGCCGCCCCGGAGCTGGACGCCGCGGTGCGCGAGGCCGGCGCCCGCCGTGTCGACCCCGACGAGATGCCCGAAACCACCGACACCAGCGGGGACAGCACCGGGGACGGCGTCGCCGCGGGTCCCGACAACGTCGCGTACGCCCTCTTCACCTCCGGCTCCACGGGCCGCCCCAAGGCCGTGGTCATCACCCACGCGGGTATCGCCCGGCGGGTCGGCTGGACCGTGGAGCGGCACGGGATCGGCCCCGGCGACCGGGTGCTGCAGAAGACGACCGTCGCCTTCGACGCGGCCGGCTGGGAGATCTTCGCCCCGCTGGTCGGCGGTGGCACCGTGGTGCTCGCCCCGGCGGGTGCCGAGCGCGACCCGGCTGCGCTGCTGCGCGCGGTCGGCGACCTCGGCGTGACCGTGCTGCAGGTGGTGCCGTCCGTGCTGCGCCTGCTGGTGGCGGAGGAGGGCTGGGCGCGCTGCGGCGCGCTGCGGCTGCTGTTCTCGGCCGGTGAGCCCCTGCACGCCGAACTGGCCGCCCGGCTGCGGGAGAAGGCCGGCGACGGCGTCCAGGTGTGGAACACCTACGGCCCGACCGAGTGCTCCATCGACGTCACCGCTCAGCAGGTCGACCCGTCCGTCACCACCGGCGCGGTGCCCATCGGCCGCCCGCTGCCCGGCACGAAGGTGCTCGTCCTCGACGCGAACGGCGCCCCGGTCCCGGTCGGCGTCCCCGGCGAGCTGTACGTCGGCGGCCCGCAGGTCGCCCGCGGCTACGCCGGCCGCCCCGACCTGACCGCCGAGCGGTTCGTGCCCGACCCGTACGCCACCGAGCCCGGCGCCCGCCTCTACCGCACCGGCGACCAGGTGCGCTGGCGTGCCGACCACACCCTGGAGTACCTGGGCCGTCTCGACCACCAGGTGAAGGTCAACGGCGTCCGCATCGAGCCGGGCGAGATCGAGGCCGTCCTCGTGGCCCACCCGTCCGTCACCGGCGCGGTCGTCACCGCGTATCCGGCCGAGGACGGCGGCAGGCGGCTGGCCGCGCACCTGACGGCGAGCGCCGCCGTGGACACCGCCGCGCTGCGCGTGTTCCTGGCCGAGCGGCTGCCCGACAGCCACGTGCCGTCCTTCTTCCACACCCTCGACGCCTTCCCGCAGCTGCCCAACGGCAAGCTGGACCGCGCGGCACTGCCCTCCCCTGAGGAGATCGCCGCCGCCCGCCAGCCGGAGTACACCGCCCCGCGCGACGCCGCGGAGGAGCTGGTGGCCGGCGTCTGGACCGACCTGCTCGGCAAGGAGCGCGTCGGCGCGTTCGACGACTTCTTCGCCCTGGGCGGCACCTCGCTGCAGCTGACCCGGCTGGCCGCGCGGCTGCGCGCCGCGTCCGGCGAGAAGGTCTCGCTGCGCGGCCTGTTCGCGGCGACGACGGTCGAGGCCCAGGCCAAGCTGATCGCCACGCCCCCGGCCGGAACGCGGGCCGGCACCACCGCCGCCGGCGCGCAGACCGGCCCGGTGGGCACCACCACGACTGCGGCACACCCCGGCCTGACCGCCGACCCGACCGACGACGAGCCCGACATCGTCCCCGTCCCCCGCACCGGTGACCTCCCCCTCTCCTCCGGCCAGCGCCGCCTGTGGTTCCTGGACCGGATGCACCCCGGCAGCCCCGAGTGGGTCGCCCCGCTGTTCCTGCGGCTGCCCGCCGAGCTGGGGCCGGAGAGCGTGGGCCGCGCCCTGGACGCGCTGGCGGCCCGGCACGAGCCGCTGCGCACCCGGTACGTCGCCGAAGGCGGTGAGCCCCGCCAGGTGATCGACGCGCCGGGCGCCGCCCGGATCGAGCTGCGCGTCGAGGAGGCCGGGCGCGCGGAGGTGCCCGGACTGTTCGGTGAGCAGTTCGCGCGCGGCTTCGACCTGGCCGAGGGGCCGTTGTGGCGGGCGCTGCTGGTGCGGCTGCCCGGCGAGGACCACCTGCTGCTGCTGACGCTGCACCACATCACCTGCGACGGCTGGTCGACGGTGGTCCTGGAGCGCGAGCTGCGCGAGCTGTGCGCCGCGTACCGGGGCGGCCGCGACCTCGAACTGCCCGCCCAGGCCGTGCAGTACGCGGACTACGGCGCCTGGCAGCACGCCCGGCTCACCGAGGAGGTCGTCGAGCGCGAGCTGGCCCACTGGCGCACCGCCCTCGACGGCATCGCCCCGCTGGAGCTGCCGGCCGACCGGCCCCGGCCCGCCGTCCGCGACCCGCGCGGCGCGGTGGTCCCCTTCCGGGTCCCCGCCGAAACAGCCGCGGGTCTGGCCGAGTTGGGCCGCACCCACGGCGCGACCCCGTTCATGACGCTGCTGACGGCGTACGCCACGCTCCTGGCCCGCTACAGCGGCCAGTGGGACGTGCCCGTCGGCACCCCGGTGGCGGGCCGCACCCGGCCCGAGACCGAGAACATGGTCGGCTTCTTCCTCAACTCCCTGGTGGTGCGCTGCGGGCTGTCCGCCGGGCTGAGCTTCACCGAGGCCCTGCGACGGGTCAGGGACACCGCCCGCACCGCCTTCGTCCACCAGGAGCTGCCCTTCGAGCGGCTCGTCGACGAGCTCCAGCCCGAGCGCGACCTGTCCCGCACACCGCTCTACCAGGCGGCCTTCGACCTGCACAGCGAGGGCGTGACGTCCGTCGTCACGCAGGACGCGGACCTGGCGGCGTTCACCGAGGCATGGCGGGTGGCCAAGACCGATCTGTCGCTGTTCATGCGGCAGACCCCCGAGGGCGCCCTGGACGGCGTGCTGGAGTACGCGACCTCCCTGTTCGAGCAGGCCACCGCCGAGCGGATGGCCGGCCACTTCCTCACTCTGCTGGACCAGGTCGCGCGGCACCCCGGGACGCCGCTCGGCGAGCTGGAGCTGCTCGGCGACGAGGAGCGCCGCCTGCTGGTCGCCGAGTGGAACGACACGGCGTACGAGCACGACGAGCGCACCGTCGTCGAGCGCTTCGAGGAGCAGGCCCGTACCGCCCCCGAGCGCACCGCCCTGGCCTTCGGCGGCCGGACCGTCTCGTACGGGGACCTGGACACCGCCGCCAACCGGCTCGCCCACCACCTGCGCACCCTGTGCGTGGGCGGGGAGAGGCGGGTCGCGGTGCTGCTCGACCGGAGCCCGGAGCTGGTGACCGCGCTGCTCGCGGTGTGGAAGGCGGGTGGCGCCTATGTGCCGGTGGACCCGTCGTACCCGGCGGAGCGTATCGCCGCGATGTGCGAGGCGGCCGGTGTGCGGGTCGCGGTGACCTCCTCGGCGTACGAGCAGCGGTTCACCGTGCCCGGAGTGCGGGTGCTGCGCGTGGACGCGGACGCGGCCGAGATCGCCGTACGCCCCGCCATCGCGCCCGCCCGCACCAGGGATCCGGACCGGCTGGCGTACACCGTCTTCACCTCGGGATCGACCGGCACGCCCAAGGGCGTCGAGGTCACCCACCGGGGCCTGACCAACCACGTGGCGTGGGCCGCGCGCGAGCTGGCCGGGCGGGACCACGGCGGCGCGGCGCTGTTCTCCTCGGTCGCCTTCGACCTGGTGGTGCCGAACCTGTGGGCGCCTCTCGTCACCGGCCAGCGGCTGTTCCTGCTGCCGCAGGACACGGACATGTCCGAGCTGGGCAAGCGTCTGGCGGAGGCCGCCCCGTTCAGCTTCCTGAAGCTGACACCGGGTCATCTGGACATCCTGGCCCACCAGCTCTCCCCCGCCCAGGCGGGCGCGCTCACCCCGGTGATGGTGGTGGCGGGCGAGCCGTTCACCCGTGACACGCTCGCGCGCTGGCGGGAGCTGGCCCCGGACATGGCGCTGATCAACGAGTACGGGCCGACCGAGGCGTCCGTCGGGACCTCCGTGCACCCGGTGCCGCACGACGGGTCCGGGCCGGTCCCCGACGTGCTGCCGATCGGGCGGCCGCTGCCCAACATGACGATGTACGTACTGGACGCGGCGATGCGGCCGGTCCCGGTCGGCGTGGCCGGGGAGCTGTACGTCGGCGGCACGGGCGTCGCCCGCGGCTACGCGGGCCGGCCCGAGCTGACCGCCGAGCGGTTCGTGCCCGACCCGTTCTCGGCCGTGCCGGGCGCCCGCCTGTACCGCACCGGGGACCTGGTCCGCCGGCTGCCCGACGGTGCCGTGTCCTTCCTGGGCCGCCTCGACGACCAGGTCAAGATCCGCGGCTACCGCGTCGAACTCGACGAGATCCGGGCCGTGGTGGCGGCTCACCCCGCGGTGCGCGAGGCCGTGGTCGTCGTCCACCGGCCGGAGGGCGGCGAGCCCCTGCTGGCCTGCTACGCGGTGCCCGCCGAGCCCGGCGCCGAGCTGCCCGACCTCGCCGCGCACTGCGCGCCGCGGCTGCCGGAGTACATGATCCCGGCGACCTTCACCCCGCTGGAGGCCGTCCCGGTCAACGCCAACGGCAAGGTCGACCGCAGAGCGCTGCCCGCGCCGGGGCCGGCCGACGACGACGCGCACGTCCCGCCGAGCGGCCCCGTGGAGGAGGCGATCGCGGAGATCTGGGCCGAACTGCTCGGCGTCCAGGCCGGGGCGCACGACAACTTCTTCCACATCGGCGGCAATTCGATCCTCGCGATCCGGCTGATCTCCCGGATCCAGCAGGAGTACGGGATCGACTTCGCCGTCCGCACGGTCTTCGAGAGCCCGACGGTCGCCCAGCTCGCGGCCGCCGTCGAGGAGCGCGTGGCCGCCGAGGTGGCCGCGCTGTCCGACGCCGAACTGCTGAACACCGTCGGTTCCCTTCCCGCCGCCGACACCACCTCGCCGACCAAGGAGCACCAGGCATGAGCACCGGAAACCTCGGGAATACCGACACGCCCGTCGTCTCGGGCACCGATGCCGACGCGCTCCGCGCCGAGTTGCTGCGCCGCCGCCTCGCCGGCGGCCGGGGCGCCGCCCCGCGCCGTACGGGTATCCCGCGCGCCGACCGGAGCGGCCCGCTGCCGCTGTCGTACGGGCAGCAGCAGATGTGGTTCCTCAGCCGGCTGGAGCCCGACAGCCCCGAGTACCTGGTGCCGCTGGTGCTGCGGTTGCGCGGACCGCTGGACGCCGACGCGCTGGAGCGGGCCTGGCAGGGCGTGCTGGACCGGCACGAGATCCTGCGCACCCGCTACGTCCTCCGGGGCGACGAGCCGGTCCAGGTCGTCGACGCCCCGCGCCCGCTGCCGCTGGTGCGCTCCACGGCCGCCGACGACGACGCGGCGCGCGCCCTGATCGAGACGGACCTGTCCCGCGCCTTCGACCTGGGCCGGGACTGGCCGGTGCGCGGCCGGTTGATCTCGCTCTCCGCCGAGGAGCACGTGCTCGCGGTGGTCTTCCACCACATCGCCTGCGACGCCTGGTCCACCCAGGTCTTCGGACAGGAGATCGGCGAGCTGTACGCGGGCGCGGTGCCGGCCGCGCTCGCCGTGCAGTACGCCGACTACGCGGTCTGGCAGCGCGAGCAGCTGACCGGCGGGGTGCGGGAGCGTCACCTCACCTACTGGACCGGCCGGTTGGCGGATCTGGCCCCGCTCGACGTGCCCGCCGACCGGCCGCGTCCGGCGGTGCGGGACGGCGCGGGCGACGCGGTGCCGTTCGAGGTGCCCGAGCCGCTCGCGGCCCGGCTGCGCGAGCTGGCCGCCGCCCACGACAGCACGCTGTTCATGCTGTTCCTCGCCGCCTACCAGACGCTGCTGGCCCGCTACACGGGCCGTACCGACATCGCGGTCGGCACCGTGGTCTCCGGCCGCGGCCGCCCCGAGCTGCAACAGCTGATCGGCTACGGCATCAACAGCCTGGTGATGCGCGGCGATCTGTCCGGCGACCCCGCCTTCGCCGAGCTGCTGTCCCGCACCCGCGCCACGGTGCTGGACGCCTACGACCACCAGGACGTGGCCTTCGCCCAGGTCGTCGAGGCGATCGGCCCGGAGCGCGATCTCTCGCGCACCCCGCTCTTCCAGGTCGCGTTCACCATGCACGGCGACCGGGGCGCCGCTTTCGACCTGTCCGGCGTCGAGGTGTCGCCGTTCGAGGGATCGGGCCGGGTCGCCAGGTTCGACCTGGACCTGCAGGTCCGCGAGGGCGCGAACGGATCGCTCGGCGGGCACCTGGAGTACGCGACGGCACTGTTCGACCGGGCGACGGCCGAGCGGTTCGGCGGCCATCTGCTGCGGCTGCTCGCGGAGATCGCCGCCGACCCCACCGCGCCGCTGTCCGCGCTGGAGATCCTCGGCGACGAGGAGCGGGCCGTGCTGCTCGGCCCGCCGGAGGAACCGCGCCCGGTGACCCGCCGGGTGCACGAGCTGTTCGAGGAGCAGGCCCGGCGCACCCCCGACCGCGTCGCCGTCTCCTTCGAGGGCACCGACCTGACGTACGCCGAGCTCAACGCGCGCGCCAACCGCGTCGCGCACGCGCTGATCGCCAAGGGCATCGGCCCCGAGACGCTGGTCGGCCTCAGCCTGGAGCGCGGCTTCGAGCTGATCCCGGCGCTGCTCGGCATCCTCAAGTCCGGTGCCGCGTATCTGCCGTTGGACCCGGCCAATCCGGCCGACCGCATCGCGTACATCGTGCGCGACGCGCAGGCCCCGGTGGTCGTCACCGTCGCGGCGCACGCCCACCTGTTCGACGTGGAGCTGCTGCGGCTCGACGCGGACGCGGAGCTGCTCGCCGCGCAGCCCGACACGGACCCGGGTGTCGACGGCAGCCCGGACAACCTGATCTACACCATCTACACCTCGGGTTCGACCGGCCGACCCAAGGGCGTCGCCCTGACCCACACCAACGTGGTCCGCCTCCTGGAGCGCGGCCACGAGCACTACGCGTTCGCCGAGACGGACGTGTGGCCGCTGTTCCACTCCTACGCCTTCGACGTGTCCGTGTGGGAGATGTGGGGCGCCCTGCTGTTCGGCGGCCGCCTCGTCGTCGTACCGCACTCCGTCACCCGCTCCCCCGAGGAGTTCCTCGACCTGCTGGTGCGCGAGCGGGTCACGGTTCTCAACCAGACGCCGACCGCGTTCCGTTCGCTGGTGGACACCGACGCGGACCTGGCGCTGCGCGCGGTCGTCTTCGCGGGCGAGAAGCTGGAGGTCTGCGAACTGCGGCCGTTCGCCGAGCGGTTCGGCCTGGACCGGGTGGCCCTGGTCAACATGTACGGGATCACCGAGACCACCGTCCACACCACCTACCACCGCATCACCGAGCGGGATCTGGACCCGCAGGCCGGCAACCCGGTCGGCCACCCGCTGGCGGACCTCAGGGTCTATCTGCTGGACGCCCACGCCCGCCCGGTCCCGGTCGGCGTGCCCGGTGAGATGTACGTCGCCGGTCCGGGTGTCGCCCGCGGCTACCTCAACCGGCCGCAACTGACCGCCGAGCGGTTCGTGCCGAACCCGTACGGGCCGCCCGGCTCCCGGCTGTACAAGAGTGGCGACCTGGCGCGCCGGTCGGCCGACGGCAGCCTGGAGTTCCTGGGCCGCATCGACGACCAGGTCAAGATCCGTGGCTTCCGCATCGAGCTGGGCGAGATCGAGACCGCGCTGGCCGCCCATCCGCTGGTGCGGGACGCGGTGGTACTGGTCCGCGAGGACACCCCGGGCGACAAGCGGCTGGTGGCGTACGTGACGCCGGCCGGCCAGGCCGCCCCGGAGCCGGGCGCGCTGCGTCCCCACCTGACGGGCCGGCTGCCCGAGTACATGGTCCCGGCGGCCTTCGTCACCCTGGACGCGCTGCCGCTGACCACCAACGGCAAGCTCGACAAGCGGGCCCTGCCCGCGCCCGGCCAGGACGCCCTGGGCGCAGCCGGGTACGTCGCCCCGCGCACGGTCGCCGAGGAGCGCATCGCCGAGGTGTGGGCGGACGTCCTGGGTCTGGAGCGGGTCGGCGTCGAGGACGGCTTCTTCGAGCTGGGCGGACACTCCATCCGCGCCGTCACCCTGGTGGGACGGCTGCGGGCCATCGGCTACGACCTCGCCGTACGGGACGTCTTCGAGCACCGTACGGTCGCCCGCGTCGCCGAGCTGGTCACCGGCCGCCCGGCGCCGGCCGACGCGGACCGCGCCGTGGAGCCGTTCGCGCTGATCCCGGCCGAGGACGCGGCGCGGCTGCCCGACGGCCTGGTCGACGCCTACCCGCTGTCGCAGGTGCAGCTCGGCATGGTCGTCGAGATGCTGACCGACGACGGCAGGCATCCCTACCACAACGTCACCTCGTTCCGGATCCGCGACGAACGCCCCTTCTCGCTGGAGGCGTTGCGCGCCGCGGCCACCGCGGTCGTCGACCGGCACGAGGCGCTGCGCACCTCCTTCGACCTGACCGGCTACTCGGTGCCGACGCAGCTGGTGCACGCCGAGGCCGAGATGCCGGTGGGCGCGCGCGACCTGTCGCACCTGTCGGAGGACGAACTGCTCGCGTCCTTGCGGGAGTTCACCGAACTGGAGCGCTCACGGCTGTTCGACCTGGCGGCCCCGCCGCTGCTGCGCCTGTACGCGCACACGGCCGGCGACGGCAGCTGGTGGATCACCAACACCGAGTGCCACGCCATCCTGGACGGCTGGAGCCACCACACCCTGCTCATGGAGGTGCTGCGGGAGTACGGTCGCCTCCGCGACGGCGAGGAGCCGGCCGAGGCGGCGCGCCCCGCGGTCCGGTTCGCCGACTTCGTCGCCGCCGAGCTGGACACCCTCGCCTCCGAGGAGTCCCGTACCTACTGGCAGTCGGTCGTCGACGGCTACGCGCGCCTGACGGTGCCCGCGCCCTGGCGCGGCGACCCGGACGACCCCGGCGCCCCCTACCGGGTGCCCGTGCCCTTCCACGACCTGGAGGACCGGCTGCGGGCGCTGGCGTCGAAGGCCGGTGCCTCGCTGAAGAGCGTGCTGCACGCGGCCCACCTCAAGACGCTGAGCATGCTCACCGAGGAGGAGCGCTTCTTCGCCGGCCTGGTGTGCAACGCGCGGCCCGAGGTGCTCGGCGCCGACCGTGTCTACGGCATGCACCTGAACACGCTGCCGTTCGCCTACGACCGCCCGTCGGGCACCTGGCGGGAGCTGGTGGCGTCGGTGTTCGCCCGCGAGGTCGAGCTGTGGCCGCACCGCACCTATCCGATGCCCGTCATCCAGCGCGAACTCGCCGACGGCGAGCGGCTGATCGACATGCGGTTCAGTTACCACGACTTCGACCAGGTGGACCGCGAGCAGGTCGACTACCTGGCGAGCATCGACGACAGCCCCACCGAGTTCCCGCTCGGCGTCTCCGCCCGCGTCGGCCACCTGGTCCTCACCGCCTCCCCGCGCGCCCTGAGCCGTACCGGCACCGACCGGCTCGCCGGGATGCTGCGCCAGGTCCTGGAGGCGATGGCCGCGGACCCCGAGGGCGACGCACGCGCCACCTTCCTGCCCGAGGGCGAGCGCGAGCGGCAGCTGGCGGAGTGGAACGACACCGCGTACGAGGCCGAGACAGCCTCCGTGCTCCAGCTCTTCGAGGCGCAGGCCGCCCGCACCCCGGACGCGGTCGCCGTCGAGCACGCGGGCACCACCGTCTCCTACGCCGACCTGGACGCCCGCGCCAACCGGCTCGCCCACCACCTGCGCGGCCTCGGGGTCACCGCCGAGTCCCGGGTGCTGGTCCAGCTGGACCGCGGCCCCGACCTGCTGACCGCGCTGCTCGCGGTGTGGAAGGCGGGCGGCGCCTATGTGCCGGCCGACCCCTCCTACCCGGCGGCCCGGGTCGCCGCCATGCGCGGGGCCTGCGCGGCCGTGGTGACGCTGACCGAGCTGCCGGACCTCGCCGGGCTGCCGGCCTCCGCACCGGTGCGCGTGGACGAGCTCGACCGGCTGGCGTACGTCATCTTCACCTCCGGCTCCACCGGCGTCCCCAAGGGCGTCGAGGTCACCCACCGGGGCCTGGTCAACCACGTGGCCTGGGCGGCCCGCGAGCTCGCGTCCCGCGGCACCGGAGGCGCCCCACTGTTCTCCTCGGTCGCCTTCGACCTGGTCGTCCCCAACCTGTGGGCGCCGCTGGTCACCGGGCAGGCCGTGCACACGGTCGGCCAGGACGTCGACATGGCCGACCTGGGCGAGCGGCTGGTCGCCTCGGGGCCGTACAGCTTCATCAAGCTCACCCCCGGCCACCTGGACGTCCTGGCCCGGCAGCTCACCGCCGAGCAGGCGGCCGCGCTGGCGCCGGTGCTGGTGGTGGCCGGCGAGGCCTTCACCCGGGCCACGCTGGAGCGCTGGCGCGCGCTCGCCCCCGACGCGGAGCTGATCAACGAGTACGGCCCCACCGAGGCGTCCGTCGGCTCCACGGTCTTCCCGGTCCCGGGCGCCCCCGAGGCGGACGTCCTTCCGATCGGCCGCCCGCTGCCGAACATGCGGACCTACGTGCTGGATTCGGCGCTGCACCCGGTCCCGGTGGGCGTCGTCGGCGAGCTGTACGTCGGCGGCACGGGCGTGGCGCGAGGCTACACGGGACGCCCCGACCTGACGGCGGAACGCTTCCTGCCGGACCCGTACGCCGGTGTCCCCGGCGCCCGCCTGTACCGCACCGGCGACCTCGTCCGCCAACTCCCCGACGGCACCATCGAGTTCCTCGGCCGCATCGACGACCAGGTCAAGATCCGCGGCTACCGCGTCGAACTCGGTGAGATCCAGACCGTCCTCACCGAACACCCCGCGATCCGCGAGGCGTTCGTCACCGTCCACGAGGGTGAGCTCGCCGCGTACTACGCGCCGGCCGGCGCCGACTGCGACTTCGTCCGCGCCCACCTCGCCGAGCGGCTGCCCGAGTACATGCTGCCCGCGGCCCTGATCGCGCTCGACGAGCTGCCGCTGAACGCCAACGGCAAGGTGGACCGGCGTGCCCTGCCCGTCCCGGACGCCGCCCAGGAGGTGGCCGACGGCTACGTCGCGCCGCGCACTCCGACCGAGGAGCGGATCGCCGAGGTGTGGGCGGACGTGCTGGGCCTGGAGCGGGTCGGTGTCGAGGACGGGTTCTTCGAGATCGGCGGCCACTCCATCCGTGCCGTCGCCCTCGTCGGCGCACTGCGCTCAGCCGGATTCGACATCGGGGTGCGGGACGTCTTCGAGCACCGTACGGTCGCCGAGCTGAGCGAGTTCCTCACCGGCCGCCCCGCGCGCACCGAGGTCGACATGCCCGTCGAGCGGTTCGCGCTGATCGCGGCCGAGGACCGGACGAGGCTCCCCGGTGACGCCGTGGACGCCTATCCGCTGACGCAGGTGCAGCTCGGCATGGTCCTGGAGATGCTGGCGGACGACGCCCACCACGCCTACCACAACGTCTCCTCGTTCCGGATCAGCGAGCCGGAGCCGTTCTCGGAGCGGGCGCTGCGCGCCGCCGCCGACGTGGTCGCGGCCCGTCACGAGATGCTGCGCACCTCCTTCCGCCTCGACGGCTACAGCCGGCCGCTCCAGGTGGTGCACGCCGAGGCCGCGATCCCGGTGGCCGTGCACGACCTCAGGGGGCTGGACGAGGCCGAACGCCGCGGTGTCGTCGGCCGGTTCGTCGCCCGTGAGCGCGCCGACCTGTTCGACCTGGAGCGGGCACCGCTGCTGCGGATGACCGCGCATGTCGAGGACGACGGCTGGCGGCTCGGTCTGACGGTCTGCCACGCCATCACCGAGGGCTGGAGCCACCGGGCGCTGCTGATGGAGCTGCTCGACGAATACCGCCGGGTCCGCGATGGCGAGGAGTCGTTGGAGGTGCCCGCGCCGCCGGTGCGGTACGCGGACTTCGTCGCCGCCGAGCTGCGCTCCCTGGAGTCGGAGCCGGACCAGGCGTACTGGCGGCAGGTCACCGACGGATACGCCCGCTTCGGTCTCCCGGCCGCCTGGGCGGACGACCGCGCCGCCGAGCGGGAGCGCTACCGGGTCGCGGTGGAGCTCAGGCCGTACGAGGCGGGGCTTCGCGCGCTGGCTCAGCGGGCCCGCGTCTCGGTCAAGAGCGTGCTGCTGGCCGCGCACGTGAAGGTGCTCAGCCTGCTCACCGAGGAGAGCCGGTTCCACTCGGGCCTGGTGTTCAGCGCCCGCCCCGAGGCGCCGGGCGCCGACCGGGTCTACGGCATGTACCTCAACACCCTGCCGTTCGCCTTCGACGCCGACCGCGACCGCACCTGGGAGGAGCTGGTCCGCGCGGTCTTCGCGCACGAGGCGGGCATGTGGGAGTACCGGCGCCACCCGATGCCGGCGATCCAGCACGCCGCCGGCCTGGAGCGCCTCCTCAACGTCCGCTTCAGCTACCAGGACTTCGACCACGTCGACACCGAGCGTGTCGACCTGGCCGACAGCTCCGGCGAGGGCGCGACCGAGTTCGACCTGGCGGTGTCGGCTGTCTCCGGCTACCTGCTGATGACCACGCACACCCACGCGCTGTCCCGTGAGAACGCCGACCGGCTCACCTCGCTGTACGCGGCGGTCCTCACCGCGATGACCACCGACCCGGCCGGCGACGCCCGCGTGGTGCCGCTGCCGGCCGAGGAGCTGCGGCGGCAGCTGGTGACCTGGAACGACACGGCGTACGAGGCCGAGACGTCCTCCGTGCTCCAGCTCTTCGAGGCGCAGGCCGCCCGCGTCCCGGACGCGCCGGCGGTGACGCTCGGGGCGCGGACGGTGACGTACGCCGAACTGGACGCGCACGCCAACCGGCTGGCACACGCGCTGCGGGCGCGCGGCGTCGACGCCGAGGCGCGCGTCGCGGTCCAGCTGGACCGGGGCCCCGACCTGATCGCGGCGCTGCTCGCGGTGTGGAAGGCGGGCGGAGCGTACGTGCCGGTCGACCCGTCCTACCCGGCGGAGCGCGTCGCCTCCATCGTGGCGACCTCGGGCGCACAGGTGGCGATCACCTCCGAGGCGTACGCGGACCGGTTCGGCTCCGCCGCGGTGCTGATCGCCGACGAGGACGTCAGCGCGTGGCCCGCGACGACGCCCGTGCGCGTGGACGACCTGGACCGGCTGGCGTACGTGATCTTCACGTCCGGCTCGACCGGCGTCCCCAAGGGCGTCGAGGTGCCGCAGCGCGGTCTGGTCAACCACGTGGCCTGGGCGGCACGTGAGCTCGCCGCGCGCGGCACCGGAGGCGCCCCGATCTTCTCCTCGGTCGCCTTCGACCTGATCGTTCCCAACCTGTGGGCGCCACTGGTCACCGGGCAACGGGTGTGCGCGGTACCGCAGGACACCGAACCCGGGCAGCTCGGCCGGGCTCTGCTGGCCGAGGCGCCGTACAGCTTCGTCAAGCTGACGCCGGGCCACCTGGACCTGCTGGCCGAGCAGCTCACCACCGAGCAGGCGGAGGAACTGGCGGCGGTCATGGTGGTGGCGGGCGAGGCGCTGCCCGGCAGTACGGCGGACCGGTCGCTGGACATCCTCGGCCCCGGGCGGCTGATCAACGAGTACGGCCCGACCGAGGCGTCCGTCGGCTCCACGATCCACCCGGTCACGGAGCCCGTCGGCCGCGATGTGGTCCCGATCGGCCGCCCGCTGCCGAACATGCGGACGTACGTACTGGACGCGGCGCTGCACCCGGTCCCGGTGGGTGTGCCGGGCGAGCTGTACGTCGGCGGCACGGGCGTCGCACGCGGCTACGCCGGCCGCCCCGACCTGACGGCGGAACGCTTCCTGCCCGATCCGTACGGTGCTGAGCCGGGCGCCCGCCTGTACCGCACCGGGGACCTGGTCCGCCAACTCCCCGACGGCACCATCGAGTTCCTCGGCCGCATCGACGACCAGGTCAAGATCCGCGGCTACCGCGTCGAACTCGGCGAGATCCAGGCCGTGGTGGCGGCACACCCCGCGGTGCGCGAGGCATTCGTCACCGTCCACGAGCCGGTGCCGGCTGACCGCCGACTGGTGGCGTACTGGACGGCGACGGCGGGCGAGGCTGCCCCGGCGCCCGAGGCCCTGGCCGAGCACTGCGCGGTGCGCCTGCCCGACTACATGGTGCCCGCCGCCTTCGTGGCCCTTGACACCATGCCGCTGAACGCCAACGGCAAGGTCGACCGGCGCGCCCTGCCGGTCCCCGACCGGGGTGCGCTGCGCACCGGCACGGACCACGTGCCGCCGCGCACGCCGACGGAGAAGGCGCTGGCCGCCATCTGGTCCGAGGTCCTCGGGGTGGAGGACCTCGGCATCCACGACCGTTTCTTCGACCTCGGCGGCCACTCCCTGCTCATGATCAAGGTCCTGGCCGCGGCCCGCGCCGCCGGCCTGGCCGTCTCGATCTACCGCATGTACCAGCACGACACCCTGATCGATCTGGCGGCAGCGGTGGACGAGGACGCGGGAGCCTCCGGCGGGGGGAGCGGCACGAGTGCCTCCGGCGGAGGGAGCGGCACGGGCGCGGGCGTCTCCGGGCAGCCGACGGACACAGCCGCAGACGCCTCCGGCGGGGCGGGCGACAAAGCGGCGGTCGCCGCCGGTGGGGTGAGCGGCACGGACGCGAACGCCTCCGGCGGGGCTTGCGGCACGGGCGCCTCCAGCAGGGAGGGCGACACGACCGCGGACGCCTCCAGCAGAGAGGGCGACACGACCGCGGACGCCTCCGGCAGGGCGAGCGGCACGACCGCGGACGCCTCCGGCAGGGCGAGCGGCACGACCGCGGACGCCTCCGGCAGGGCGAGCGACACGGTCGGCGGTGGCGGCACCGTCGCCGTGCCCGCCGAGCTGCTGGCGCAGCTCGTGGCGCAGGCCGCTGGGGGCGAGCCGGAGAGTGCGGGCGGGGCGGCGGCCCGCGCTGCCGCGCTGCTCGGCGCGGCACCGCATACCCCGGCAGCGCAGGCCCCCGCGTCCGGTTCCTCCGGCGGGCTCGTCGACGGCGTCGACGGTGTCATGGCCGACCACCACGTGCCCGGTGTCGCGCTCGCCGTCATCCGGGACGGCGAGGTCGCGGCCGTCGAGGGGCACGGGGTGCTGGCCGCCGGCGAGGGCGCGCCGGTGACGGGGCGGACGCTGTTCCAGGTCGGCTCCATCAGCAAGCACGTCACCGCGCTGGGTGTGCTGCGCCTGGTGGACGAGGGCGTCGTGGACCTGGACGCGGACATCGAGACATATCTGACGTCCTGGCACCTCGACGAGGCGGCGGAGGCACCGGGGCCCGTCACCCCGCGGATGCTGCTCGGCCACCGCGCCGGGCTCGCCCGGCACCGCAGCGTCGGGTTCCGCCCCGGCGAGCCGCTGCCGACCCTGCTCGACCTGCTGGAGGGCAGGCCGCCGGTGACCACCCCACGCGTGCGCCGCGAACTGCCGCCGGGTGCCGTCTTCCGTAAGAGCAGCACGCACTACTGGGTGCTCCAGCAGGTGCTGGAGGACGTCACGGGCGAGCCGTTCGAGCCGCTGATGCGGCGCCTGGTGCTGGAACCGCTCGGCCTCGCCGACACCAGCTTCGACCAGGCCTTCCCGCACACCGCCGGGCTGCCCGTGGCCCTCGGCCACGACGCCCACGGCACACCGCTCAAGGGCGGTTGGCGCACCCGCGCCCACCTCGCCGCCGCGGGACTGTGGACGACGGCGGCGGACGCGGCCCGGTTCACGGTCGCCGTACGGGACGCTCTGGTCGGCGCCCCGGGCGCGCTGGTCCCGCAGGCCCTGGCCCGGGAGCTGCTGGCAGGCGAGACCGGCACGTTCTACGGGCTCGGCACGATCGTCGACGACAGCGGCGACGACCTGGAGTTCGGCCACGGAGGCGAGCCCTCGGGCTACTGGAACATGGCGATCAGCCGACTGCACGGCGGTACCGGCTTCGTCGCCCTGACCAACGCCGACTCCGGCAAGGCCGTCGTCAAGCACCTGACCGCCGAGCTGGGCCGCGACGACGCCGCGTTCGGCAGCGGCCGGCTGGCCGCCGACTGGCGCACCGGCGACGCCGGCACCGCACTCCCCGCGGTCCTCGCCCCCGTCGTCACCGACGAGGAGCGGCCATGACCCCCACCGCTCCGCCGGCCCGCGCCGCCCATCCGGCCCGAGCCCGTCCGATCCCTGCGGCCCGGACGACCCATCCGGCCCGAGCGCCCCGCGCCCCCGAGGAGGAATCCGTGGCTTCCGTACGGCATCTGATCTCCATCGACGACCTCGACGACACCGACCTGCACGCCCTGGTCGCCCGCGGCGCGGACTTCTCGGCCGGCACCGCGGGCCGCCCGGCCCCGCTCGCCGGGGACGTCGTCGGCGTCTACTTCAGCAAGACCTCGACCCGCACCCGTACCGCCTTCTCCAGCGGCGCCCTGCGGCTGGGCGCCCAGCTCGTCTCGTACGGCCCGGACGACCTCCAGCTCAACACCGGTGAGACCAGCGAGGACACCGGCCGGGTGATGTCCGGCATGCTCGACGTCCTGGTCGCGCGCACGGCGGGCGACCCCGCGGAGATGCGCGCCTGGGCCGCCCAGGACCGGATGGCCGTGATCAACGCGATGAGCGCGGACGAACACCCCACCCAGGCGCTCACCGATCTGACCACGATGCGGCGGCAGTTCGGCCGCGTCGAGGGCCTGCGCGTGCTCTACGTCGGCGAGGGCAACAACACCGCTTCCGCGCTGGCGCTCGCCCTGACCCGTTTCCCCGGCGTCGAGTTCGAGCTGCGCACCCCGCCGGGTTACGGCCTCGCCCCGTACTACCGCGAGCGCGCCGCCGAACAGGCCGCGCGCTGTGGGTCGGTGTTCCGCGAGCGCCACGACATGGACGAGCTGCCCGCCGACCTGGACGCCGTCTACACCACGCGCTGGCAGACCACCGGCACCAGCAAGCCCGACCCGGACTGGCGCACGATGTTCGCGCCGTTCCAGGTGACCGCGGCGCTGTGGGAGACCAGCCCGAAGGCGGTCTTCATGCACGACCTGCCCGCGCACCGCGGCGACGAGGTCACCGCCGAGGTGCTCGACGGTCCCGCGAGCATCGCCTTCGCGCAGGCCGAGAACAAGATGCACAGCGCGATGGCCGTCCTGGAGTGGTGCCGGGCATGACACTCGTCGAGGGCGCCGAGGCCGCCACGGCAGCGGTCCCGGACCGTCCGCTGCGCCGCAACCGGGACTTCCTGCTGCTGTGGTCCGGGGCGAGCCTGTCCTTCCTCGCCGCCCGGGTCACGGCGGTCGCCTATCCGCTGATCGTGCTGTGGCACACGGGCTCCCCCCTGGCGATGTCCGTGGTGTCGACGGCGGCCCTGCTGCCGCTGCTGCTGGTGCAGTTGCCGGCCGGCGCGCTGGTGGACCGCTGGGACCGGCGGCGGCTGATGCTGGTGTGCGAGGCGGGCCGGCTCACCGCGGTGGGCAGCGTCGCGCTCGCCCTCGCCGCGGGCCGTATGACGGTGGCGCACCTGGCGGCCGCGGCGTTCGTCGAGGCGTCCCTCGCGGTGTTCTACCGGCTCGCCGAGCGGGGTGCCGTACGCAACCTCGTGCATCCGGCGCATCTGTCGGCCGCCCTCGCGCAGAACGAGGCGCGGGGACGGGCGGCCGGGCTGCTCGGCCAGCCCGGCGGGGTGCTGCTGCAGTCGGCGGCGCGCTGGCTGCCGTTCGGCTTCGGCGTGCTCGGCTATCTGGTCTCGGCCCTCTCCCTGCTGCTGATCCGCAAGGACTTCCAGCAGGAGCGACCCGACCGCACCGCCGGCAACCGGATGGCGGACGAGGTCTCCGAGGGGATGCGCTGGCTGTGGCGGCAGCGGTTCCTGCGCGCGGCGCTCGGCTATGTCGCCGGCACCAACGTGCTGTTCCAGATGCTGGCGCTCGCCCTGATCCTGCGGATCAAGGAGGCGGGGCTGCCGTCGGCGACGCTCGCGGTCGTCGTGGGCATCGGCGGGGTCGGCGGCCTGTGCGGTGCGCTCGCGGGCGGCCGGATCCAGCGCCGGACGCGCCAGCGCACGCTGCTCGTAGGCGGGGCCGTTGCCTGGACGGTGCTGATCGGCGCCATGGGGTTCACCAGCGAGCCCGTGCTGCTCGGTGCGCTGTACGCGGGCACCGGGTTCGTCGGCGCGGTGTTCAACGTCGCCGCGGCCGTCTACCAGGTCCGCACCACGCCCGACGCGCTCCAGGGCCGGGTCGCCGCCACGGCGGGGCTCATCGGCTCCGGGACCAACGCGCTCGGCTCGTTCGCGGGGGGTGTGCTCCTCGCGGTCTGGGGCGCCGAGACCACCGTCCGCGCGATCGCCGCCGCCATGGCCGTTCTGGCCCTGTTCGCCGTAGTGGCACCGGACTTGAAGGGAGAGATCACGGATGACCCGACCGACACGGACACCGGCACCGGCACCGGCACCGGCACGGGCGGCTGACCGTTCCGGGTGGGACGACCCATGGTTCAGGACGTACCCGGCCGCGTCCGGCCGCCCGCCCCGGATCCGCCTGGTGTGCTTCCCGCACGCGGGCGGCACCGCCCAGCTCTTCCACGGCTGGGCGGCGCGCCTGCCCGAGGACGTGGAGCTGCTCGCGGTCCGCTACCCGGGCCGCCAGGAGCGGCTGTCCGAGCCGTTCGCCGAGGACATGGCCGCGCTCGCCGACGCGATCACGGCCGCGCTGCTGCCCCGCCTGGACCGTCCGCTGGCCCTGTTCGGGCACAGCATGGGGTCGTCCGTCGCCTACGAGACGGCGCTGCGGCTGGAGTCCCGGCACGGGGTCGTCCCGCGCCGGCTGATCGTCTCGGCCCGCTCGGCGCCGCACCGGGTCCGCCGCACCGGCCTGCACCTGCGCGGCGACGACGAACTGGTCGCCGGAGTACGCCGGCTGGGCTCGATGGGGTCGCAGGCGTACGACATCCCGGAGCTGCGCGAGCTGCTGCTGCCGGCACTGCGCGCCGACTACCGGCTCGTCGAGAACTACCGCCCCGCGTCGCCGCCCGTCCGGACGCGGGCCCCGATCACCGCGTGTCTCGGGCTGCGGGACCCGGGATGCGACCCCGACTCCCTACTGGCCTGGTCCGAGCTGACCCGGGCCGGTGACTTCACCCTGCGCGCCTACCCGGGCGACCACTTCTACCTCGCCCCACGGGAGAGGGAGCTGGTCGCCGACATCACCAAGGATCTGGAGGCATGAACCGATGACACAGACCGACATCTGGACCCCGCTGGACATCGAGGCCGAGGCCGTCGGCGGCGCCGACGAACTCCTCTCCCGCCTCAAGGACATGGGGGCCGAGGAGCTCGCCCGGCTGCTGACGGAGGAGAAGGGCCTGGTGTTCCGCGGCTTCGGGGTCACCCCCGACCGCCTGGACGAGGTGCTGGACCTGCTGCTGCCGAACCGGCTGGCCTACGTGCACGGCAACTCGCCGCGCACCAAGGTCGGCAGCAACGTCTACACCTCCACGGAGTACCCGCAGGAGTTCACCATCTCGATGCACAACGAGATGAGCTACGCCCACGCCTGGCCGGCCCGCCTCGCCTTCTACTGCCAGATCCAGCCGGGCAGCGGCGGCGCCACCCCGGTGGTGGACGCGGCACTGTGGCTGGACTCCCTGGACGCCGAGGTGCGCGAGGCCTTCGCGGGCGGAGTGCGCTACGTGCAGAACCTGCACGACGGCTACGGCCTGGGCAAGAGCTGGCAGGACACCTTCGAGACGACCAGCCGCGAGGACGTGGAGGCGTTCCTCGACCCGACCGGCGCCGCCTGGGAGTGGCGGGCCGACGGCGGACTGCGCGTCTCCTCGGTGCGCCCGGCCACCACCCGCCACCCGGTCACCGGCACCGAAGTGTGGTTCAACCAGTCCGACCAGTGGCACCCGGCCGGGCTCGGCGACGACACCGCGGCCGCCCTCGCGCAGATCCTGCCCGAGGACGACCTGCCGCAGAACGTCACCTTCGCCGACGGCAGCCCGATCCCGGCCGCGTACGTCGAGCAGATCCGCGACCGCGGCCTGGAGCACGCCGTCGACGTCGACTGGCGCACCGGAGACCTGCTGGTGATCGACAACGTCCTGCTGGCCCACGGCCGTCGCCCCTTCACCGGCGACCGCCGGGTCCTGGTCGCGATGTCGGACTGACCGGCCCGCGCCCCCCCCGCACCACCTACCGACGAACGGATTGAGGCGATGACCGCCGCATACGAACGGCTCAGGGACCGCGACGCGGTCCACATCTGGCGGGGCCGGGCCCCCGACGCGCTCGCGCCGGACGACACCGACCTGCTGTCGGAGGAAGAACTGCGGATGGTCCGCCGTCTGCCGGACGCGGCCGCGGTGCGTTACGCGGCCGCGCACGTCGCGGTGCGCCGGGTGCTCGGCGAGTACCTCGGCGTGCCGCCGCGCGAGGTGGTCCTCGGCCGGCGCCCGTGCCCGCGCTGCGCCCACCCGCGGCACGGTCGGCCCAGGATCGACTGGCCGCCCACCGACCTCGACTTCAACCTCTCGCGGTCCGGGCCGCACTGGCTGCTCGCCGTGGTCGTGGGCCATCAGGTCGGCGTCGACCTGGAGGACGACCGCAGCCTGGACGTCGACGGCGCGTCCAAGCTGGTCATGAGTGCCCTGGAACTGGCCCACGTCCGCGCCCGGCCCGACGCGACCGCGCGGACACACGCCTTCTTCCGCTGCTGGACGCGGAAGGAGGCGGTGGTCAAGGCGATCGGCGTCGGCATCATCACGGACCTGAGCGAGGTCGACGTACGGCCCGCCGAGGACGGCCCGGTGCTGGTCACCCATGCCGAGCCGAACAGTCCCGCCACCTGGCTGGTGCAGGACCTGCCGAGGGTCGACGGGGTGTTCGCGGCGCTGGCCCGGGAGGCGGCCGCCGCCGGCCCCGTCGAGTTCCACCGGTACGAGGAGCTGACGCGGCCCACCACGGAGGAGGAGCCGAAGAGAGGAGTACTGGTCCCATGACCGCGATCGAGTACACCGCGGAGCCGGGCACCCCGGTGCACGAGTACATCGCCGCCCACCGCGACAAGCTGCGCACGGTCCTCGGCGAGCGCGGGGCGATCCTGCTGCGCGGCTTCGAGGTCGGCGGCGTCGACGGGTTCGACGGCGTGGTGCACGCCTTCTCCTCAAGCGCCCCGCTGCGCTACGCCGAGCGTTCCTCGCCGCGCTCCACCATCAAGGGGCAGGTCTACACGTCGACGGACTACCCGGCCGACGAGGAGATCTTCCTGCACAACGAGAACTCGTACCAGGCCGCCTGGCCCCGCACGCTGTACTTCTACTGCATCGAGCCCGCGCACACCCGGGGCGCGACCCCGCTCGCGGACATCCGCGAGGTGCACCGGGCGATCGACCCCGCGGTACGGGAGGAGTTCGTACGGCGCGGCGGCTGGAGCGTGGTGCGCAACTTCCACGCGGACTTCGGCGTGCCGTGGCAGGAGGCGTTCAACACCACCGACCGGGACGCGGTCGTCGCGTACTGCCGGGGCAAGGGCATCACCGCCGAGTGGCGCCCGGACGGCGGGCTGCGCACCACGGCGACCCGGGCGGCGGCGCACACCCACCCGGCCTCCGGCGAGGAGGTGTGGTTCAACCACGCCACGTTCTGGCACATCACCTCGCTGGCCCCGGAGGTCCAGGAGGGGCTGCGGGAGATCTTCCCCGACGAGGACCTGCCCACCAACACCTACTTCGGCGACGGCGAACCCATCCCGGACGAGACGGTGGCGCACCTGCGGGCCGCCTACCGCTCGGCGTCGACCCGCTTCGACTGGCAGCGCGACGACGTACTGATCGTCGACAACATGCTCGCCGCGCACGGCCGGGAGCCGTTCACCGGTCCCCGGAAAATCGCAGTGGCGATGGCCGAGCTGTCCGACCCGACGGCGGCCTGACGAAGGAGCTGACCCATGGACACCGGTTCGCCCGGGGAGAGCACGATCGAGGAGCTGCGCGCCGAACTTCTGCGGCGCAGGCTCACGGGCGGGCGGCGGCACACCGCGCCCGCCCCGACCTCCCCGGGCGGCCGCCCGGGGACGCTGCCGCTGTCCGCCGGACAGCGGCAGATGTGGTTCCACAACCGGCTGCACCCCGACAGCGACGAGTACCTCGTCACGCTGGCGCTGCGGCTGAGCGGGCCGCTCGACGTGCCGGCCCTCCGGCGTGCCTGGGACGGCATGCTGGAGCGGCACGAGATCCTGCGCACCCGCTACCGGCTGCCGGACGGTACGCCCGTGCAGGTCATCGACCCGCCCGCGGCGGGCTCCCTCGTCGTGGACGACCTCACCGGGCTCCCGGCCGCCGGCCGGGAGCCCGCCGTCGTGGAGCGCGTCGAGCACGAGGGCTCCCGTCCCATGGACCTGGAGCGGGAGTGGCCGGTGCGCGGCACGCTCCTGCGGTGCGCCGAGGACGAGCACGTACTGATCCTGATCGTGCACCACATCGCGTGCGACGCCTGGTCCACCGGCCTGTTCGCGCGGGAACTGGGCGAGCTGTACCGGCACTTCTCCTCGGGTGGCGCGGGCGATCCGCTGCCTTCCGCGACCCAGTACGCCGACTACGCGGTGTGGGAGGACGAGCGGGCCGCCCGGGGTGCGCTGGAGCCTCATCTCGCCTACTGGCGAGGTCAGTTGGCGGGGCTCGTGCCGCTCGATCTGCCGGCCGACCGCAGGCGCCCGGCCGTGCGCGGCGACGACGCGGGCACCGTCAACCGCCGTCTGCCCGACGCCCTGGCCTCCGGCGTGCGCAAGGCCGCCGAGGCGGCCGGGACCACACCGTTCTGCGTCCTGCTCACCGCCTTCCAGGTGCTGCTCTCCCGGTACACCGGCCGCGAGGACATCGCCGTGGGCACCGTCTCCTCGCTGCGGACGCGGCCCGAGTGGCAGCGGATGATGGGGTTCGGCGCCAACAGCCTCGTGATCAGATCGCGTTGGGACGCGGATCCGTCGTTCAGCCGGCTCCTGGGAAGCGTCCGGCGGACCGTGCTGGACGCCTTCGACCACCAGGACGTGCCCTTCCCCCTGCTGGCCGCGGAGCTGGAACCGGACCGCGACCTCTCCCGCACCCCGCTGTTCCAGACCCTGTTCACGCTGCGCCCGGAGACCGTCACCGACTACGGCCTGCCCGGTGTGGCGTCGGCCCCCGTCCTGCCGCCCCGGGCCCGCGCCCGCTGCGATGTGTCGCTGGTCGTCGACGAGGCCCCGGACGGCGCGCTGACCGCCCGTCTGGAGTACGCCACCGAGCTGTTCGACCAGGACACCGCCGCCCGCATGCTCGCCCAGTACCTCCGCCTGCTGGGCCAGGCCGTGGACCGCCCGGACGCCCCGCTCTCCACCCTCGACCTGCTCGACGGGACGGACCGGGCTCGGCTCACCGCACCGGCCGTCCCCCGCGAGCCGGATCCGCGTACGCTCCCCCAGGCCTTCGAGGAGCAGGTGGCCCGCACCCCGGACGCGGTCGCCGTGTCGTACGCCGGCGAGCGGCTGACCTACGCCGAACTCGACGCCCGTGCCGACCGGATCGCGCACCGGCTGCGCACGCGGGGCGCCGGTCCCGGGACCCTGGTGGGCGTCCTCCTGGACCGGGGCGTCACCCTGCTGCCCGCGCTGCTGGGCGTCCTCAAGTCCGGCGCGGCCTACGTCCCGCTCGACCCCGCCGCGCCCGGCGCCCGGCTGGAGCTGGTCCTTGAGGACACCGGCGCGCCCCTGGTGGTGACGGACTCGGCGCACAAGGGCCGGCTCCGGGGCCGGTACGCCGGCACGGCCGTCGTGCTGGATGGGGAGGAGCCCGACGCGGCGGCGCGGCCCGCGTGGGACTCCGCACCGGCCGGCCACGCCGACGGCCTCGCCTACGTCATCTACACCTCCGGCTCGACCGGCCGCCCCAAGGGCGTCGAGGTCACCCACCGCAGTGTGCTGCGGCTCATGGACACGGTCGGCGAGCACCTCCCGTACGACGCGTCCGACGTGTGGACGCTGTTCCACAGCCACGCCTTCGACGTCTCGGTGTTCGAGATGTGGGGCCCGCTGCTGCACGGCGGCCGGCTGGTCGTCGTCCCGCTCGACACCGCCCGCTCCCCCGAGGACCTGCTGGATCTGCTGGCCGAGGAGCGGGTCACGGTGCTCTGCCAGACTCCCTCCGCCTTCCGCGGGCTGGTGACGCGGGCCGCCGAGGGCGATCCGCGGATCGACCGGCTCGGCCTGCGTGCGGTCGTGTGCGGCGGCGAGCAGCTGCGGATCCACGACCTGGGCCCCTGGTGCGACCGGGTCGGCCTCGACCGCACTGCCGTCCTCAACCTGTACGGGATCACAGAGATCACCGTGCACGCCACCTGCCACCGGGTCACCCGCGCCGACGTCGACACCGGTGCCGGGAACCCCGTCGGCCACCCGCTCGCCGACCTGCGGGTCCATCTGCTCGACCCGCGCGGCAACCCCGTGCCGGCGGGCGTCCCCGGGGAGATGTACGTGAGCGGTCCGGGCGTCGCCCGCGGCTATCTGCGCCGCCCCGAGCTGACGGCCGAACGGTTCGTGCCCGACCCCTACGGCCCGCCCGGTTCGCGGATGTACCGCAGCGGCGATCTGGCCCGCCGGCGGACCGACGGCGTGCTGGAGTACCTGGGCCGGATCGACGACCAGGTGAAGATCCGCGGCTTCCGCATCGAGCCCGGCGAGATCGAGACCGTGCTCGCCGCCCACCCCGCCGTACGGCAGGCCGCCGTCGTCGCGCGCGAGGACGAGCGGGGCGACCGGCGGCTCGTGGGCTATGTCGTGCCCGTCGGGGAAGCCCCGGACACGGTGGAGCTGCGCCGTCATCTGCGCGCCGCGCTCCCCGAGTACATGGTGCCCGCGGCCCTGGTCCCGGTGGACCGGCTGCCGCTCACCCCCAACGGCAAGCTCGACCAGCGTGCCCTGCCCGCGCCCGGCGCCGAGGACGCGCGGCCGGGACGGCCCCGGACCGCGCCGCGTACCGCCGCCGAGCGGGAGTTCGGCCGGGTGTGGTGCGAGGTGCTGGGCCTGGAGCGGCTCGGTGTCGAGGAGAGCTTCTTCGACCTGGGCGGCGACTCGATCCGCGCGGTGTCCCTGGTGGGTGCGCTGCGCGAGTGCGGGTACGACGTGACGATCCGGGATGTGTTCGACCACCGTACGATCGCCGGGATGTGCGCGGCTGCCGAACTGCGGGCCCCCGCGCGCACCACGGCGGCGGTCCGGCCGTTCGAGCTGCTCGGCGCGGCGGACCGGGAGCGGCTCCCGGGCGGGCTGGCGGACGCGTACCCGATGACGCGGGCTCAGGTCGGCATGGTCATCGACATGCTCGGCCACGACCGGCACAACACCTACCAGAACGTCGCCACCACCCGGATCCGTGACACCGTGCCCTTCGCGCTGCCCGCTCTGCGGGAGGCGGCCCGCACCGTGGCGGCACGGCACGACGTGCTGCGCACCTCCTTCGACCTGCACTCCTGCTCCGTCCCCGTCCAGCTGGTGCGGCGCCCGGAGGACGCGGCCGAGGTGCCGGTCGAGGTACGGGACCTGCGCGGACTCGACGCGGACGCGGTACGGCAGGACCTGCACCGGTTCCACGACGCGGACCGGGCCCGGGTCTTCGACCTCACGAAGCCGCCGATGCTGAGGCTCACCGTCCACCTCACGGACGACGGCTGGTGGCTGTCGGCCTCGGAGTTCCACGGGATCGTGGAGGGCTGGAGCTACCACTCGCTGCTGCGGGAACTGCTGGAGTGCTACCGGAGCCTGCGCGAGTCCGGCGCCCCCGGCCCGTACCGCGATCCGGGGGTGCGCTTCGCCGACTCCGTCGCCGGCGAACTGCGCGCCCTCGCCTCGGCCGAGGCCCGCGCCTACTGGGCGGGGACGGTCGCGGAGCAGCCCGCCTTCACACTCCCGGCGGGCTGGGGCGACGCGGACCGGCCCCGTGAGGACTACTGGGAGTGGCTGCCCTTCGACGACCTCGAGGAGAAGCTGCGCGCGCTGGCCGCCGAGGCCGGTGCCTCGCTCAAGAGCGTCCTGGTGGCCGCGTACGGGACGGTGCTCGGCATGCTCGGCGGCGGGGCGCGGTTCACCGGCGGGGTCGTGGTGCACACCCGGCCGGAGACGGCGGGCGCCGACCGGATCCACGGGGTGCACCTCAACACGGTCCCCTTCGTGTTCCGCCGCCGGGAGGGCACCTGGCGCGAGCTGGTCCGGGCCGCCTTCGACCAGGAGGCACAGCTGTGGCCGCACCGCCAGTTCCCGATGCCTGAGATGCAGCAGGATGCCGGGGGCGGCCGGCTGGTGCACGTCGCGCTCAACCACGTCGACTTCGCGCGGCTGGAGAGCGACGCGGTGGACATGGACTCCGTCATGGCGCCGGGCAAGACCGAGTTCGATCTCGCGGTGACCACGGTGTCCCGGCGGATCAGCCTGAAGTCGAACACGACCGTGCTGACCCGCGACCGTGCCCGGCGGATCGCGCGGCTGTTCCGGCGAGTGCTGGAGGTGATGGCCGCCGATCCGTGCGGCAGCACGGCCGAGACGTTCCTCGAACCGGCGGAGACCGAGCTGCTGACCCGCGTCAACGACACGGTGCGCCCGGCGCCGGCGGTCTCGGTGCCGCGGTCGTTCGAGGCGACGGCCGCGCGCTGTCCGGATGCGGTCGCGGTGGTACGGGGCCGGGAGCGGGTGTCGTATGCGGAGCTGGAGGCCCGGGCCGACGGGCTGGCGCGGGTGCTGCGGCGGCGTGGCGTTGCGGCCGAGACCCGGGTGGCGGTGCTGCTGGACCGGGGGCCGGATCTGATCACGGCGCTGCTGGCCGTGTGGAAGGCGGGCGGCGCCTATGTGCCGCTCGACCCGTCGTGGCCCGCGGCCCGGGTGGCGTCGATCGTGGAGACGGCCGGTGCGGCGGTGGCGGTGACGTCGTCGGCGTATGCGGACCGGTTCGGGCCTACGGAGACGGTACTGGCCGACGGCCCCTTGGAGGCCGGCGGGGAACCGGCTCCGGCTCCGGACCGGGCGGACGGTGTCGACGACCTCGACACCCTGGCGTACGTGATCTTCACGTCCGGGTCGACGGGCCGCCCGAAGGGCGTGGAGGTGACGCACCGGAGCCTGGCCGGCCACGTGGCCTGGGCGGCGGCCGAACTTGCCTCGTGCGGCACCGGAGGCGCCCCGCTGTTCTCGTCCGTCGCCTTCGACCTGGTCGTCCCCAATCTGTGGGCGCCGCTGGTCACCGGCCAGGCGGTGCACACGGTCGCGCAGGACACCGGCCCCGCCGGCCTGGCGGAGGCATTGGCCGCCGGTGCGCCCTACAGCTTCGTCAAGCTCACCCCGGGTCATCTGGACCTGCTCGCGGAGCAGTTCACGCCCGAGCAGGCGGAGCGCCTCGCCGGGGTGCTGGTCGTCGCGGGCGAGCCGCTGCACTGGGCGACGGTCCGCCGCTGGCGCGCGCTGGCCCCGGGCATGCGCCTCGTCAACGAGTACGGGCCGACGGAGACCTGTGTGGGCGCGACGGTCCACGAGCTGCCGCAGACCCTCCCGGACGACGGGGTCGCTCCGATCGGCAGGCCCCTGCCCAACACGTCCGTGTACGTCCTCGACGCGGCCCTGCGGCGGACCCTGCCCGGTGTCCCCGGCGAGTTGTACGTCGGCGGCGCCGGCGTGGCCCGCGGATACGCCGGGCGCCCCGAGCAGACCGCCGAGCGCTTCGTCCCGGACCCCTTCGGCCCGCCGGGCTCGCGCCTGTACCGCACGGGCGACCTCGTACGGCACCTTCCCGACGGCGGCCTGGAGTTCCTCGGGCGCACCGACGACCAGGTCAAGATCCGCGGACACCGGGTCGAGCCGGGCGAGGTGCGTGCGGTGCTGGCCGGGCATCCGCTGGTGCGGGAGGCGTACGTCGCCGTACGCGAGGGGGAGATGACCGCCTATGTCGCTCCCTCGGTCCCCGGCGACATGGCCGCGTACGCGGCGCAGCGGCTGCCGGAGTACATGATCCCGGCGACGTTCACCGCGCTGCCGGCGCTGCCCCTCACGGCCAACGGCAAGGTCGACCGCACGGCCCTGCCCGCCCCTCGCCGTCGTGCGCGGACGGACGACGGCTTCGTCGCGCCGCGCACGGCGACCGAGCAGTGCGTCGCCCGCATCTGGGCCGAGGCGCTCGGCGTCGAACGCGTCGGCGTCCGGGACGGCTTCGCCGACCTCGGCGGTCATTCACTGAAGCTGATCGGGGTGATCGCCGAGGCCCGGCGCACGGGACTGCCGCTGACCCTGCGCATGCTCTACGAGTACGCCACGCTGGAGGAACTCGCGGCGGCGCTGGACGCCCTGCCGCCGAGCCCGGCCACCGAGGCCACGCCACCCGGTCCCGAGCCGGTCCGGCGATCACGTCGCCCGCTCGCCCTCGACGAGGACGGGCTGCTCACGGCCATGGAGCAGCACCATGTGCCGGGCGCGGCCGTGGCGCTCCTGCGGGACGGCGAGGTGGTCTCGGCGCGGGGCTACGGCGTCACGGCGGCCGACGGCAACGAACCGGTCACGCCCCGGACGCCGTTCCGGGTGGGCTCCCTCAGCAAGCACGTGACGACGCTGGCCGTCCTGAGCCTCGTCGGCCAAGGGGACCTCAACCTGGACGCGGACGCGGGCCGCTACCTCACGTCGTGGCGGATCCCGTCCGACTCACCTGTCACGCTACGGGACTTGATGAGCCATCAGTCAGGACTCGGCAAAGTTCCGGTCGTGCACTACCGCCCCACGGACGCGATGCCCACGGTGCCCCAGATCCTGCGCGGTCTTTCGCCCGCCGACCATCCGCCGGTCCGTGCGGAGCGCCCCGCGGGGGAGGAGTTCCGCAAGAACAGCGTCAACTTCTCGGTCCTGGAACTCCTGCTCCAGGACGTGACCGGGGAGCCCTTCCCCGACCTCGTGCGGCGCCTGGTCTTCGGCCCCCTGGGCATGACGGACAGCAGCTTCGACCAGTGGTATCCGCGGTGGGCCCCTCAACCGACGGCAGTGGGCCACCACGCGAACGGCGCCCCGATCGAGGGCGGTTGGCGCGTCCGGGCCGAGGCCGCGGCGGGTGGCCTGTGGTCCAGCGCCGCGGACCTGGCCCGGATCGCGGTGGAGATCCGCCGGGCGCGGCGGGGCGAGCCCGGCGCGCTGCTGCTGACAAGGCCGCTGGCCCAGCAGATGCTGACCGTCTGGCATCCGGGCAGCTTCTACGGCCTGGGCACGGTGGTGGACGAGACGGGCGGGGGCACGGAGTACGGGCACGGCGGACGCACGGTCGGCTTCCGGGCCGGTTCGTTCACCCGGCTCGACACCGGCGAGGGCTTCGTCGTCCTCACCAACGCCGAATCCGGCCAGGCCCTCGGCTCGTTCGTGGCGGACGCCCTGCGGCGCCGGGGCGAGGGCGCGGCGACGGCCGAGCGCTGGACGGGCCCGGACCCGGACACACCCCTGGACGACGACGCCTGACCCGCGACCACCGCCGGGTCCGGCCCGCGCGCGACGGCCGGGTGCCCCCTGTTGGGGGTGCCCGGCCGTCACGGCGTAGGCAAGACACACGGCCTCGTGCGACTACTGCCTTGCGGGGGGGGGCGGCCCCCGCCCCGGGGGTACGCCCCCGGGCCCCTGCGGGCACTGCCCGGCCCAGCCCCACTCGGACAGCGCCGACCCCGACAGGCGAGCCCGGCTCGCACGACCACCGCGCGGACGGCGGACCAATCGCGTCGTCTCCCCCCGCCCGCGTCAACGGCGGGGACGCCTGTCCAAGGCGTCCCCGCCGTCGTGTCTCCGCGCCGCGGGCCACGGGGTTGCCGCGCGACGCGGAGGGGGCGGCACCGAACGGGACGGGGGAACGGACCGCCCGGCGCCGGTCAGTGGGTCACTCCCGTACGCCTGCCAGTTCCACCGCCCTGCGGCGCAGGGAGAGGCCGGCCGGGGCGACGGCCGAGATGACGGCGAGCACCGCGCAGGCGCCCACGGCCGCGCCGAGCGTCGCCCACGGGATCTCGATCGACGTCCACACCGAGAGCAGGCCCAGCGCGCTCCACATGCCCATCAGGTTGAGCGCGGCGACCAGCGCTCCCAGCACTCCGCCGACCGTGACCACCATCAGCGCCTCGGCGCCCACCAGCCGCAGCACCTGCCACTTGGTGGCCCCGGCCAGCCGCAGCACGGCCAGGTCACGGACCCGGTCGGAGGTCGCCATGACCATGGTGTTGGCCAGGGAGATACCGGTGTAGAGGAGGGCGATGCCGAGGACCAGGAAGAAGCCCATCCGGGTCGTCCGGTTGGTCTCGGGATACGTCGCCCGCACCCACGCGTCCCGGGCGAGGACCTGCCCGCCCGGCGCCCGCACCGCGTCCCGCAGCCCGGCGGCCACGGCGGCCGTGTCGGCGCCGTCCGCGAGCCGGACGTCGACCCGGTCGACAGGGGCCGCCGGGGCGTTGCGCGGGGTGACGTAGACGCCGTTGTTGCCGGTGCCGATGGTCATGACCGCGGCGATCTTCAGGGTTTTCTTCGTGCCGTCGCCGAGCCACACGTCCACGCGCTCGCCCACGGCGTGCTTCTCCCACTCCTCGTTGACGATGATCGAGTCGTCGTCGAGGTCGCTCACCTTCCCGGCGGCGAGCGGCAGCCGGACGGTGTCCGCGAGCAGCTCCGGATCGGCGGCGCGGGCGTCGGACCTGATGAGCGCCACGCCTTCCTCCAATACGTACACGGCGCTCGACGCGGTCGCGGAGACCTCGGCGCCGGGCACGGCGCGCAGCTTCCGCAGTGTCGCCTCGTCGAAGCCGGCGTCGCCCGCCGGGGCGACCACGAAGTCGGCGGCCGTCTGCTCGCGGACCTCGGTGGCCTTCGCCTCGTTGAGGGTGGCGGTGGCGCCCAGCAGCGAGCCCGCCAGCGCGACCGTGACCAGGACGGGCGCCGCGACGGCGGCGGTGCGCCGGACGCCGGCGGCGGCGTTCTCCCGTACCAGCATCCCGGCGGCGCCCGGCAGTTGGGCGGGCAGCCAGGCGATGAGCCGGGCCAGCGGGCGCACGAGCACCGGCGCGAGCAGCGCGACCCCGGTGATCAGCAGCATCGGCCGGCTCACATAGGTCTTGCGGTGCAGCAGGTCGCTCGGGTTGCTCACCAGGGCCAGGGCCAGCGTCACGGCGGCGGTGATCAGCAGGCCGGCGCCGAACAGCCAGCGGCCCCACGTCATCGCCCGGGTGTCCACGGAGGCCTCGCGCAGCGCCTCGGTGGGGCCGGTCCGCCCGGCCCGCCAGGACGCGGCCACGACCCCGCACAACGCCACGAACAGGCCCGTCCAGAAGGCCATGTGGTACGGCCAGGTGTAGTCGCCGATGCTGAACCAGCGGGGCGCGAGGCTCTCGTCGACCGCCCACTCGGCGAGTTTCGGTGCCCCGTAGGAGCCGAGCACGCACCCGGCGGCCGAGGCGAGCACACCGACCACGAGGGCCTCCGAGAGGACCATGCGGCGGATCTGCCCCGGAGTCGCCCCGGCCGTGCGCAGCAGCCCGAACTCCCGGCGCCGCTGGGCCACAGCGAACGCGAAGGTCGACGCCACCACGAACACCGACACGAACCCGGTGACCCCGCCGGCCGTTCCGAACATGGCGTTCATCGCGGTGAGGGCCTCGCTGTCCCGGTCGGGATCGGCGTCGGCGTAGCGGCGCGCGTTCCCGGTGAGGACCTCGACACCGCCGCTGCCGCGCACCGCCTCGCGCACGGCCGCCGCGTCCGCGTCGACCACGAGCTGGACGCTGCGCGGCGACAGTTCGGCGGCCCGGGTGTCGGTGTAGAAGACGGCGTCCTCGAAGCCGAGCCCGGCGACGGTGCCGACGACCCGCACGGTGCCGGCGTCGGTCCGCACCCGGCTGCCCGGGCGGGCCCAGTCACCGCTGACGACGACCTCGTCGGCGGCCTTGGGCGCGCGTCCCGCGTCCAGCTCGTACGGCGCGAAGGCGGCGGTGGACCAGGGGTGGCCCACCAGATCGCCGGGCCCGCCCTCGGCCCGTACCTCGAACGACCGGTCCTCGACGACGGTCCCGAGGTCCCGCAGCTTCGCGACCGCGTCGTCGGGCACGGGGCGCGGCTGCGCGAGTTTCTGGGTGCGGTCGCCGATCGAGGTGGGCACCTCGAGGGTGTCCTGGCCCTTGACGACGACGGGCGCCGCCGCGAACCGCTCGGGGGCCCGGTCGGGTGCGTCCAGCGAGGACGCCAGGGCCAGCCCCATGACGGCGATCAGCGCCACGCCCAGCGAGAGGGCGACGAAGCTGCCGACGAAGGTGACCCAGCGGGTGCGCAGGGTGCGCAGGGCGGTGCTCAGCACGGCACGGCCTCCAGCTTGGTCATACGTGACGCGATGTCCTCGGCGGAGGCGCCGATGAGCTCGCCGTTGACGCGGCCGTCGACGAGGAAGACGACGCGGTCGGCGTAGGAGGCGGCGACGGGATCGTGGGTGACCATGATGATCGTCTGCCCCTCCCGGTCGACCATGCCGCGCAGCAGCGTCAGCACCTCGCGGCTGGTCTGCGAGTCGAGCGCGCCGGTCGGCTCGTCGCCGAACAGCACTTCGGGACGGGTGATCAGGGCGCGGGCCAGGGCGACCCGCTGCTGCTGGCCGCCGGACATCTCCGTCGGCCGGTGCCGCGCGCGGTCGCCGAGTCCGACCTGCTGGAGCACCTCGCGGACTGCGGCGCTCTTCGGGCGGCGGCCGGCCAGCCGCAGCGGGAGGGCGACGTTCTGCTCCGCGGTCAGCGAGGGCAGCAGGTTGAACGCCTGGAACACGAAGCCGATGCGTTCGCGGCGCAGCAGGGTCAGCTTGGTCTCGCTCAGCTTGGTCAGCTCGGTCCCGCCCACGGAGACCGAGCCCGACGTGGGCCGGTCCAGGCCCGCGGCGCACTGCAGCAGGGTCGACTTGCCGGAGCCGGACGGGCCCATCACGGCGGTGAACGTCGCCTTGGGAAAGGCGAGCGATACCTGGTCGAGGGCGGTGACGGACGTGCCGCCCGATCCGTACCGCCGGCTTACGGAGCGCAGTTGGATCGCGTCGTTGCTCATGTGTCCCAACTCGTGTCGGTGTCGGTCCTCCCGCGCACCTGGGCGGGACGGAAAACTTCGGGAAACGGCGCCTATCAGCCATTCTCGGGTCGGCCGGGGCGCCCGGGACGCCGTACCGGGTGGCAGGTGCCTGCCGTCGCATGACCCTGCCGCCGCCCGGTCTCACCCGGGCCCGGCCGGGCCCATGACGTAGCCGATCAGGACGAAGGCCGGTGCCCAGACCGCGCTGCTGAGCACGGACCAGAGCAGGTAGCGGCGCAGCGGCATCCCGGTCGCCCCGCACAGGGTCGGTACGAGGGTGCGCAGGACGGCGGTGAAGCGGCCCACGAACACCGCGCCGCCGCCCCGGCGTTCGATCAGCCCCAACGCCCGCTCGGACCACCGGTGGTGGCGCGAATTCTTCGCCATCCGGGCCATCAGCCGCCCCTGCCAGCGGCGCCCGACGGCGTACCCGGCCAGGTTGCCGAGCACGGCTCCGGCGAGCGCCGTCAGCAGGGCCGCCTCGACCGTGACGTGGCCGTGCCAGGCGAACATCCCACCCAGTACCACTGCGGTCTGACCCGGCATCAGCACGCCGACGACCGGGAGCGCCGCCTCCAGGGCGGGCAGCAGCAGCACCGCGGCGAGGATGCCGAAGCCCCCGTACACCAGCACCTGCTCAGCCAGCCATGCCGTCATCGGGCGCCGCCCCCCTCGTTTCCGTGATGACTCCACGAAACCGCGAGAGCCCCTCACGACGCAGTGCGGCAGAGACGAGACTTGGGGTAGGGCCAGACCTACCTCGCGGCGTCGGGCCGCCTCACCCGGGGGTGTGCCGTCGCTCAGCCGGCCCGCAGCAGTTCCCCCTCCGCCGGGAACTCCTCCAGGCTCGTCGCGGTGAGACGGAGCAAGGGGTGGAAGCGGTAGCAGAGCGCGCCCGTGGCGTCGATGCCGCGCGCCTCCAGCAGCGACACCTCCACCAGCCGTTCCAGGAACTCCTCGGCCGTGTCCTCGGGGACCCGGAGCAGCAGCGCGGCTCCCGCCGCGGTGAACTCCCGTCCCGCGCGTACGGCGATCCGGTGGATCAACTCCCGGTCCTGCGCCGGTCGTTGCCGGAGGGCCGCGGACAGCGTCCGCCGTACGTCGAGTGTGCCCGCCCGCAGCTCCTCGACGCGGGAGGCCGGATCGGCCAGCCGGCGGGCGACGCGCGACATCGGCCAGTGCGGGCGGGTGGCGAGCCGGGCGGCGGCGGCCCGCAGCGCGAGCGGCAGCCGCCCGCAGGCCTCGACGACCGCGTGGGCCGCCTGGGGCTCCGCGGCGATCCTCGCGCCCCCGGCGATGGTGGCGAGCAGGGCCAGCGACTCACCGGTCTCCATGGGGTCCAGTGCCACGGTCCACGAACCGGGCACCGCCGAGAGCCGGCTGCGGCTCGTCACCAGGACGGCGGCGTCGGCCGTGGCCGGCAGCAGCGGGTCCAGTTGCAGTTCGTTCGCCGCGTCGTCGAACAGGATCAGCAGCTTCCGACCCGCCGTCCGGGTCCGGTACCTGCGGACCAGGTCGTCCATCCGGGCGGGTTCGCCGTACGGCGTCAGCATGTCCTCGGCGGTGTCGCCGAGCGCCCGCAGCAGGGTGATCAGCACCTCGGCGCAGTCCGCGGCGACACCGTCGTCGTCGCACAGCCGGGCGTACAGCAGACCGTCCGGAAACTCCGCGGCCATGGCGTGCGCCACCTGGACGGCGAGCGCGGTCTTGCCGACCCCCGGCATCCCGGTGATCAGCAGCCGGCGCGGCCGGAACGCGGATCGCCGGTGCGCCGGAACGGGCGTCAACCGCCCGCACAGTTCGTCGAACTCGCGCTCCCGCCCCGAGAAGTCGGCGAGCGGAGGCGGCATCATGACGACCGGCTCGGCCGGTACCGGCCTGTCCGGCAGCGACATCGGCGCCGGCTGCGGCTGCGGCAGGGTGCCCAACTCGCCGCTCAGCACGGCCTGATAGGTGGCCGTGAGATCGGGGCCGGGGTCCACCCCGAGCTCCTCGGCGAGCACCTCGCGCCCCTCGTGGTAGGCGTGCAGCGCCTCGGCCTGCCGCGCGCACCGGTACAGCGCGGTCATCAGCTGGGCGCGCAGCCGCTCCCGTACCGGGAACTCGGCCACGAGTCCGGTGAGTTCGGAGATCAGCAGCCCATGCCGGCCGAGCGCGAGGTCCGCCTCGATCCGGTGCTCCAGGGCGCTCATCCGGACCTCCTCCAGCTGCGGCAGCTCCGCCTCCGCGAGGTAAGGCGTCACATTGGCCAGCGCCGGCCCCTGCCACAGGTCCAAGGCCCGCCGCAGGGTTTCGGCGGCCTCGCCGAACCGCCGCTCCTCCAGCGCCCGCCGCCCCACCCGCTGCAGCCGCTCGAACTCGACGACGTCGACGTGCGCCCCGTCGGCGACCAGCTGGTAGCCGGGCTGGCGGCGGACCAGGTCGACCCCGGGGCCGAGGAGCTTCCGCAGCCTCGATATGTAGGTGTAGATCTGAGCGTTCCGCGTGGCCGGCGGATCCCAGCCCCACAGCAGCTCGCTCAGTCTGTCGTCACTGACCACTCGGCCACGGGCGAGCAGCAGCACGGCGAGCACCGTGTGCACCTTGGAGCCGGACAGCGCGATGTGCCGCGCTCCGTCTCTCGCCTCGACCGGACCGAGAAGCTGGAACTCCACGTGAACTCCCCCACCTTGTTCGGCCCGGCCGCCCAGAGGCGGAGCCGCGGCCGGATCGGAACGCCGGAGCGTCGGTCTCACGCCATTGTTTGCGCCACAAGTTGGCGGAATTGCGCCTTCCTGCTGGCAGCAGTCTGCGGTGGCAAGACCTTGCAGTCTCGGCCCCGTGACCTCCGTGGGCCCGCCGCCGGGCCCGTGACCTCCGGTTCGGGTACGGGGGTGGGGCTGGCCCTACCCCCGATCCGCGCCCTGGACCGATGGCCCGCACGGCTGCGCCCTCCTACGGTGATCCCCATGCACCCTCGGAATGTGTGGCAGGCCATGTCCCGGCCGGGCTTCCTGTTGTCGGCCTGGCCCTGGCGCTCCGTCGCGTACCTGGTCACCGGCGCGGTGACCGGCGTCGCCGCCCTGGTGGCGATCGTGACGGTGGCGGCGGTCAGCGGAGCTCTCGCCATCGTCGTGGTGGGGATCCCGCTGCTCGTCGTGGTCGCCCTCAGCGGGATCCCGGTGGCCGGGGTGGAACGGCGCAGGCTGCGCCTGATCGACCACGATCCGGCGTCCGGCCAGCACCAGGAGCCGGCCGCGCCCGGGCTGTGGACCTGGGTGACCACCCGGCTGCGCGAGCAGGCGACCTGGCGGGAGCTCGGGTACGCGCTGCTGTTCGCCGGGCTGCTGTGGCCGGTCGACGCGCTGGTCATCACGGTCGCCCTGCTCTTCCCGCTGTCCATGGTCGCCACCCCGCTGCTGATGGCCACGGTCGGCGACGGCAACGAGGCGAAGGTGCTCAAGCAGTGGACGGTCACCACCTGGCCGACCGCGTTCGGCGTCGCCGTACTGGGCCTGCTCCTGCTGGTCCTGTGCGCCTACCTGCTCGGCGTCGCGGCAGGCGCCCGAGCCGAGCTGACCCGGCTGCTGATCGCCTCCCGCGAGGGCGAGCTCGGCGCCAAGGTCGTCGAACTGGCCCGCTCCCGCGTGCGGTTGGTGGACGCCTTCGAGGCGGAGCGGCGCCGCATCGAGCGCGATCTGCACGACGGCGCCCAGCAGCGGCTGGTGGCCCTGACGATGAGCCTCGGCCTGGCCCGGCTGGACGCCCCGCCGGGCCCGCTCGCCGACCAGCTCACCAAGGCCCACGAGGAGGCGGGCAAAGCGCTCGCGGAGCTGCGCGAGCTCATCCACGGCATCCACCCCAAGGTCCTCGCCGACTACGGTCTCGAGGCCGCGGTCGCCGACGCGGCGGACCGTTCCGTGGTCCCCGTGGACGTGGACCTCGAACTGCCGGGCCGGCTGCCCCAGGCGGTGGAGTCCGCGGCGTACTTCGTGGTCTGCGAGGCGCTCGCCAACGTCGCCAAGCACAGCGGTGCCGACCGTGCGCGGGTCAGCGGCGGTCACCGCGACGGCCGGCTGTCCCTCGAGGTGCGCGACGACGGCCGGGGCGGCGCGGACGCCTCGGCGGGCAGCGGGCTCACCGGTCTCGCGGACCGGGTGTCCGTTCTGGATGGCAGACTTGCCCTGTCCAGTCCGCCGGGTGGACCGACCCTGTTGCGTGTGGAGTTTCCTTGCGAGTTGACCAAGGCGGCCGATCGCTCCGTGTAGTGCTGGCCGAGGACAGCGTGCTGCTGCGCGAAGGCCTCATCGGCCTGCTCGGCCGCTGCGGCCACGAGGTGGTGGCGGCCGTCGGGGACGCGGAGGCGCTGGTCGCCGCGGTCGAGGAGCACACCCCCGACATCGTGGTGACGGACGTGCGCATGCCGCCCGGTTTCCAGGACGAGGGCCTGCACGCGGCGGTGCGGCTGCGCGAGAAGCGCCCCACGCTGCCGGTCCTGGTCCTCAGTCAGTACGTGCAACGGACGTACGCCTCCGACCTGTTGGACTCCGGCGACGGAACGGGCGTCGGCTATCTGCTCAAGGACCGGGTCGGCCAGGTCGAGGAGTTCGTGAACGCCCTGCACGAGGTCGCGGACGGCGGCACGGTCGTCGACCCCGAAGTCGTACGTCAACTGCTGCGCCGTCGGCGGGATCCGCTGGAGCGGCTCACCCCGCGCGAGCGTGAGGTGCTGGCGCTGATCGCGGAGGGCAAGTCCAACGGCGCGATCGCGAAGGAGCTGGTGGTCTCCGAGGCCGCCATCGGCAAGCACATCAGCGGCATCCTCACCAAGCTGGACCTGCCTCCGGCCGACGAGACCCACCGCAGGGTCCTGGCGGTCCTCGCCTACCTGCGGTCCTGACCCGGGCCGGGATCCCACGACCTCCTCCCACGACCTCCTCCCACGTCCGTATAGACGCGGCATGCAGGCGCGATAGCTCCGTGGCGAACGCTGCGGACTGCCCCGGCGAATCCCCGCGGGGGCAGTCCACGCCCCCACGGAGGAAGAGCCCATGCTCCGTCGCCTCGCCGCTCCGCTGGCCACCGCCGCCCTCGCCGTCACCACCGCCCTGCTGCCCGCCGCCACGGCCCAGGCCGCTCCCGCCGACAAGGCCGCGGTCCTGTCGAGCTGGACCCAGACCAGCGCCACCAGCTACAGCGCCTTCTTCGCCGCCCGCGCCAACCAGGGCACCTGGAGCGCCTACTCCTTCGACTGGTCCACCGACTCCTGCACGACCTCCCCGGACAACCCCTTCGGCTTCCCCTTCCAGAACGCCTGCGTCCGCCACGACTTCGGCTACCGCAACTACACGGCGGCCGGCGCCTTCGACGCCAACAAGTCCCGCCTGGACGACGCGTTCTACGCGGATCTGAAGCGGGTGTGCGCGGCCTACACCGGCCTCAAGAAGTCGTCGTGCGACGGCACGGCCTGGACCTACTACCAGGCGGTCGACAAGCTCGGCTGACCCAGGTGACGGCCGACGTCGATCGCCGCTCACCGCCGCAGCCCCCGCGCCAGCCACAGCGTCACCGCTACCGACGCCACCGCCATCACCGCCATCCCCGTGCCCGGCGAGGTGAGTTGGGCCACCGTACCCGCCAGGGCCGCGCTCACGCCCTGCATGGTGAGCATCCCGGCGGAGTGCAACCCGAGGGCGTGGCCTGCCAGTTCATCGGGCGTGAGGGCCATCAGCCGCTCCTGCTGGACCAGGCTCGCGCCGAACCCGACGGAGGCCACGGCGGCGGCGACGGCCGCCCAGGGCAGCGCGGGGCGCAGCGCGAAGAGCAGGTGCGGCCCGGCCAGAAGCAGGAGCAGCGGGGTGGCCAGCCGGGGGCGCAGCGCGGGCGGTACGAGGCGGCCGACGGTCACGTCGCCCACGAACATGCCCAGCGCCCCGCAGGCGAACAGCGCGCCGGCGCCGCGGGGATCGTAGGAGACGTAGAGGGACTCGCAGCCGACGACGAGCCCATTGGGGATCCACAGGCCCAGGTAGGTGAGGCGGCGGGGGCGCGAGGACCACAGGAGGGCGTTCGTGCGCCAGGTCGCCGTGACGGACGGGCGGCCCGAGGAGCGCGGCGGGCGGGCGGTCAGGCCCAGGCGGACGCCGAGGGCCGACGTGGCGTAGAGCGCCGCCGCCAGGAGCAGACAGGTACGCGGGGACAGGACCGTCAGCAGGGCGCCGCCGGTCGCGAATCCGGCGACCTGCATGAGCCCGGAAAGCATGTTGAACACCGAACGCCCCAGCAGGTAGCCGTCCTTGGAGAGGATCTCGTTCAGCAGCCCCCAGCGCACTCCCCCGCCCAGCGACGCGATCAGGCCCTGCAGGAGTACGACGCCGAAGACCGCCCCGATCGGCAGTCCGGGCAGCGCCAGCACCGCCGTACCGGCCGCGAAGGCGAGTCCGATGCCGGCCAGCGTCGCCCTCGGGGGCAGCCGGTCGGCGCCCGAGAGCAGGATGGTCGCGCCCAGCACCTGTGCCAACTGCGCCCCGAACATGCTCACCGCCGCCAGCAGCGGCGAGTCCGTCGCCCGGAACACCAGGGTGCCGAGTGCCAGACCGCCGATCGTCTGGGCCGCGGTGTGGGCGGCGGAGGAGAGGAAGAACGGGGTGAACTCCGGGGTGCGGAAGAGGTCTCGGTAGCTGCGCATGCACCGGAGTCTCCGAGCGGCCGAGGAGCGGTGGTTATTGTTTCGCGCACGCACGAAACGTCCGAAGGCGGTGCTCATGGGCTGGTGGCAGGTCAACGCCGACACCCTCGCCCACAGCCGGTTCATGCTCTCCCCGTTCGCCGAGACCTTCGCGAGCCTGAAGCTGCTGCACGCGGGAACCGGCGCCCATCCGGGCGAGGAGGCCTGGCTGCGCGCTCACCTGCCCGGCTACCGCGCGCTCCTCACGGCCGACCCGGTGACCGCGCTGCTCGTCCGCACCGGGCTCGGCAAGGCCTGGATCGCCGACTTCCTCACGCCCACTCCGCGCGACGGGGAGACCTTCGAGGAGACGGTGGCCCAGGTGCGCGCGACCGGCCCCGAAGAGGCCCGGGCCAACCTCCGCGTCTCCCTCGCCGGACCGCTCCCCGCCGCCCTGGACCGGGACGACCTGCCCGAACGGGCGGCCGCGCTCCTGGCATACGTCTGGACCGAGGCCGTACGGCCGTACTGGGACCGGCGTCGGCGCGTCCTGGAGGCGGACGTGGTCGCCCGGACCGCGCAGGTGAGCCGGGGCGGCTGGGCGGCGGTGCTGGACTCCCTGCGGCCGGGACGGACCCGCTGGCTCGGCGACAACCGGCTCCAGATCAACCTCCACGAGTACCCGCCCCGCGAGATCTCCGGCGCCGAACTCGTCTTCGTGCCGGTCACGCCGAAGGGCGGGTGGGTGTCCTGGGAGGAGCCCGAGCGGTACGCGGTCGTCTACCCGTGCGCGGGCACGCTCGCCGACCCCGGCGGCCGGACCGTCCCGGCGAGCCTCGGCACGCTGCTCGGCACCGCACGCGCCGGAGTGCTCCTCCTCCTCGAAACGCCCATGAGCACGACGCAGCTCGTCGCCGTGACCGGGCAGGCGCTCGGCTCGGTCGGACGGCATCTGAAGGTGCTGCTGGACGCGGGGCTGGTGGAGCGGCGGCGGGCGGGGCGGGCGGTGCTGTACTCGCGGACGGCGGCGGGCGAGGTCCTCGTGGCAGCGTCACACCCCGGTCAGGGAGATGTCGGTCCCCGGAACTAGCATCCGAACATGACGACTACAGACAACAACGGTGTTTCCCCCCTCGACGTCGAGATCAACACCCTCCAGGGCGGCCCCGCGGACCTCGCGCAGTACGCCGGCCAGGCCGTGCTCGTCGTGAACGTGGCCTCCAAGTGCGGCCTGACCCCGCAGTACACGGGGCTCGAGCGGCTGCACGAGCAGTACGCCGGGCGCGGGTTCACCGTGCTCGGGGTGCCCTGCAACCAGTTCCTCGGGCAGGAGCCCGGCAGCGCCGAGGAGATCGCCGAGTTCTGCTCGGCGACGTACGGCGTGACCTTCCCGATGACCGAGAAGGTCGAGGTGAACGGGGAGGGCCGGCACGCGCTGTACGAGCGCCTGGTCGGCTTCGCCGACGCCGAGGGGCACAGCGGCGACATCCGCTGGAACTTCGAGAAGTTCCTGATCGGCCGGGACGGCGAGGTCGTCGCCCGCTTCTCGCCGCAGACCGAGCCGGAGGCGGCGGAGGTCGTGGCGGCCGTCGAGGGTCAGCTGGCGGGTTGACCTTGCCCCTGGGGCAGGGCTGAACGTCCTTCGCACCGGGCGGAAGAGCCGCCCGGTGACGGAGGATGACATGGTGGAAGTTCCGGACGAAGAGCTGCTCACCATCGGCGCGTTCGCCGCGCGGGCCAGGCTGTCGGCCAAGGCGCTGCGGCTGTACGACCGCCTCGGACTGCTGGCCCCGGCGCATGTCGACGAGGTCAGCGGCTACCGCCACTACCGCGTCGGCCAGATCGAACGCGCCCGTCTGGTGGCGCTCCTGCGCCAACTGGACATGCCGCTCGCGCGGATCGCCGAGGTCGTCGAGGCGCCGGACGGGGCCGCGGCAGCCGACCGGCTCGACGCGTACTGGGCGGACGTGGAGGCGCGGTTCGCGGGGCAGCGGACGCTCGCCGAGTACCTCCGTGGACGACTGTCGGGGAGGAGCTCCGAGATGTACGGGAAGTTCGTGGTCGAGACGGTGGACGTGCCCGAGCAGGTGTTGATCACCGAGACGCGGCATGTGCTGGCGGGCGAGCTGCCGGCGTGGATCGGCGCGTCGCTGGGGCGTCTGGAGGAGGGGGCGCGGGAATGCGGCGGCATCACAGCGGCGCCGTTCGTCGTGTACCACTCCGATGTGTCGATGGAGAGCGACGGACCGGCCGAGTCGTGCATGCCGGTGGCCGACGAGGCCGCGGCACGGGCGTGGGCGGAGAAGCGGGGCCGGGCCCGGGGCACGGCCGTACGGGTGGAGTCGGCCGGGCGGCTGGCGTACACCCGGGTCACCAAGGCGCAGGTGGCGCATCCCCAGATCCTGGCCGCGTTCGAGGCGGTGGAGGAGTGGATGGCGGCCCAGGGGCTGAAGCCGACGGGCCCGTGCCGCGAGGTGTACTTCGCGGACTGGGACGCGGCGGGGGCGGAGGATCCGGTGTGTGACGTGGCGTTTCCGGTGAGCTGATGGGTCTCTAGGGACGGTCCGGGCACAAGCCGAGCCCTCTCGGCAAGGACGGCGGCTGGTCGAGAGGGCTCTTCCCGTGGTGCTTGTGCAGTTGTCGGTTGTGGACTGGGGCGAGGATCAGGAAGACCTTCCCCTCACTCCTTGACCGATGCCACGAAGGCGTTCCACGCGTCGGTGGGGAACGCAATGAAAGGCCCCTCGGGGACCTTGGAGTCACGCACGGCCAGCTGTGAGTGCGTAGGAGACTTGACCTCCACGCACGCACCACCTCCGTTGGTGTACGAGGAACTCGTCCACGTTTCCGTGGCACCCTGCAGAATTGCCATGTTTGCTCCGGTAGCCAGTTGCACGGTTTCCGCCAACACCGTTGATCGGTTGGCGTGATCGACGCTACTCGCCGACTTCCTCATTCGGAGCAGTCATTCACTCGACTGGATGGCATATTCCAGGCAGGTCTTCCAGTCGGGCATATAAGGGGTGTAGCATCCGGCGCTTCTCCGGAACACGGCTCAGCGCGCGTACTCCTTCGCGACGTCTTCGATGAGCTGGCGCGACTGTTCCACGTTCAGTGCCTGGGCCCGCAGGTGCTCGTACATCACCGTGTACTTCTGCACGTCGTGCGGCTTCTCCAGATACAGGTCGCTGGTCACGCCCTCGATGTACACGACGCTGGAGTCGGCCGCGTCGGAGAACTCCAAAATCGAGTACTGGCCGTTGAGACCGGGATGCGCACCGACGTCGAACGGCAGCACCTGCACGGTGATGTGCGGCGCCTGGGACATCTCGGCGACGTGCTCCAACTGCTCCCGCATCACCTGCCGGCTCCCGACGAGCCGACGCAGCGAGGCCTCGTCCAGCACGACCCACAGGCGCAGCGGGTTCTTCTCGGCGGTGATGCGGTCCTGCCGCCGCAGCCGTACCTGGACGCGCTTGTCGATCTCCGGCTCCGACGTCTCCGGCGATCCGCCCCGGATGATGGCCTCGGCATAGGCGCGGGTCTGCAACAGCCCGGTGATGATCTGGGGTTCGTACACCCGCAGCGACTCGGCGTCCGTCTCCAGCCCGATGTAGACGCTGTACGGGATGTCCCCGAAGGCGTGCCACCAGCCCTGCTGGCGCGAGTCCTTGGCCATCTGCATCAGCGACTCGACGATGCGCTGGTCCTCGACCTCGTAGACCCCGCACAGGTCGCGGACGTCACGCTGGCTGATGCTGCGCCGGCCGTTCTCCAGCCGGCTGATCTTCGACTGCGACACCAGCAGTCTCTCCGCCACTTCCTCGGCCGTCATGCCCTTGACCTCGCGGAGCCGGCGCAACTCCTGGCCCAGCCGGCGTCGCCTGACGGTGGGATTGACATTGGACGCCACGGGACGTGCACCTCCGGCTGCGTGCCTCGTACTTACCACTTTGTGTATCTGCTGTTGAGCAGACTGCCACCAAGGTGCTTACTACCGCTGGGAAACAGTGGATATGCGCTGTGTTCATGCCGCATAAAGGCGCGACACAAGGGCGCGCGGGGCGACGGGACCGCGTCGTCGTCCGGACGTACGGTCCTGTCGCCCCGCGCGGACCAGCGGCTCCCGTACCGGGTCTCTGGGGACTGCGGCGCGGCGCTCGGTGGAGCGTGGTGCGTGGTGGTGCGTGTGCGTGGTGCGGTCGTGCTGCTTTTTGGCCCTGCTTCGGTGCTGTGTGCCGTGGGACCGCGGCTCAGTGGGCCACGGCGCGCGCCATGGATCCGCGGCGCGGTTGCATCGGAACGCCGCGTGCGGGTTCCGGTGCGGGCCTGGCTCCGGGGGCGGCCTGACGGCCGGCCGGTGCCGGGCTGCGGCGCGGCTGGGCCGCCACGCCGTTCTGAACGTCCATCACGGCGTGCGCCACGAGGCCGCCCATGGGGTCGTGCCGGATCAGATCCCTGAGCCGGGAGCGGGAGGACCGCCCCTCGTTCCCGGGATACAGATGCTTGCCGAGGCCGACCGCGTGCGCCAGTGCGGCGAGTGCGGCCGTCCGCGGGTCCGGCGGCACGCCGGTGCGGATCGCGGAGTCCAGCCGGGCCCTGATCTCCCGGCTGATTTCCGTGTCCGTCGCCTGGTAGCGCGTCGTCGGCAGCACTCCGCACATCTGGCCCGCCACGGCATGCACCATGCCGCACCGCTCCAGATGCGAGAGGTAGGTCTGGCGCAGCCCCAGCCGGGGTCCGCCAATCCAGTTCACCGCGCGTACGGGAGCGCCACGCCTTCGCAGCAACTCCAACGCGCAGTCCAAAGTTGGATCTCCTGTCGGCCGTGGCACCACCACGGCGATACGATCCCCGTCTGGGGCTATCCGTCCGGCCAACGCCAGCTCCACTAGCTGTGCTCCGGCCAGACCGAGGTCGAGCGACTGCGGCTGTGCAGTGGTACCCGTGGCCGGGTCCAGTGCCAGCAGCAGAAGCTCCTCCGGAATTGTTCTGCGGCTCCTGCCCATCCATGCCTCCCCGCGTGGATGAATGACAGGGTGACCCCTCTCACATTGGTCTGTCGAGGGTGCGTGACCTGTTTGTAAGGGAACCGGCAGGTATGTCGTTCTCGTCTACCGCTTGAGTTCGGTCCGCACACAGGACACTGGTACATGGTTCGGACACTGCGGGGGAGCGGTGTTCCGAGCGTCGGTTCACGGTTCGATAGGCCACACGGACACGGATGGCGTGTGGCACATGGAGGAGGCATCGGTGGCGGGCGAGTCCCCCGACAGGTCGAAGCAGCGCGAGTCGTCGGCAGAACCGACGTCGGGGAGCGCGGGTCCGGTTCCCGAAGCCAGGAGCGAGTCCCCCGACCACCGCGACCCCCGGCTCGCGGTGGCCCGCGAATCCGACCCCTCCACGACGCGCGGCGGCGTCGACACGGCGACGAGGGTCTTCTCGGTACGAGACCTCGCCACGGATCGGGAGACGACACCGCAGGACGCCACGGGGGCGCAGAGGGGCCCGCAGGAGGCCACGGGGTCGGAGACGGCACAGGACGCCACCCAGGACGCCACAGGGGCGGAGACGGGCGCACAGGGCACCGCCGGGGCGCCGTCGAAGAGCGCTGCGGGGCCGGACGCCGGTGCGGCCGGCGCGCGGGATGCGGCGGAGACCGCGAAGGACGCCGCCGAGCCGGAGGACGGCAAGGCGACTGGCCAGGACACGGCGGAGCCGCAGGCCGACGAGACCGCCGGTCGGGATGCGGCGGAGCCCACTGCCGAAGACGCACCCAAGGACGCCGCCGAACAGGACACCGTAGAACCGCAGACCGACGAGACCGCCGGTCGGGATGGAGCAGAGCCCACTGCCGACGCTGCGACCGAAGCCGCCGCCCGGCCCGAGGCCGACGAGACCGCCGGTCGGGATGCGGCGGAGCCCACCGCCGAAGACGCACCCAAGGACGCCGCCGAACAGGACACCGTAGAACCGCAGACCGACGAGACCGCCGGTCGGGACGGAGCAGAGCCCGCAGCCGACGCTGCGGCCGAAGCCGCCGCCGGGCCGGAGGCCGACGAGATCACCGGGCAGGATGCTGGGACAGACGCCGGGCAGGACACGGCAGACTCCCCCGCCGTGACGGCCGCACAGGCCGACACAGAGACGCGGGGCGAAGAGGCAGCCCAGGACGCCGTAGACCCGCAGGCAGACGAGACCGCCGGACAAGACACGGCGAAGACCACTGCCGAAGACGCACCCAAGGACACCGCCCAGGCGGAAGCCGACGAGACCACCGAGCAGGACACCGCCGACTCCCCCGCCAGGACCACCGCACAGACCGACACAGAGACGCGGGGCGAAGAGGCAACCCAGGACGCCGAAGACCCGCAGGACGAGGGCGCCGACGCGAAGGGGGCCGTCGGGGAGGACGCCTCCGGTGCGGATGGCGACGTTCGGCTTCGGGACGCCGTGGCCGCGTGGGTGGCATCGGCGGACGACGAGCCCGATGCGGATACCGGTGACGCCGGTGAGGGGAAGGCCACGGGGGGCGAGGAGCCCGCGCGAGCCGACGCCGAGGCCGAGTCGGACGCCGAGTCCCAGTCTGACGCTGAGACAGAGACCGGCACCGACACCGACGCCCCCAAGACGCCCGCCTCTGCAGACGCAAAGGCCTCCGACGCCGAGCCCGACGACAAGCCCTCCACCCCCGACAAGCCCTCCGTAGACCAGCCCACCACCACCTTCAAAGCCGTACGGCCCCCCGCGCCCGCCGTGGACCAGCCGACGACCATGCTGAAGCTGGGCGATGCCGCCAAGGGCGCCAAGGACGGCGAAGACGGCGGCAAGTCCGAGGGCGACGTCGAGCGCACCAGCAAGTTCGTCGCGCTCAAGCCCCTCGACGACCCGTCGACGCGGAAACCCGCCGATGCCACGACCGCGTTGCCGCAGGTGTCGCAGGCGTCGCAGACCAAGGCCCCCGCCGACGCCACCGCCCCCTTCCCGCAGGTCGGGCCGGAGCGGACCACTCAGCAGCCGTTGCCGCCGAAGCCGCCGCTGGATCTGCTGGCGGAGCTGACGAACACGCCGCCGCCCCCGGAGACCCCGGTCCGCACGCTCGTCCGCCGGGTCAAGATCTGGACCCCGCTGGTACTGCTGCTCGCGGTCGCCTTTGCGATCGTGCAGGCCGTACGCCCCCTGCCGACCCCCTCGCTCGAGCTCACCGCCGAGGACAGCTACACCTTCGAGGGCAACAAGGTCGACATCCCGTGGCCGTCCGACGGACAGGCCGCGCTCGACGTGCAGGGCATCGGCACGTTCGGCTCGTCCGGCGAGCAGAAGGCCGTGCCGATCGCCAGTGTCGCCAAGGTCATGACGGCGTACCTCATCCTGCGCGACCATCCGCTGAAGAGCGGCGCCGCCGGTCCGAAGATCCAGATCGACCAGGCGGCCGAGGACCAGTCGGACGCCGGCCAGGAGTCGACCGTCGACGTGACCAAGGGCGACACCATCTCCCAGCGCGAGGCCCTGGAAAGCATCCTGATCGCGTCCGCGAACAACGTGGCGCGACTGCTCGCCCGTTGGGACGCAGGGTCCGAGAAGTCGTTCGTCGAGAAGATGAACGCCGCGGCCGACGACCTCGGCATGACCAACACCACCTACACCGACCCCTCGGGCCTCAACAACACGACCGTCAGCACGGCCGTGGACCAGGTGAAGCTGGCCAAGGCGGCGATGAAGCAGCCCGCCTTCCGCGAGGTCGCCACGATGATGTCGTACGTCGACTACAAGGACGTCAAGCACAACAACTGGAACCAGCTGGTCGGCTACAACGACGTCGTCGGCATCAAGACCGGCACCACCACCTCCGCCCTCGGCAACCTCGTCTTCGCGGCGAAGAAGGAGGTCGGCGGCGAGACGCGCACCATCGTCGGCGCCGTGGTGCGCCAGCCCGCGGGCGGCTCGGACAACACCATCCTCCAGGGCGCCCTATCCGCGGGCGACAGGCTGATCCGGGCCGCGCAGGACGCGCTGGGCTCCGCGACCATCCTGAAGAAGGGCGACGTCGTCGGGTACGCCGACGACGGCCTCGGCGGCCGTACCCCGGTCGTCGTCACGAAGGACGTCTCCGCCGTCGGCTGGTCGGGCCTGACCGTCAAGCTGACGTTCGCGGCCGACGACCTGCCGCACACGGCGAAGGCCGGCACCCCGGTGGGCTCGCTCACCGTCGGCGACGGCTCCGGCAGCGCGGTCAAGGTCCCGGTCGCCCTGCAGAAGGACCTCGTGGAGCCGGGCTTCACGGACAAGTTGACGCGCCTCGGCTGATACGGGCCGCGAAGTGACCGCCACGCCCCGCCGACCGGAACCCGCCCGGGTTCCGGTCGGCGGGGTGCGTGCTAGCGTCACGAAACAGGGCAGAAACGGGGCGGGTCGCTCACGGGACGCGACCGGGAACAGTACGAGAACAGAAGACGGGACACCACGGGGAGTGCCTTCAGGTGGCCACTGCGGAGCCGACACGCGCCGACGACACCGATCCGGGCCCGGGAACCGGCCCGCGAATACACGTGTCCGCACGTGACACCGAGGACCGCGAGAGACCCTCCGCGGCCAACACCGCAGAGGCCTCCGAGTCCGCCAGGCCCTCCGAGTCCGCCAGGCCCTCGGAATCCGCCACGGCACCGCAGTCCGCCGAGGCACCGAAGCCCGCTCCGTCACGGGAATCCGTCAAGCCCTCGCTCAGGACCGCCGTCCTGGCCCTGCGCGAGCGCCTGCTGCGGCACCCCGTCCTGTCCGTCACCGTCCTCTCGGGCGTGCTCCACGTCGTCTGGTTCTTCACGTTCGCCAACAGCGGCGGCGACCTCGCGGCGCAGGACGCGTGGGCCGAGTTCGTCGGCCGGCACCCGGACTCGGCGTACAACCTCGCCTGGTACGGCGGCATGCACCCGGTGTCGTACAGCGTGGTGTCGCCGTATCTGATGTCGGTCCTCGGCGTCCGTACGACGATGATGATCGCGGGGACGCTCTCCGCCGGGCTGCTGACGATGCTCCTCATCCGCAGCCGATCGGTGCAGAACCCGCTGTGGGCGTCGCTGGCGGGCGTGTTCGCGTTCCTGTGCAACGCGGCGTCCGGACGGGTGACGTTCGGCCTCGGCACGATGTTCGCGCTGGGCGCGGTCGCCGTCGTCTTCTGCTGGCCGTACCGCTGGCGCTACAAACGCTGGGCCAAAGCCCTGTGCGCGGCCCCGCTCGCCGCGCTCGCCACCATGGCGTCCCCCGTCGCGGGCCTGTTCGTGGGCCTGGTGGCGGTGGCGCTGTTCCTGCAGAAACGGCGGCCGGGCGCCTGGGCACTGGGCATCGCACCCTCGGCCGTCGTCGCCGTGTCCGCCTGGCTGTTCCCGTTCTCCGGCACCCAGCCGATGAAGATCGGCTCGGTGATCCTCCCGCTGGCGTACGCGCTCCTGGTCCTCTTCCTCGTCCCGAAGGAGTGGAAGACGGTCCGGATCACGTCCGGGGTGTACGCCGTCGGAATCGTCCTGGTCTGGCTGGTCAGCTCCCAGATCGGGTCCAACATCTCGCGCCTGGCGATGCTGTTCGCGGGGGTGGCCCTGGCGGCCGCGCTGCCGTTCGCGGTGCCGCGCACCCGCAAGTGGTACGCGATCGTGCTGGCCTTCGCCGGCTTCACCGCCTGGATCGGCTTCAAGTCGGTCGACGACATCGTCCACACCACCCCGGCCGCCTCCTGGGCGCGCGAGCTGGCACCGCTCGTCAACGAACTCCAGGAGGTCGGCGCCGAGAAGGGCCGCGTGGAGGTCGTACCGGCCCGCTCCCACCGCGAGGCCTCCGCCCTCGCCCCGTACGTCAACCTGGCCCGCGGCTGGAACCGCCAGGCCGACATGGAGCGCAACCCCCTCTTCTACGACGACACGCTCAACTCGGCGAACTACCACGAATGGCTCAAGCGCTGGGCCGTGCACTACGTGGTCCTGCCGAAGGACGAGCCGGACGGCGACGGGGGCGAGCGCGAGCGGGAGCTGGTGCAGCGGGGCATGCCGTATCTGAAGCAGATCTGGGGCGACGCCAACTGGCAGCTGTTCCGGGTGATCGACCCGACGCCGCTCGCCGAGCCGAACACCGTCGTCGACCGTGCGGAACAGGGCGAGATGACGATGCGGGTGAAGCGGGCGGGCCGGATCCTCATCCGGATCCCGTACTCGCCGTGGCTGAGCATCGTCGACGCCGAGGGCAACAAGCTGAAGCCGCCCCAGGAGACGGCGGCGTCCAAGGACCGTTCCGACGACACGCCGAAGTCGTACGACAACCTCAACGGCTGCCTGATGGAGACGGAGGAGGACGCCGACGGCGACCGCTGGACCATGCTGCTCGCGCCGAAGGCGGGGACGTACCGGCTGGCGGCGCCGTACACGGTCCCGCGCGGTACGCCCTGCCCGGACGAGCTGAAGTAGCCGGTCAGCGCAGCTGGTCGACGTACTTGTCGGTGCCCGGGACGGTGGGGACGAAGGGGGCCAGCAGCTCCACCCTCCCCAGCCCGGCCTCGGTGACCGCCGTGTCCAGGCCGGTGAAGTACGGCTCCCAGCACTCCCGCGGGTCCGCCTCCAGGAACCACAGCAGGGTCAGCCGGGTGTCGACGCCCTCCACCTGCTGGACGTACGACATGCGGTCGCCGGGCAGCGGGGTGGGCCGGAAGACGGTCACCATCGCGGACGGGGAGCCGGTCACACGCTTCGGGAGGTGGCGGGAGACGAGCCACTCCAGCAGCTCGGCGCGCTGTCCGGGCGAGTCGGTGTCGACGACCTGGAGGACCAGGCCCGCGTAGGGGTGGTCGAGGGCGTGGAAGTCGCGGGGCCCGGCCGCGCCGTCCCGGTACACGGTCGCCTCGTGGTCCTGGAACGCGGTGAAGACGTGCGTACGGTCCCGGTAGACGCGGCCGTCGCGGTTGAGGCGCTTGTTGATGCCGACGGTCCAGCGCATGTGGTCGTCGTAGCGGCCGTCGGTGATCCAGTACGTCGAGAGGTAGCACCCGGCGGTGACCGGCTCGGCGATCGCCGACTTCTCGGGCCGGCGCAGGAGTTGCAGGTCCCGGGTGGCCACCCAGCGGCGGCCGGCGTACATCCAGGGCATGGCCATCGCGCCGGCGTAGTAGTGGTCGTCCTCGTACCAGCGGTTGTAGGCGTACTCGTGGCCCGGGTGCGGCTCGACCATGGTGATGAGCGCGTGGCCGGGGCGGACGCCGTACGGGCCTACGGCGGCCAGTTCGGCGTAGGTCTCGCTGCGGGTGTCTTCGGACATGGGAGCTTCCCTCCTCCTGCGGTCGCCCCTACTCTGACGCTCCGTCAGATAAAGCGCCAGAGCCGGGGAGGTCACCGATGTCACTGCTCACGGGCAAGACCGTCGTTGTGTCGGGAGTCGGCGCCGGCCTCGGTCACCAGGTCGCGGCGGCCGTCGTACGGGACGGCGGGAACGCGGTGCTCGGGGCGCGGACGGAGGCGAACCTCGCCAAGAGCGTGGCCGAGATCGATCCGGACGGGGCGCACACGGCGTACCGGGCGACCGACGTCACGGACGAGGGGCAGTGCGAGGCGCTGGCGGCGCTGGCGCGGGAGCGGTTCGGGCGGATCGACGCGGTCGTCCATGTGGCCGCCCGGGACAGCTACTTCGGCGGCCTGGAGGACGCCGACTTCGCGACCTGGCAGTCGGTGATCGACGTGAACCTGCTGGGGACGCTGCGGATGACCCGGGCCTGCCTGCCGGGGCTGAGGGAACGCGGCGGCTCGGTGGTCTTCATCGGGACGCAGTCGGCGGTGGCGGCCCCCTCGCAGGTACGGCAGGCGGCGTACGCGGCCTCGAAGGGGGCCCTGACCAGCGCGATGTACTCCCTGGCGCGGGAGCTCGGGCCGGACCGCATCCGCGTCAACACGGTGCTGCCGGGCTGGATGTGGGGTCCGCCGGTGCGGGCGTACGTCCAGTTCACGGCGCAGACGGAAGGGGTAGGGGAGGACGAGGTGCTGCGGCGGCTGACCGACCGGGTGGCCCTGCCGGAGCTGGCCTCGGACGCGGATGTGGCGGACACGGCGGTGTTCCTGGCCTCGGACCGGGCGCGGGCGATCACGGGGCAGTCGTTGCTGGTGAACGCCGGGGAGCTGATGCGCTGACCTGATCGTTTTCAGCCAACTCTTGGTTCACGTACATAAACTCAGACCATAGAGTCGAACATTTTTACGCGCTCTTGACCTTCCCCTTGCTTGCCGTGGGCATGCCGTCCCACTCAGAGTTCACATGCCTGACCCTGGCGGCGGACCCTGGAAGGGGGCCCATGAACAGTCTCGACTGGGCCGTGCTCATCGGCTACTTCGGCGTGATGGTCGCAATCGGCGTGTGGTCGCACAAGCGTGTGGACAACGTCAGCGACTTCTTCACCGCCGGAGGCAAGATGCCCTGGTGGCTCTCCGGCATCTCGCACCACATGTCGGGCTACAGCGCGGTGATGTTCACCGGCTACGCGGGCATCGCCTACACCTACGGCGTCACCTCCTTCGTCACCTGGTCGTTCCCGATCGCGCTCGGCATCGCGATCGGCTCGAAGCTGTTCGCCCCGCGCATCAACCGGCTGCGGTCCCGACTCCACGTGGCCTCCCCGCTGGAGTATCTGAAGAGCCGTTACGACCTGAAGACCCAGCAGGCGCTGGCCTGGTCCGGCATGCTGCTGAAGATCGTGGACGTGGGTGCGAAGTGGGCCGCGATCGCGACCCTGCTGTCCGTCTTCACCGGTATCTCCCTGAACCAGGGCATCCTCATCACCGGCACCATCACGGCGATCTACTGCACGATCGGCGGCCTGTGGGCGGACGCGCTGACGGAGCTGGGCCAGTTCGTCATCCAACTCCTCGCCGGCGTCGCGATGTTCGTCGCCGTGGTGCTGGAACTCGGCGACAGGGGCATCGGATTCATCGACGCGTGGGACCAGCCGGCGCTGCAGGGCCACGAGAAACCGCTGGTCGCCGACTACGGTGCGGTGTTCCTGCTGGCCTTCCTCTTCATCAAGCTCTTCGAGTACAACGGCGGCATGCTCAACCAGGCCCAGCGCTACATGGCGACGTCCAGCCCCCGTGAGGCGGCGCGTTCGGCCCGGCTGTCGGCGGTGCTGTGGCTCGTCTGGCCCCTGGTCCTGTTCTACCCCATGTGGATGTCGCCGCTGCTGGTGGAGGCGCAGAAGCCGGACGGCTCGGACTCCTACGGCCTGATGACCGAACAGCTCCTCCCGCACGGCCTGTTGGGCCTGGTCATCGTCGGCTTCTTCTCCCACACCATGGCCATGTGCTCCTCCGACGCCAACGCCATCGCGGCCGTCTTCACCCGGGACGTCGCCCCGGTGATGTCGGCGAGGGCACGGGCGTGGAGCCAGCGGACGGGACTGGTCGCGGCCCGGATCGCGACGGTCGTCTTCCTCGGCCTGTCCATGGCGGCGGCCACGCAGGTCAACTCGCCCACCTTCAAGGACATCATCACGGTCGTCATCAAGTGGGTGGCCGGCCTCATGGGCCCGATGGCCATCCCGATGATGCTGGGCCTGCTGCGCCCGTTCCGCCGCTCCGGCCCGACCGCGGCGCTCGTCAGCTGGTCCATGGGCCTGTTCGCCTTCTGGCTGGTCAACTACCCCATCGACTGGAACGTCGAGGGCGGCGTCCCGCTCCAGTACCAGGTGTCGATCCCGCTGGCCGTCTCGCTGATCCTCTACGTCCTCGTCGGCTACCTGAGGCCGGAGGACACCCCGGAACGCCTCGCGATCATCGAGAAGATCAACACGGACGACGACGGAACGGCCGCGGCGGCGATCCCGAGGCCGGCGGATCCGATGGACGACGTGATGCGGGCGCCGGTGAAGGACTGACGCGGCGCGCGCTGCTCGGCGCGGCCGTCGGCAAACCTGAGGTTTCCTCAACTCCCTTGGACCGGCTCCCATCCCCCCACGGAGCGTGCGGGCGGCGGTAGTCGCCGCCTGCGCCCTGATCCTGGTGGCGGGCCGCGCCGACGCGGCGTCGCCCGCCACCCCTCACGACCACCCCAGACCCGGTCCGGTCAGCCCCACGGCGGACACCGTGGCCGGCGCCCTGGTCGCGAACGACGCCGGGGGCGACCCCGGCGGTGACGACGACGGCGGCACCGACCGGGACGATCCGACCGCCGCCTTCGCCCAGCAGGCCCGCATGAAGACGGCCCCCGGCGCCGCGGTCGCGCCCGGCGCGCTGGTCGACGCCCGTACCCACGCCGGTCGGCTGCCGACCGTACCGACCTCGTGGTCCGAGGTCACGAACGTCCCGCTCCGGCCGGAGGACAAGCAGTACGCCGACCCCGTCGCGTCGAACTTCGGCGCCGGATTCGGCCTGAACGGCGGCCGCGTCTCCTCGCTCACCGTCGACGGGCACACGGTGCACCAGGGCGCGGCGGGCGGCGGCCTGTGGCGCTCGGACGACGACGGACGGCACTGGCGGCCCCTGTCGGACCACCAGCAGACCCTCGCCATGGGCGCCCTCGCCGTGAACCCCGCCGACCACTCCCTGTGGATCGGCACCGGCGAGCCCAGCAACTCCGGCGACTCCTACACCGGCCTCGGCATTCCGGCGCGGGCGAGGGCCACGTCTTCGAGAGCACCGACGGCGGCACCACCTGGACCGACCGCACGGGCGACCTGCCCGACGCGCCGGTCGGGGCGCTCACCCTCTGGCACGGCCACGTGGTCGTCGGCACGGACGTCGGCGTCTTCGCCGCGGCGCCCACCACCAACGGCGGCTACACCTGGTACCGGCTCGGCGGGGCCCTGCCCAACGCCGGGATCGTGTCCCTGGACGTCTCGCCGGACGGGGGGCGGCTGTTGGTGGCGACGCACGGGCGGGGGCTGTGGTCGGCGGTGGCGCCGCTGTGATCGGCGGAGCGCTGAGCCGGGGCCTCAGGGCCGCCTAGGCACCCCTCGGATATCTGGCCAGCCAAGCAGGGGACGATCCCGCCGGGCCGTGCAGCGCGGGCCCCTGGGTCATCTCCATCGCGAAGTCGTCGGCCAGTTCCAGCAGCGTGGGGCGTCCCTCCAGCTCGGCCAGCCAGGCCGGGGGGAGGGCCGTTTCGCCGTGCAGGGCGCCCAGGAGCCCACCGGTCAGGGCGCCGGCAGTCGCCGAAGGCCCGTCGTGATTCACGGCGAGACACAGCCCATGCCGTACGTCCTCCCCCACCAGCGCGCAGTACACGGCGGCCGCCAGCAGCCCGTCCGCCGACCCGTCCGCCGCCAGCTCCTCCACCCGCGCCGGGGTGGGCATCCCCTGCCGTACGGCACCCAGCGCGTGCTGCAACGCGTCGGACACGGGCTCGTGCCCGGGCCTGGCGGCGAGCAGCGCGAGCGCCCGCTGCACGGCCGTGTCGAGGCTCTCGCCACAGGCCAGACCGTGCACGATCACGGCGTACGCGCCCGCCGACAGGTAGGCGATGGGGTGGCCGTGGGTCTGCGCCGCGCACTCCACGGCGAGCTGGACGACCAGCTGCGGCTCCCACCCCACGAGCAGCCCGAAGGGCGCGGAACGGGCGGTGGCCTCGGGCCCGAGCTCGGTGGGGTTCTTGGGCGACTCCAGCGTGCCCATGTTCTCGTCCCCGAACCCGATGAGCAGCGACCGGGCCGGATCCCGCCGGGCATACAGCCACTCCTCCCGAGCGAGCCACCCGTCGTCCTTCCGCCGCTCATCGGGCCCCCAGTCGCGCTGGGTGGCCGCCCACCGCAGATACGCCCGGTGCAGATCGGTCGGCGGATGCCAGGCGCCGGTGTCCCGTCGCACCTGGGCGCGTATCAGCCCGTCCACGGTGAACAGGGTGAGCTGCGTAAGGTGGGTGATCGCGCCGCGCCTGCCGTACCCGAAGGCCGGGTCGACGAGGCCTTCGGGACCGTACTCCTGCCGGATCTCCTCCAGCCCGAGCTCGTCGACAGGCGCCCCCAGGGCATCCCCGACGGCCACCCCGAGCAACGTCCCCCGCACCCTGCTCCGAAAGTCCTGCTGCTCGGCACGCCCCCAGACGGCCCCGGCTGTCGCACCCACCAAGACCTCCCACGGCGACCGTCCGTACGTACGACAGCTCAGCACTGTAATCGAACGGGGACGGGGCGTTCAGGGGGTGCATCGATATGCCGGGTGTGAGGGGAGTGGCTCGGATTGGTCAGAGGTGATCCCGGATGGTTCCGGTCCGTCACAGCCCTGTCTTCACCTCAACGGGCTCCGCGTCGGTGGTGACCACGGCTCCATCGACCGCGTCCTCGGTGTTTCCCTTGTCGCCCTCTTCACGCTGCTTCGCCAGAGCGAGTTCTCTGGCCAGCTTTTCCGAGTGCAGCCTCATTTCTGCCTCTTTCCGGAAATCGAACACCGTTGCCTCCTTTAGCTTTGACCTGCAGGGATCGAGATCTCTTTACCTGGAGATTACCCGAGGGCCGGCAGTCAGGTCACGATCGAATTACGAACGCACACAGGTCATTCGCCTATTGTTTACCGTCAGTTGCGTACGAGCGGCGGCGGCAGAGAAACGCGCCATGCGTCGGTGTCCCGTCGCACCTGGGCGCGGTGTACGCGTCCACTCACCACCCCAAAGACACCGAGTAGCTCCTCAAGTTCGCCCGGACCCCGGCCCGTTCGCCCCCCGGCCCACGAATCCCGGCCGCCCGTCATTCTGGCTCAATGCGTACGAGGCGTACCGAGACACCGCCTCGTGCAGGGAAAATGGCCGCCATGGCCACAACAACCTCACGCAGCGCCTTCCACCTCACCGCCACCCTCCTCACCGCCACCGTCGCCCTCTACATGACCCTCGTCGCCTTCGGAAACATCACGGACTTCGGCACCAACCAGCAGTTCGTCAGACACGTTCTCGCCATGGATACGACGTTCAAGGACGACGACCTGATGTGGCGGGCCATCACCAGCAAGGGGGTGCAGGACGCGGCGTACGTCGCCATCATCGTGTGGGAGACCGTCGCCGCGCTCGTGCTCCTCTACGGGACCTGGCTGTGGGCCCGGCGCGACCACGACGGGGCCCGCCGTATCTCCACTTACGGCCTGCTCATGGTCATGCTGCTGTTCGGCGCCGGGTTCATCGCCATCGGTGGTGAGTGGTTCGCGATGTGGCAGTCCGGGGACTGGAACGGGCTGGACGCGGCGACGCGGGCGTTCCTGTTCAGTGGCGTCGTCCTGGTCGCCGTACACCTGCCCATGAAGCGGACCGACTCGACTACTTGACCACCACGACCGTCGTCCCCGTCTCGCCGAAGGTCCACAGCGCCGAACCGTCCGCCTTGCCCATGCGGATGCCGCTGGTCCGGATCCCCTGGGCGGGCGGGGGCGACGAGCCGTCCACCGCGTTCGAGAAGGCGATCGACAGGCCGGACTTGGCGGCGAAGTACAGGATGTGCTCGATCTCCACGCCGTCGGAGCCCGTGGTGGCCTCCGTGCGCTGGGAGATCGTGTAGGTGCCGGGGTCGGGGCTCACCGTCCCCGGCCACACCGTGAACGTACGGCGGGAGGCGTCGCTGGCGTCGACCAGCCACACCCGCTTCTGCCCGAGGGAGTACACGACGCGCCGCCCGGTGCCGGAGCCGTCCGGCACCACGGCGGGGGCCTCGGACTTCGTGGGTGTGGGCTGCGCGCCCGCCGACGCCGACGCGCTCGGCCGGGGCGGCGTGGCGGTCGGGTGCGCGCCCTTGTCGGCCTGTACGGCCAGGGCGGCGACCGCCACGACCGCGCCCGCCGTCAGGCCGGTCACCCAGACCCACGAGGGAAGCCGTCGGGCAGGCACGGGTACGCATCTCCTCAGCTACGGGACCCCTCCATCAGGGGTCCGATCATCGTACTGTGAACGTGCGTGTGGCCTTGCGCCAACCGGCCCCCGCCCCGGCTCGCCCTCAGTCCAACACCGGCAACAGCTCCGGCAGATGCCCGTCCGACACGGCCGCCGCCCGCTGCCGTTCCTCAGGCACTTCGCCGTACAGCGTCGTACGCGGACGTGCGGGGCGGCCCGCCGCCTCCGCCACCGCGATCAGGTCCTTGACCGACTTGTACGAGCCGTACGACGAGCCCGCCATCCGGGAGATCGTCTCCTCCATCAGCGTGCCGCCGAGGTCGTTGGCCCCGGAGCGCAGCATCTCCGCCGCGCCCTCCGTGCCCAGCTTCACCCAGCTGGTCTGAATGTTGGGGATGTGCGGGTGGAGGAGGAGCCGCGCCATCGCCGTGACCGCCCGGTTGTCCCGCGTCGTCGGGCCGGGGCGCGCGATTCCCGCCAGGTACACGGGCGCGTTCGTGTGGATGAACGGCAGTGTCACGAACTCCGTGAAGCCGCCGGTCCGTTGCTGGATCCCGGCGAGGGTCCGCAGGTGCCCGAGCCAGTGCCTCGGCTGGTCCACATGCCCGTACATCATCGTCGACGACGAGCGGATGCCCAGCTCGTGCGCCGTCGTGATCACCTCGATCCAGGTCGCCGTGGGCAGCTTGCCCTTGGTCAGGATCCAGCGGACCTCGTCGTCGAGGATCTCGGCCGCCGTCCCCGGGATCGAGTCCAGCCCCGCCTCCTTCGCCGCCGTCAGCCACTCGCGGATGGACATCCCGGTGCGCGTCGCGCCGTTGACGACCTCCATCGGCGAGAACGCGTGCACATGCATCCCCGGCACACGCTCCTTCACCGCGCGCGCGATGTCGAAGTACGCCGTCCCCGGCAGGTCCGGATGGATGCCGCCCTGCATGCACACCTCGACCGCGCCCACCTCCCACGCCTGCTGCGCCCGGTCGGCCACCTGGTCCAGCGACAGCGTGTACGCGTCCGCGTCGGTCCGGCGCTGCGCGAACGCGCAGAAGCGGCAGCCGGTGTAGCAGACGTTGGTGAAGTTGATGTTCCGCGTGACGATGTACGTGACGTCGTCGCCGACCATCGACCTGCGTACGTCGTCCGCGATGCGCGTGAGTGCGTCCAGGGCGGGGCCGTCGGCGTGCAGGAGCGCCAGCGCCTCGTCGTCGGTGAGGCGCGTCGGGTCGTCGGCCGCCGTCGCCAGCGCCTGCCGTACGTCCGTGTCGATGCGCTCCGGCGCCATGCCGGGGGCTGCCGCCTCGCGCAGGGCGCCCCAGTCGCCGTACACCTCGTCGAAGTCGTCGCGGCGGTCGGAGGTACGGCCGTCGGTGTCGATGGTGCGGTGCAGGTCCGTACGGCCGGAGGGCTGGAAGGCCTCGTCCGGTTCCTGCCACGGGTGGCCCTCGACGGTCGCGTCCGGGCGGGCCAGGCCCGTCTCCGGGTCCGCCAGCGCCCGTACGTGCGGACGCAGCCGCGGGTCGAGCCACGGCTCGCCGCGCTGGACGAACTCGGGGTACACGCACAGACGTTCCCGCAGCTCGAAACCGGCCGCGCGGGACTTCTCCGCCAGCTCCTCGATCTGCGGCCAGGGCCGCTCCGGATTGACGTGGTCGATGGTGAGCGGCGACACCCCGCCCCAGTCGTCGATACCGGCGCGGATGAGGCGCTCGTACTCGGAGTCGACGAGGTTGGGCGGCGCCTGGAGACAGGCGGCAGGCCCCATGATGTGCCGGGCGACGGCCACCGTGGCGACCAGCTCGTCGAGTTCCGCGTCCGGCATGCCGCGCATCGCGGTGTCCGGCTTGGCGCGGAAGTTCTGGATGATCAGTTCCTGGATGCCGTGGTACGACCGTGACACGCGCCGGAGTGCGAAGAGGGACTCGGCCCGCTCCTCGTACGTCTCGCCGATCCCGATGAGCAGGCCGGAGGTGAAGGGGACGGAGGAACGGCCGGCGTCCTCCAGGACGCGCAGACGTACGGCCGGCTCCTTGTCCGGGGAGCCGTGGTGCGGGCCGCCGGGCTCGGACCACAGGCGGGTCGCCGTCGTCTCCAGCATCATGCCCATGCTCGGCGCGACGGGCTTGAGCCGCTGGAAGTCGGTCCAGGTCATCACCCCGGGGTTGAGGTGCGGCAGCAGGCCCGTCTCCTCCAGGATCCGGATGGAGATGGCACGGACGTACGCGATGGTGTCGTCGTAACCGTGCGCGTCGAGCCATTCCCGGGCCTCGGGCCAGCGCTCCTCCGGCTTGTCGCCGAGGGTGATCAGGGCTTCCTTGCAGCCGAGGGCGGCGCCGCGGCGGGCGATGTCCAGGACCTCGTCGGGGGACATGAACATCCCGTGCCCTGCGCGGCGCAGCTTGCCGGGGACGGTGACGAAAGTGCAGTAGTGGCATTTGTCCCGGCACAGCCGGGTGAGGGGAATGAAGACGCTCTTCGAGTACGTGATGACGCCGGGGCGGCCCGCCGCGTCGAGGCCCGCGTCCCGCACCCGGGCGGCGGAGGCGGTGAGGTCGTCGAGGTGCTCGCCGCGGGCTTGTAGCAGAACCGCCGTTTCTGTCACATCCAGGGCGACGCCGTCCCGGGCGCGTTTGAGGGCGCGACGCATGGAGTTCTCGGTGGGGCCGGTTCCGGAGGTCGCGGAAGTCGTCATCCTTCGAGCATACGAGCGAGGTGATCAGCCCCGGCAGGCGCCGCCCGATTCGTCCCCCGGGGCCGGTCGTTACACGGTGCCACGAGCATCGGCGACATAGGGGGCATAACCGTCAAGCGCCTTCAGCACCTCCGCCTCCCCCGCCGGCGGCAACTGCACCACGACCTCCTCGATGCCGAGTTCGGCGTAGTGCGCGAGCTTGCCGGGGCTGGGGTGGACGGCGTACGGGACGACCCGCAACGCCTCGGGGTCGCGACCGGCGTCCGTCCACGCGGCGCGCAGGGCAGGCAGCGACTCCGACAACCCACGCCCGCCGATGGGCAGCCACCCGTCGGCGTACTCGCAGATGTGCGCGAACAGCTTCGGCCCGGCCGCCCCGCCGACGAGCGTGCGCGGGCCGGCGACCGGCCCGCGCGGCTTCTGTACGGGTTTGGGGTGGGCGAAGCTGGCCCGGACGCCCCCGAACTCGCCTTCGTAGGAGGTCGGTTCCTCGCTCCACAGGGCGCGCATCAGCGCCATCCGGTCCCGGACGAGCTCGCGCCGCGTACGCCACTCGACGCCGTGGTCGGCGGCCTCCTCCACGTTCCAGCCGAAGCCGACGCCGAGCGTGACGCGCCCGCCGGAGAGGTGGTCCAGGGTCGCGGCCTGCTTGGCGAGGTCGATCGGGTCGTGCTGGGCGACCAGCGTGATGCCGGTACCGAGGCCGAGCCGCTCGGTGACGGCGGCCGCCTGGCCGAGCGCGACGAACGGGTCGAGGGTACGGCCGTATTCGCGGGGCAGTTCGCCGCCCGCCGGGTAGGGGCTGGTCCGCTCGACGGGGATGTGCGTGTGCTCGGGCAGATACAGCCCGGCGAATCCACGCTGCTCCAGCTCACGGGCGAGCCGGGTCGGGGTGATCGTCTCGTCGGTGAGGAAGACCGTCACGGAGATACGCATGGCTCATCTGTACCCGGCCGCGCCCGATCTGTCCATACCGACTGGTCGGCATCTTATCGAGCATGTGTGACGACAACGAGGTCCACCACGGCATCGGAAGACGCGCGCTGTTCGTGACGGGAGCCGCCGCCGCGCTTACGTTGGGAAGCGTGAGCTTCGCTTCAGCGGCCGGGGCGGCCGACGGGGACCAGGAGACGCGGACGCTCCGCGGCACCCTGCCCACCGGCTCCCCCGACTTCGTGTACGTACCCGTCGAGGTCCCCTCCGGCGTACGGGAGATCAAGGTCGCGTACACCTACGACCGCCCGTCCGTCCCGACCGGCACGCCCGGCAACGCCCTCGACATCGGCATCTTCGACGAACGCGGCACCGAGCTGGGCGGGAAGGGCTTTCGTGGCTGGTCGGGAGGCGCCCGGACCGAATTCTTCCTCCGCGCGGACGACGCGACGCCGGGCTACATCCCGGGCCCGGTGCGCGAAGGCACCTGGCACATCGCGCTCGGCCCGTACACGGTCTCCCCGCAGGGCCTGTCGTACGAGATCACCATCACACTCACCTACGGCGAGCAGGGCGAGGCCGTACGGCCGACCTACCCACCCTCGCGTGCGAAGGGCAGGGGCCGCGCCTGGTACCGAGGGGACTGCCATCTGCACTCCTGGTACTCCGACGGCCGCCGCACCCCGGCGGAGATCGGGGCGCTGGCCCGAGCCGCCGGGCTGGACTTCATCAACACCTCGGAGCACAACACGCACGCGGCGCACGCCCACTGGGCGGACGTGGCGGGCGACGACCTGCTGGTCATGCTGGGCGAGGAGGTCACGACGCGCAACGGCCATGTGGTGGCGCTGGGCACGGACCCGGGCACCTTCGTCGACTGGCGCTACCGGGCCCGCGACAACCGCTTCGGCCGCTTCGCCCGCCAGATCCGCCGTGCCGGGGGTCTCGTCGTCCCCGCCCACCCGCACGCCACCTGCATCGGCTGCAACTGGAAGTTCGGCTTCGGGGAGGCGGACGCGGTCGAGGTGTGGAACGGGCCCTACACGCCGGACGACGAGGTGGCGCTGGCGGACTGGGACGGCATGCTGGTGGCGTCGGTGCGGGACGGCGGCCGCGACTGGATCCCGGCGATGGGCAACAGTGACGCACACCGGGCTCCGGACCGGGTCGGCTCCCCGCAGACGGTCGTCCTGGCCGACGACCTGACGCGGGAGGCGATCCAGGAGGGCATCCGCGCCGGACGGTCGTACGTCGCCGAGTCGAAGAACGTGTCCCTGTCCTTCACCGCATCCGGCGGGCGGGGCGAACAGGCGGGCATCGGGGGGCGATTGGACGTCGCCCGCGACACCCCGGTCACCGTCCGCCTCGAGGTCACCGGCGCCCCGCGCTGCACGGTCCGCTTCGTCACCGACCAGGGCGTGCTGTTCACCAGCGCGCCGCTGCCGGTGGCGGGGTCGGGGGTGGTCGAGTGGCGTACGACGCCCTCCTACGCGGCGTACGTCCGTGCGGAGTTGCGGCACGAGACGGCGGTGGGCCCGCTGCCGGGGGCGTTGGCGGCCTTCACCAACCCCATCTTCCTGGGGCGCTCGTAGGCCACCGGGCGCGCCTCATCGGTCAGCGACGCGCGGCGCGCGCCCTCGTCAGGTGCTTCACCTCGATGATCGTCGCGACGGCTCCCAGCCAGCGGGCCGCCGCCTCGTCGGCGGGGGCGCCGCCCGCTAGTGCCCCGCCAGGCAGCGTTTGCCCCTCAAGGAGCGGCGTCCGGTGTGTGCTCTCGGCGTGCCGGCCGGAAGACGTCGTCCGCCCGAAGGGCCTGGACGTACTTGGGCTTTCGGCCGGTGCGGCGAGAGGGCGTGCCGGGCGTCGCGACGGGGCGAACGTTGCCTGTTGGGGCACTAGCTGCGTGGCGGCCTCCAGCCAGTCGCGTACGACCGCTGCCGCCTCGGGGCGCGGCAACGGCTCGGGCAGCTCGACGGCGTACGCCACGCCCCCGGCCCGGACCACCTCGGCGAGGAAGGCCACCGAGCGCGGCTGGGTGCCGAGGCGGTCGAGGATCACGGCGGCGGCCGCGGCGCCGTCGCCGAAGAGGGCGGTGCGGCGGGGGCCGGGGGCGGCGGTGAGGCCGTAGCGCAGGAGCACGGTGACGTCGAACTCGGCCAGTTCGTCGTCGGTGTGGGACGGATGGTCGGAGGTCGTGTTCATCGCGGGCCTCGGCTCAGCTGACGGTGACGGTGTAGGTGACCCGCTCGGGGTCGGACGGGGTGGCGGACACGCTCGGCGACGGCGTCCCCGTCCCCGTGTCCGTCTCCGGTGAGGCCGTGCCGCCGCCGTCGCCCTCGCAGGTGGTGGCGAACGTGCAGTGCATCAGCACGATCTCGGTGCTGCCCTTGCCGGTGGCCTCGAAGGTGAAGGTGAGTCTGCTGCCGGCGCCGGGCACCGGCTCGTCGCCGGAGTCCGACTCGCTCTTCTGGCCTCGGCTGCGGACCACCGAGGTGTCGGGCTCGGGGTCGCCCAGGTACCAGTGCTCGCGGGTGGAGGCGTTCTCCTCGACGGTGAGTGTGAAGCGCTCGCCGACCTCGGCGGAGATGCTGCTGTCCTGGGTGGGGTGGCTGGTGGGCGTGCCGGGCTTTTCGGGCTCGCCGGTGCCCGATCCGCACCCCGTGGCGAGGGCGAGGAGCGCGACCGCGGTGACCACCGCCCTACTCCGGGAGATGAACGCCGTACGCATCGTTGAGTTCACTGTTCGCTCTTCGCTCTTCGCTTCCTTGTCCCTCAGTACTGGGACAGCACCGAGGGCCGCTCGGCGAAGGTCGGCATCGTGGTCATCTCGCTGTCGGCCACGCTCACGCCGCTGACCCGGGTCTCGACGAGGCTGTCGCTGCCGGAGTACGCCCCCTTGGCGAGGTGCACCTTGTCGGCGAGCTCGTGCAGCGCGTCCTCGATCGTGCGGGCCTCCGCCGCCCAGGCCGCGGCGTAGGAGTTGAACGCCTCCGCGGAGTCGGCGCCGCCCAGCGTGTCCGTCGCGTAGCAGGCCCTGGAGTCGATCGCGGCGCGGATCTTCCCCGCGTCGTCGCCCGCGCCGTTCAGCTCTTTCGCCTGGCCGGTGAGCCCGCTCTTCCGTACCGAGAAGTCCCGCGCGGACGTGGAGTCCTGTGCGGAAGCCATCGTCATCCCCCCGTATCCCCGTATCCCCGTTGATCACGTCGGCGGGAGGCTAACACGCGGCGGTGGCGCGGATATCCGCCGCTCACACGCCCCGCACGCGGCTCCCACACCATCCCCGCGCATGCCCCTACGCCCTACTGCGGGACGTAGACGCTGTACGCGTCGTCGAGTTCACCGTTCGAGGCCTTGCCCATGTCGCCGTTGATGAAGTCGTCCTCGCTGACCCAGGTGGTGGTGCCCCAGGGGTTGTAGATCTGGAGCATGTCGCCCTCCTGGCCGATGATGGTCATCGCGTGGGCGCCGGTGTCGCTCTTGACGTCGACCGGGACCGGCTTCCCTTCCGCGACCGCCTTCTCCACCTCGGTCAGAACCTGCCTGCGCTCGTCGGCGCTGTTCATGTCGTGGCGCTGGTAGTCGTCGCCGGTGGCGCCGCCGATGGCGTCGTCGGCGATACGTTCCTGCCCCTCGGGGCCCATGCCGGTCCAGTTCTCGCCGCCGTCGCCCTCCGTGTGCAGCCGGTGCTGTTCCTCCACCAGGCGCTGCCGGAAGGCGTCGGGGTCGTCCTCCTGCCCGCTGGGTCCGCCGGTGAGTTCGAGGGCGTAGAGGGGGTCGACCATGGCACGCGCGGTGACGGTGGACGAGGCCACGCAGGTGCCCTCCGAACCGTCGCCCCCCTGGACCCATTTCTGGCCGTTGAACACCTGGTCGTCGGTGTTGACGCTGGACCCGTTGGGGTTCGTCCCCTCGTCGTTCAGGCTGTCGCCCTCGGTGGTGATCGGCGACAGGTGCCGCTGCAGCCACGCCGGGTCCTTGCCCTGGATCTTGAAGGCGAACTCGTCGATCTCGTCGACGCTGCGGCCCGCGGCGAGGGCCTTCATGAGATACGCCTTTTCCTGTGGGGAGGACGCGTTCGCCATGAGCAGTTCCATCCGGGCCCGGTCGGCCGACGGGAGGTTCTCCATGGCCCGGCCCGAGCGCTCCAGCTCATTGGCACTGAGGATCTCGTTGTACTCGGCCTCGCCCTTCACACCGCCGGCGTCGGCGAGCATGAGACGGTCGACCGGGGACAGCTCGTCGGTGTCCATCTTCCCGGCACGTGCCTCGGCCGCCCACTTGTTCAGGTCCCGGGCCGCGACGCGGCGGGCCTCGCCGGCGGCGAGGACGGCCTTGCGCATCAGACCGACTCCGTAGGAGGCGTCGTGGGCGGCGTTCTTCCGGTCCCACTCCTCCTCGTCGTTCTCGCGCAGTTCGTCGAAGAAGCCCTCGCGGTCGCTGCCCATCGCCTCCAGCGCCTGCTTCAGCTTCCCCCGGCCTTCGCTGTCCTGGCTCTGGGCCTCCGTGATCGCGTCGGCCAGGACGATCAGCGCTCTGAAACCGCCCTCGAACGCCTCCGCCATGTCCGACACGGCCCGCGCCGCGGCACCCACCGCGTCCGAGGCGAGGACACTCGTGTCGCCGACCCACACCTCCGGCAGCCCCTTGCGGGCCACCCTCTCCACCCGGTCGTGCAAGCTCATGGCGTCGTCGAGCTGGTCGCGGTACCGCCTGCCCAGCGATTCCAGCGTCCCCGGATCACCCTCCGGCCGGGGCTCCGCGGACGCCTGCCCGATCAGATCCAGCAGCTCGTTCTTGCTCCCGGCCGCCAGCATCCGCTCGCTGAGCCCCGCCAGCCGCTCGGCACGCTCGGTCGCGGACTCGTTGACCCGCCGCAAGACTCCTGACATCGCCGGCCCCGTTCCCCCGTCATGATCATGCCCGCGGGACGCTAACACGGCGCCGAGCGCACACGTCTGAAGATCACACTCCGCCCACACGGCTCCCACAGCATCCCCGTGAGGGCGCCGTCAGGCCGGCATGTCGGGCTGTAGAAAGCGCTGAAGGATCAGGCGCAGGGTAGGGAGCTGAGCGGCAGGACTGAAGGATGGATCGGTGGCGGCACTGGTGTAGAGCGCGGCGATGAGAGCCATGACCCACGCCGCGGTGTCGTCCACGTCCAGTCCAGGATCGATCTGCCCTGCCGCGGCCGCGTTCCGCAGCAGGGTGGTGACGGTGGCCCGCTCCTCGTCCTGCTCACGGCTCAGCAGTGCTTCGAGTTCGGGGTCGCGGTAGGCCTGGATCATCGCCTCCATGACGAGGGCGGGGACCAGCGGCTCCGTGGCCGGTGCGGCGAGAAGGTCCACGGTGTCGAGGAGGGCGGCCCACGGATCGTCGGCGAAATGTTCCAAGCGGGTGAGACAAAATCGCAGGTGAGGACGGAGTGGTCTGGAACAAATCCTCCAATTACCGCCTCGCCACCCACCACCAGCCGCAAGCCGCCAAACCGACCCGGCGTGCAGGCGAGACGCGACCGCGCCCGCCAACCCCGGCCAGGGGCCTCGCGTGTACACGACGGTGATCGCCTCGGCCGAGAAACGGGCGAGGGGTGTCGTGTACGTGTATTCCACGGACGGAAGCCGCAAACCGGGGATCTCGCGACCCACCGCCGGGTCGTGGCCGATGGCCGCGAGTGCCTCCCGGACGACTTCCCGCTCCCCCGTCAGGTCGCCGAACGCCTTCCTGGCGGGCTCAGCCGCCTCCAACGGGACTTCGTTCACGTGCCGCCGCCTCCGACGCGCGCTTCTTCCAGGGCCGCCATGATCTCGGGTGAGTTCCTGATCAGGATCCGGTGCCGGTAGGCCCGGACGACAGCGGCGGCGCCCGCGAAGTCGTTGGTGGGGGGAGGCTCCTATGGCGGCCACCAGCTCCTCCTCGAACCGTTCCCGGTCGCCCGGGAAGCCGTAGCGGCTGAGCGCGCTGCGCAGGTCTTCCACGGTCCGGATTTCCGGGAGGGGCCGCGTCCAGTGAGGGTGCGGGGGCATCCCGATCCGAGAAACCGGGTGGGACCTGCGGGTCCGTGTCCCATACGGCCACGCGGAGCCGGCCGGGCTCGGCCGAGCGGAGGCGGAGGGCGTACGGGCCCTTGGTGTGGCGGTGCGAGTGGGTCAGCAGCTCGGCCGCCGGCAGTTCCGCGGTGGGGGTGAGCTCGGGCATCTCGTGTGCGGCCAGAATCAGTCTGAGGGCGCCCCGCGCGATGCCCGGTGCGCGTGGATCGTGCGGGAGGTGCAGGGTGTAGTTCCAGGACGGGGATACGGTGGCCATGGAACACGCGTCCAGGAGGAGTTCGCACATGCCCGCCAGACCCCCTCTGACGGCCCGCCGCCTCCGGCTCGCCGTGGAGCTGCGCAAGTTGCGCGAGCGCGCGGGCATGACGGCGACCGAGGCCGCGCGCACGCTCGGCACGAGCCAGGGACAGCTCAGCAACGTGGAGTCGGGCCGCTTCGGGGTGAGCCCGGAGCGAGTCAGAGCGCTGGCCCGCATCTACTCCTGCCCGGACCAGGGATTCGTCGAGGCCCTGGTCGGCATGGCGACCGACAAGACGTTCGGCTGGTGGGAGTCGTACCGCGAGGTGCTGCCGTCCGGGCTCCTCGACCTCGCCGAACTGGAACACCACGCCACCGCCGTGCGCACCGCGTACACGTCTCACATGCCGGGCCTGCTCCAGACCGCCGATCACGCGCGTGAGATCTTCCGGCACGTCATCCCCGCGCCCACACCGCCCGAGGTCGAGCACCGCGCTTCGCACCGGATCAAGCGGCAGGGGGTGCTGTACGGGTCCCACCCGACTCCGTACAGCACCGTCGTACACGAGGCGGCCCTGCACATGGGCGTCGGCGGCCGGAGCGTGACTCGCGCCCAGTTGCAGCATCCAGTCCATCAACTACCTGTACGGTCCCGTTCCGCAGCTCGACACCGCGCAACTCGACCAGTTCCACGGTCCGGTCCTGCTTGATGCCGAGGCCCTCCTGCAGAAGTACCGGAACCTCCTCGACATCGTGGAAGCCACCGCCCTCAGCCCCGAGAAATCCCGGGATCTGATCCACACCATCGCCCAGAACCTGTAAGGGAGCCGACATGTCCTGGCACCACTGGCAGAAGTCGTCCTATTGCCAGGAAGGCGACGCCTGCGTCCACATATCCGCCGCCCACGAATCCGTCCACGTCACCGAAAGCGCCGACGCCACCCAAACCGTCCTCACCACCACCCCCGTCGCCTTCGGCGCCCTGCTCGACACGCTCAAAGCGTCGAAATGATGTCCCGCCAATCCGAGACGAAGTACCGGGCGGTCGCGGCCTTCCAGCGCCGAATCGGCAACCCGGTCCTGCGCCGCCTCCCGACCCAGACCCTCCTGGAGACCACCGGCCGCACCTCCGGCCTGCCGCGCCGCACGCCGGTGGGTGGACGCCGGGTCGGGAAATCCTTCTGGCTGGTCTCCGAGTTCGGCGAACGGTCCCAGTACGTCCGCAACATCAAGGCCGACGCGAGAGTCCGGGTCCGCATCCGGGGCCGCTGGCACACCGGAACGGCCCGCCTCCTCCCCGACGACGACCCCGTCGCCCGCCTGCGCAGCCTGCCCCGGCTCAACAGCGCGGCGGTGCGGGTGCTGGGGGCGGGGCTGCTGACGGTGCGAGTGGATCTGGAGGAGTAACGGAGGGCAGGCCCTGTCAGATCGCCCGCGCACACACCTCCAGCACCAGCTCCCGTACGGCCTCCGGCGCCCGCAGCGTCGGCAGGTGGTCGCAGTCCGGCAGGCGTACGAGGCTGCAGCCGGGGATCGCTTCGGCCATGGCCTCGTTGCAGCGGACCGTGCGGGGCAGGCAGGTCCATGTCCCCAGCCGTGGCCAACTCACCGACCTTCGCGGTCAGTCCAGACCCCCGGATGTACTGGCCGACGGCTTCACGACCGCCATCGCTGAGGGCGGGTCACGTCGTATGCCCTTGAGCGGAGTGAGGACTCACTCATTGACGGAGTGAGTCCTCACTCCGTACTCTCGTGGTCATGACAGCACCTAAGGAGAACCAGACCACCCGCCGCCGCGCCCCCGGCATGTCGCCGGAGCAGCGCCGCAAAATGATCATCCAGACCGCGATCCCGCTGATCGCCGAGTACGGTGCCGCGGTGACGACCGCGAAGATCGCCCGCGCCGCGGGCATCGGCGAGGGAACGATCTTCCGGGTCTTCGCCGACAAGGACGAGCTGCTGCAGGCCTGCATGGCCGAGGCGCTCTCCCCCGAGCAGGCGGTCCGCGAGCTCGACGCGATCGACGTATCCCAGCCGCTGCCCGACCGGCTCGCGGAGGCGGCCGAGGCGCTGCAGGCGCACATGTCCAGGATGGGCGCGATCGCCGGCTCGCTGGGGCATCGCGGCGGCAAGCACCCCGGCACGGTGCGCGGCGCGGGCCGCGACGAGTCGACGACCCGTATCCACGCGGCCCTCGCGGAGCTGCTGGAGCCCGACAAGGCCGCGCTGCGCCGGCCGCCGGAGCAGATCGCGGCCCTCTTCTTCGGGCTGCTCTTCACCCAGCCGCGTACGGAGGACGAGCCCGACCTGACCCCGCAGGAGCTGGTGGAGGTCTTCCTGCACGGGGCGCTCTCGGGGGGCGCCAAGTGAGCGCGCGGAGAAGGCGCCTGGGGGTTACGGCCCTGGCCGTCCTGGCCCCCGTCCTGGTGTGGCTGGTCGCGGACCCACTGCTGGGGCACCGGCTGCGGATCGCCGACGGCGAGCAGACGCTCGACATCGGCGCCGTGCCCGTGGCGGTCGTCGCACTGCTCGCGTCGCTCTCCGGCTGGGGACTGCTGGCCGCCCTGGAGCGGTTCGGGGCGCGGCGCGCCCGCGCCATCTGGACCGGGGTGGCCGGCGCCGCACTGGCCGTGTCCTTCCTGCCGCTCATCGGCGACGGCATGGACGGCGGCACCCGGGTCTCCCTCGTTCTGATGCACCTGGCGGTGGCGGCGGTACTGATCCCGGGGCTGGGCGGCAGGTCCCCCGGGGCGGGAGCCGGTGCCGCTAGAGCGTAATCGCCAGCACCAAGTGCGCCGCGAACAGCACCAGGTGGAGGCAGCTCCGCCAGAGCGTCGCGCGGCCGGGGATGACCGTCAGAGTGCCCACCACGATCGAGATGAAGAGCGGTGCCTGGTGGGTCGGGCCGCCGAGCTGGCTCGCGTCTGCGGCTGGGAGTTCGCAGTCGTGGGTGGGTGGCTGCCCAACACGATGATCACCCTGGACTGGCTGTCGTCGCGCCGGCGGTCGATGACGGATCCGCTGCGGCTGGAACCGACTCTCCTGGCTGAAGCGGCAGCCGGCGGGCGGACCTTCGGCGAGCTGGCGGTCTGCACCCCCTTCCCGCCGGTGGCACGGGCCCACCTGCTGCATCTGCTCTGGCACCGACGCTCGGGCTGGACCTGCGGGTCCCTCTCGGTGACGGTTCGGTGATTGCCGCGGCAAAGGTGTCGCCATGACTGCGGCCGCGGTGGATGTGTCGGTTGGCAGCGCTCTGGTGCTCGACGGGGATGAGTGGCGCGTCGAGCGAGGAGAACCGCACACCGGCCGTGTCCAGTTGGTGGCCCTGGACGGAACTCGGCAGGCGGAGGGAGCCAGCCGCGGTCGTCAGCCCAAGAGCCTGGGCGATCTGACGCCGCACCGGCTGGAGTTGGTCAGGGTCCGGCTGGAACACCTGGCGGAGGTCAGGACCGGCTTCCGCAGCGGGGATCGGCTGCGGCCGGGGCCGGGCGAGCCGCTCGTGATCGACCGGACAGTCCTTGGATCGGGCTTGCGAGGGGCATGCCGACTCGTTCGATGCGAGCTTGTGGCGGGACGGCCGCTGAGGTGACTTTGGTTGGTCAGCCTGCTGTCGGGCTCTGCTGGACATCTGCGCGCACGAATCCGTGGCTTCGTTCCACTTTCGCCACATGCAGCGTATAGGTCTGGTACCACTGGACTCGCCCGCGATTTTGCGCCGCGCGGTGCTCGGCGTTGGTCCGCCACTGGGTGAGGGCGTCGGCGTCGCGGAAGTAGCTGACGGTGATGCCCAGCCCGCCAGGAGTCTGCGCGTGGTCCATCCCCAGATACCCGGGGACGTCCTTCACCAGGTCTTCCAAGTGTGCGTTGGTCTCGCTGTAGTCGCTCTGGTCCTGGGTTCGCACCGTAGTGAAGACGGCCGCGAAGTAGGGGGGTTCATAGGCCTCGACGGGCACGACAGGCGCTTCCGACTGATTGCTCATGGCGCCACCGCGAGGCGGGATGCGCCGCCGCGCGTACACCTCTATTTCGATCTTCATCCGCGGGTCGGCGAGACCGCACATGAGCATCGTGGCGGCGGGCTGAACGTCGCCGAAGCAGCGGCGCAGGACCGGCCAGCAGGGTTCGAAGTCTTCGCGGTCGGGCAGTAGGTAGCGCACGCGCACCACGTCGGCGAAGGTGCAGTTCGCCTCGGCCAGTGCGGCCTCGATGTTGCGGAGGCACTTTTCGCTTGGGCCGCGCAGTTGTCCCTCACACGAGCCAGTGCATCGAACGCCTCACGCGAGGCCGAAGCCGCGTAGCGGAGACAAGTCGCAGGAAGCGTCTCTTCGTGCCGTGTCCGACCTGTACCCGGAAGCGAGCAGGCCTGCCTCACCCCGGCCAGACAATCGCCTGCACCTCGCTGTACGCATGCAGTGCATACGACCCCACATCCCGCCCGACCCCGCTCTTCTTGAACCCCCCGAACGGCGCCTCCATGTTGCGGCCGACCGTGTTCACGCCCACCCCGCCGGCCCGCAGCCGCCTCGCCACCCGGAAGGCGCGGGAGACGTCCGCCGACCAGACGTAGTCGATCAGGCCGTAGTCGGTGTCGTTCGCCAGGGCCACCCCCTCGTCCTCCTCGTCGAAGGGGATCACCGTCACCACCGGCCCGAAGATCTCCTCCCGGGCCACCCGCATGCCGTTCGTGCAGTCCGCGAGGAGGGTGGGGGCCACATAGAAGCCCCGGTCGGACACAGACGGACGTTCACCACCCGCGGCCACCACCGCGCCCTCCTTCCGGCCGAGCTCCACGTACGACTCCACCCGGTCCCGGTGCGCCGCCGAGATCACCGGCCCGACCACCGTGTCCGGCTCCCCCGGATCGCCCACCTTCAACCGGCCCGCGTACGCCGCCAATTGCTCGACCAGCCGGTCGTACACCCCGCGCTGGGCCAGCACCCGCGTCGGCGCCGTACAGATCTGGCCGGAATAGAACGAGAACGTCGTACCGATCCCGGCCACCGCCGAGCCGACGTCCGCGTCGTCGAGGACGACCGCCGCGCCCTTCCCGCCCAGCTCCATCAACTGCCGCTTCATGTCCCTGCCGCAGACGGAGGCGATGCGCCGGCCGACCGCCGTCGAGCCGGTGAAGCTCACCATGTCCACGTCCGGCGACTCCACGGCCGCCTCGCCGACCTCCACCGAGCGCCCGGACACCACGTTCACGACCCCGCGCGGCACCCCCGCCGCCTCCAGCGCCTCCGCCATCCGGTAGACCGACAGCGGATCCTGCGGGGCCGGCTTCACCACCACCGTGTTGCCCATCGCCAGCGCCGGGGCGACCTTTCCGGCCGGGTTCGCCCACGGGTTGTTGTACGACGTGATGCAGGTGACGACCCCGACCGGCTGGCGTACGGCCAGCGCGCCCATCACCGCCGCCCTTCCCATCGGCCCGGCCTCGTTGATCTGCGGCGGGATCGCCCACTCGGCGGGCTCCACGCGCGCGTACCGCCGGAAGCGGGCGGCGGCCACGCCCACCTGCATACGCCGCGCCGTCGCCGTGGTCGCCCCGGTCTCCGCCCGGGCCAGCTCCGCGTACGGCTCCAGCCGGCCGCCGATGATCTCCGCGGCCCGCGCCAGTACGGCCGCCCGCTCCTCCGGCGTCGTACGCGACCACGGCCCGAAGGCCTCGCGGGCCGCGGCACAAGCCGCGTGCACCTGATCCCGCGAGGCCTCCGGCGCCCGGCCGACGGTCTCCTCGGTCGCCGGGTCGACGACCTCGTAGTGACCGCCGTCCGGCTCGACCCAGGCACCACCGACGAACAGCCGCTGCCCCTCAGCAGCCACCTGAGCAGTCACCTGGTCGCCACCGTCCGCGTGTCCCGCCCGGAACGCAGCACCTTCCCCGGCACCGCCCCGCTCACCTCGTCGTCCCGGATCGCCTCGACCCCGTTGACCCACACGGCCCGGATACCGATCGCCCTGGAGTCCAGCCGGGGGCTGTCACCCGGCAGGTCGTGCACCAGGGTGGCCGTGCCGGCGTCGATCCGTTCCGGGTCGAAGAGGACCAGGTCCGCATGCCAGCCCTCCCGCACCCGCCCCCGCTCGCGCAGACCGAACAGCCGCGCCGGGTCGTCCGTCAGCATCTTCACGGCCTGCTCCAGGCTCGCCAGCTTCCGCCCGCGCAGGCAGTCCCCGATGAACCGGGTGGTGTACGGCGCCCCGCACATGCGGTCCAGATGCGCGCCCGCGTCCGAGCCGCCGAGCATGACGTCCTCGTGCTGCCAGGTCTCGGCGCGCAGGGACCAGGACGCCGGGTCGTTGTCGGTGGGCATGGGCCACAGGAGCGTACGCAGCTCGTCGGCCGCGCAGATCTCCACCAGGCACTCGAAGGGTTCCTGGCCGCGTTCCGCCGCGATGTCCTCCACGACCCGGCCGGTCAGCCCGGCGTTCGCCTCGCTGTAGGTGTCCCCGATGACGTACCGCCCGAAGTTCGTCAGCCGCCGGAAGACGCCCGCCTCCTTGGAGTGGGCGCGATCCAGCATCTCGGCCCGTACGTCCGGGTCGCGCAACCGCGCGATCCGCTCCGGGACCGGCAGCCCGAGGATCGGACCCCACCCGGGGATCAGGTTCAGCGCGCAGAAGGTGCCCAGGGACATGTTCATCGGCGTGAGGATCGGCATGGTCAGGGCAATGACCCTGCCGCCCGCCTTACGGGCCCGTTCGCTCGCCAGCAGTTGCCTGGGCACCCGCTCGGGGACGGAGGCGTCGATCGTCAGGACGTTCCAGTTCAGGGGGCGGCCCGCCACCGCGCTCATCTCCACGAACAGGTCGATCTCCGCGTCGCTGAACTGGTCGAGACAGCCCGCGACGATCGCCTCGATCTGCGTGCCTTCGTGTTCCCCGACGGCCCGCGACAGGGCCAGCAGCTCGTCCGGCCGCGCGTGCCGGGAGGCGACGGGCTTGCCGTCCCCGTCGGAGTGGCTGGACGACTGGGTGGTGGACAGCCCCCAGGCACCGGCCTGCATGGCCTCGTGGAGCAGCCGGACCATGCCCGCGAGCTGCTCCTCACTCGGCTGCCCGCCGACCGCCTCCGGCCCCATCACATACCGCCGCAGCGCACAATGCCCCACCATGAAACCGGCGTTGACGGCGATCCGCCCCTCCAGGGCGTCCAGATACTCACCGAACGAGTTCCAGCTCCAGGGCGCCCCCTCCTCCAGCGCGACCAGGGACATGCCCTCGACCTTGGACATCATGCGGCGGGTGTAGTCGGCGTCCTCGGGCCGGTCGGGATTCAACGGTGCCAGCGTGAAACCACAGTTGCCGGCCGCGACCGTGGTCACCCCGTGGTTGAGGGACGGGGTGGCGTACGGGTCCCAGAAGAGCTGGGCGTCGTAGTGGGTGTGCGGATCGACGAAGCCGGGGGCGAGGACGAGGCCGGTGGCGTCCTCGACGGTCCGGGCCTCCTCGGCGACCTCGCGACCGATCACGGCGATACGACCGTCGCGTATCCCCACGTCGGCGGTGTACGCGGACGCGCCCGTCCCGTCCACGACGGTCGCGCCTTTGATCAGGTGGTCGAGCATGACGTCGCTTGCCTCCTCAACTCCGGTGCGGTTGACGCGCCCCAAAGGGGCGCGGGGAACTGCGCGACCAGCCACAGACGACCTGCAGCCACGAACGGCCCGCAGTCCCACGGCGATCACACGGCACCCCCAGCGGAGCGCTCACGCGGATTGCCGGAACCGGGTCGTCCGATGCACCGGATCCGTATCGATCTTCGGAATCACGTGCTCGCCGATCAGCCGGATCGTCTGCAGCGTCTCCTCCTTCGGCACCCCCACCGGCAGCCCGAAGCTCAACTGATCGGCCCCGGCCTGCTCCCACCGCTTGCACTGCTGGAACACCTCGTCCGGATCCCCGCAGATCAACAGCTCCTCCTCGATGAGGACCTCGACGAAGTCCGCGGTGTACTCCGGCAACGTCTCCGGCCACACCGGGAACCCCTCGGGACGAGGGAAGGTGTCGTGGTAGCGGAAGACGAGGGAGGGCAGGTAGTGCAGCCCGCCGTTCACCGCGATCCGTACGGCCTCCTCGTGCGTGGGCGCGCAGATCGCGGTGGTCGTGACCATCACGTTGTCGTTGACGAAGTCCCCGATCGGCTCGGCGTCCACGACCGCCGTCTTGTACTGCTCGAGGACCCACTCCATGTCGGAGACCTTCTGCACGCTGAAGCCGAGCACCCCGAGGCCCTTGCGGGCGGCCATGGCGTACGAGGGCGGCGACCCGGCGGCGTACCACATCGCGGGGTGGGACTTCCCGTACGGCTTCGGCAGCACCTTCCTCGGCGGGAGCTGCCAGTGCTTGCCCTGGAAGCCCTCGTACTCCTCCTGGAGCCACATCTTGGGGAACTCGGCGATGGTCTCTTCCCAGATCTCCTTGGTGTGGTTCATGTCGGTGATGCCCGGGAGGAAGCCGAGGATCTCGTGCGACCCCGCTCCTCGCCCGCTGCCGAACTCGAAGCGGTTGCCGCTGAGATGGTCGAGCATGGCGACCTTCTCGGCGACCTTGACCGGGTGGTTGACCTGCGCGAGGGGGTTGAAGATGCCGGACCCGAGGTGGATCCGCTCGGTGGCGTGCGCCAGATAGCCGAGGAAGACGTCGTTGGCGGAGAGATGCGAGTACTCCTCCAGGAAGTGGTGCTCCGACGCCCAGGCGTACTTGAAGCCGGACCGGTCCGCCTGGATGACGTACTCGGTCTCCTCCATCAGCGCCTTGTGCTCGGCCAGCGGGTCGGTCTCGGCGCGTTTGCCCACGTATCCCTGTACAAAGAGCCCGAATTCCAAGGAGGTTCACCGTCCCCAGTCTGTTTCTGACGCTCCGTCAGATTCACGATCTGCCGCCGACTGTGGCACCGGGCGCGTGGACCGTCAATAGCTGACGGCCAGTCAGACGTCGCTCCGGCGACATCAGACGATGGACACCCCGGCCAGCCACCCTCCGTCGATCACGAACGGCTGCCCGGTGATGTAGGAGGAGTCGTCGCACGACAGGAACAGCGCGAGCCGCGCCACCTCCTCCGGCTTCCCGATCCGCCCGAGCGGCACGAGCTTGCGGTAGAACCGGTCGAGGCCCCGGGAGGCCTCCTCGGCGTCCGCCGCCGGATCCAGCTGGGCCGGGTTGGACATCGCGGTGTCGATGGCGCCCGGGCACATGGCGTTGACCCGGATCTTCCGGGCGGCCAGCTCCAGGGCGGCGACCCGGGTGAGCCCGAGGATCGCGTGCTTGGTCGCCGCGTAGGCGCCCACGGCCGCCATCCCGGTCACGCCGGTGTACGAGGCGGTGTTGACGATCGTGCCTCCGTCGGACATCCGGGGTGCCACGGTCTTGATACCGAGGAAGCAGCCGACCTGGTTGACCTCGACGATCTGCATGAACTCGTCGAGGGGCGTGTCGAGCAGAGTGTTGAAGCGCAGGATGCCGGCGTTGTTGACGAGCCCGTCGATACGGCCGTAGGCGTCGGTGGCGGAGGCCACGGCCTGCTGCCAGTCGTCCTCCCGGCGTACGTCGAGACGGACGTACAGCGCACCGATCTCCTTGGCGAGGTCCTGCCCCTGGTCGTCGAGCACATCCGCCACGACGACCTCGGCGCCCTCCGCCCGGAACAGGCGGGCCTCCTGCTCCCCCTGCCCGCGCGCCGCGCCGGTGACGATCACGACGCGTCCGTCCAGCTTGCCCATGCGGTCTCCTTAGAGGTGGGGAGCCACTTCGGCCCCGAACGCGGCCATCTGGTCGGTGAGTTCAGCGCGGCTCCGGCTGCGGAACCGCACCTGGATCTGGTGCACGCCCATCGCCCGGTAGGCACGCAGCGACTCGGCGAGTTCCTGCGGCCCCCCGGTGAGGGTGCGGGGCCTCACGTCCCAGGTGGGGGTGCCGACGTACAGGGGCTCGGCGATGGCGCCGATGGCGAAGGGCCCGTGGATGGCGTGCTGTGCGCGGATGTCCCGGATCCGTTGGATCTGCTCCGGCAGCCGGTCACGCGGATCCCCCTGCGGCAGCCAGCCGTCACCCTTGAGCGCGGCCCGGCGTACGGCGGCGGGGGACGATCCGCCGACCCAGAGCGGCACGCGCTCCTGGGCCGGCCGGGGCCGCTGCCCGAGCCCGTCGAAGTCGTAGAGCTTGCCGTGGTGCTCGGGGAACTCGTCGGGCCCGAGGGCGGCGCGCAGCGCGTCGAGGGACTCGTCGAGTACGGCGCCGCGCTGCCGGAAGTCGGCCCCGAGCGCCTCGAACTCCTCCTGCACGTGCCCGGCGCCGACCCCGAGGATCAGCCGCCCGCCGCTCAGATGGTCGAGGGTGGCGTACTGCTTGGCGGTGAGCAGCGGGTGCCGTAGACCGACGACGGCGACATGGCTGAGCAGCCGTACCCGCTCGGTCGCGGCGGCGAGGAAGGCGAGGGTGGCGACGGGGTCGTACCAGACCGTGCTCATCGCGGGCGCGAGGCGGCGCGGGATGGCGACGTGGTCGCAGCAGGCTACGTAGGCGAAGCCGGCGCGGTCGGCGGTACGGGCGATGGCCAGCAGGTCCTCCGGGCCGGCGGCGGCCTCCCACGGCTCGGCGTAGATCGTGCTCTGGGACTGGACGGGGAGCTGGACGCCGTACTGGATCACCGTGGGCCGTCCCAGAGTCCGTCGGGTGTGAGCCCGAGCAGCTCGATCGCGTTCCGCCGTACGATCCGCTCCACCACGTCGGCGTCCAGGTGCCCCATCTGGGCCTCGCCGACCTCCCGGGACTTCGGCCAGGTGGAGTCGGAGTGGGGATAGTCGGTCTCGTACAGGACATTCCCGACCCCGATGGAGTCCAGATTCCGCAGCCCGAAGGCGTCGTCGAAGAAGCAGCCGTAGACGTGCTCGGCGAACAGCTCGGACGGCGGCCGGTGGACCTTGTCGGCGACGCCGCCCCAGCCGCGGTTCTCCTCCCACACCACGTCGGCGCGCTCGAGGATGTAGGGAATCCAGCCGATCTGCCCCTCCGCGTACATCACCTTCAGGTTCGGGAAACGCTCGAACTTGCCGCTCATCAGCCAGTCCACCATCGAGAAACAGCAGTTGGCGAAGGTGATGGTGGAGCCGACGGCGGGCGGGGCGTCGGCGGAGGTGGAGGGCATACGGCTGCTGGAGCCGATGTGCATGGCGACGACGGTGCCGGTCTCGTCGCAGGCGGCGAGGAAGGGGTCCCAGTCGTCGGTGTGGACGGAGGGCAGTCCGAGGTGCGGGGGTATCTCGGAGAAGGCGACGGCACGGACGCCGCGGGCCGCGTTCCGCCGGACCTCCCGGGCCGCCAGCTCGGCGTCCCAGAGGGGGATGAGGGTGAGGGGGATGAGCCGCCCGTGCGCCTGGGGCCCGCACCACTCCTCCACCATCCAGTCGTTGTACGCCTGAACGCACAGCAGCCCCAGCTCGTGGTCCTCGGCCTCGGTGAAGGTCTGGCCGCAGAAGCGGGGGAAGGTGGGGAAGCAGAGGGCGGACTGGACGTGGTTGACGTCCATGTCGGCGAGGCGGGCGGGGACGTCGTACGAACCTGGTCGCATCTGCTCGTACGTGATGACTTCGAGCTTGATCTCGTCCCTGCTGTAGCCGACGGCGGTGTCGAGGCGGGTGAGGGGGCGGTGGAGGTCCTCGTAGACCCACCAGTCGCCGATGGGCCCGTCGTCCGTGCCCGGCGTGCCCATGACGGGCTTGAACCGGCCGCCGAGGAAGGTCATTTCCTTCAGGGGCGCACGGACTGTGCGGGGCCCGATGTCGAGGTACTTCTTCGGGAGCCGGTCCTGCCAGACGGTGCTCGGCTCCACGGTGTGGTCGTCGACGGAGATGATCAGTGGGAGCGGGGTCCGCGTGGTGCTGGTCTGAGTGGTCGTCTGGGTGCTGGTCCGGGTGCTGGTCTGGGTGTCCATGGCGCTCACGGTAGCGCTGATCTGACGACCCGTCAGCTGTCCGTACCCCGCCCGGTTGCGATCGTTCCTGTGCGGATCTGCGCGAAGACCGTGTGAGGGCCTTGTGATAGCCCGCGCGCCTCTCTGTGATCACGCTCTCCACAGCTGACGCATCTGCCATGAACAAGGCAAACTGGCTGGGTTGCTCAGGATCTCTAGGGGGACGACGGGATGGACGGTGTGCCGCGAGTGCCCGAGGTACCGCGAGTGCCGGAGCAGAGACATCCCGGCTCCGAGGAGGAGCCAGGGACGACGGTGACGCTGCGCTTCAGCGTGCTCGGTCCGGTACGCGCCTGGCGCGGCGAGGAGTCGCTGAACACCGGTTCACCCCAGCAACGCGCCCTGCTGGCCGCCCTGCTGCTGCGCGAGGGCCGTACGGCGACCGCGGCCGAGCTGATCGACGCCCTGTGGGGCGAGGAACCCCCCTCGCAGGCGCTGGCGGCACTACGGACGTACGCCTCCCGCCTGCGCAAGGTGCTGGACCCCGGCGTCCTGGTGAGCGAGTCGGGCGGGTACGCGGTGCGTTCGGTGGGGGAAGGCGCCCTCGATCTCGCGGTGGCCCAGGAGCTGGGGGCGGAGGCGGAGAAGGCGCGGAACGCCGGGGACCTGTGCCACGCGCGTGACGTACTGAACCGGGCGCTGGCCCTGTGGGACGGCGAGGTACTGGCCGGGGTGCCGGGGCCGTACGCGGAGGCGCAGCGGGTCCGCCTGGAGGAGTGGCGGCTCCAGTTGCTGGAGTCCCGCCTGGACATGGACCTGGAGCAGGGCTGCCACGCGGAGGCGGTCTCGGAGCTGACGGCCCTGACGGCGGCGCACCCGTTGCGCGAGCGACTGCGCGAACTGCTGATGCTGGCGTTGTACCGCAGTGGCCGCCAGGCGGAGGCCCTGGCGGTGTACGCGGACACGCGCCGGCTGCTGGCCGACGAACTGGGCGTGGATCCCGGCCCGGGCCTCCGCGAGCTCCAGCAGCGCATCCTGCGGGCGGACCCGGGCCTGGCCGAGCCGTCGGCACCGGTGGCTGAACCTGCCGCCGTACCGGTCCGCCCGGCGCAACTCCCCGCGACGGTATCCGACTTCACGGGCCGTAAGTCCTTCGTCTCCGAGCTGAGCGACGTGTTGGCGTCGGCGGAGGGCCGGGTGATGGCGGTGTCCGCGCTGGCGGGCATCGGCGGCGTCGGCAAGACGACGCTGGCGGTGCACGTGGCGCACCAGGCACGGGGCGCGTTCCCCGACGGCCAGCTCTACGTCGACCTCCAGGGCGCCGGCGCGAGGGCGGCGGAACCGGAGACGGTGCTCGGCTCCTTCCTGCGGGCCTTGGGCACCGCCGACTCCGCCATCCCGGACTCGCTGGAGGAGCGCTCGGCCCTGTACCGGTCGGTTCTGGACGGACGGCGGGTGCTGGTGCTGCTGGACAACGCGAGGGACGCCGCCCAGGTGAGGCCCTTGCTGCCCGGCACGGAGGGCTGCGCGGCCCTGATCACGTCCCGCGTCCGCATGGTGGACCTGGCCGGTGCCCACCTGGTGGACCTGGACGTGATGTCCCCCGACGAGGCGCTGCAATTGTTCACGAAGATAGTGGGCGGGGAACGGGTCGGCTCGGAGCGCGAGGCGGCTCTCGACGTGGTGGCGGCGTGCGGCTTCCTACCCCTGGCGATCCGCATCGCGGCATCCCGTCTGGCGGCCCGCCGCACCTGGACGGTCTCGGTCCTGGCGGCGAAGCTCGCGGACGAACGCCGCCGCCTGGACGAGCTCCAGGCCGGCGACCTGGCGGTGAAGGCGACCTTCGAGCTCGGCTACGGGGCACTGGAGCCGGCCCAGGCACGGGCATTCCGCCTGCTGGGCCTGGCGGACGGCCCGGACATCTCACTGGCGGCAGCCGCGGCGGTCCTGGACCTCCCGCTGGAGGAGACGGAGGACTTGCTGGAGTCCCTCGTCGATACGTCGTTGCTGGAGTCAGCGGCTCCTGGTCGGTATCGCTTCCATGATCTGGTGCGGCTCTACGCGCGTGCTTGTGCGGAGAGGGACGAGGAGCCGGCGAGCGCGCGGGATGCGGCGATGTCGCGGTTGCTGGACTTTTATCTGGCTACTGCGGCGGGGGTTTATGCGATTGAGCGGCCGGGGGATCGGCTGGTGGATCACTTGCAGGCGACCGCTTACCCGGGCCTCGTATTCGAGTCCCCGCGCGCTGCGCAGGATTGGCTCTACTCCGAAGCGAACTGCCTCATAGCGTGCGTACGCCAGTCCATACACGCCCAGACTCTGAGAAGGGGCGTTGATCTGCTGTGGGCGACCAAGGACTTGGCGGAGTCAGGCGCCAACGCACGCGAGTATGAAGTAGCGGCCCGTACGGTGCGGGATGCCGCGCACGCGGCCGGAGACACCCGCACCGAGGGCCGTGCCCGCACTGTGCTGACGAACGTCCATCTTGTAGCGGGTCGCTTCAGCGAAGCAGATGAAGAAGCACGGCTCGCCTTGGAACTCGCCGGGGATGCCCATGACCCGCTCCCCAGCTGCTGGGCTCCCAACGACCGAGGCATCATCGCCATTTACCAGAATCGGCATGCCGACGGTGAACGCTACCTGCAGCAGGCGATCGACAACTTCCGGGACGACGGCAACGACGTCGGCGAAGCAAGTGCACTGTGCAATCTCTCTCGAATCCACCTCGCCATGGGTCGGACGGGCAGTGCGATCGACCTCGCTCAGCGGGGCATCGACATTTACGACCGTATGGGCCTCACGCTGAGGCTCGCCAACGGCCGATACGCCCTGGGCATCGCTCTGACTCAGGCCGGAGAATTGGCGGAGGCCCTCGAACAGCTCACCGATGCGCTGGCATTGTTCCACGACAATCGTCAGCCTCTCTGGGAAGGCGTCACGCACTTCCGGATTGCGGAAGTGCACCTTGCGGCCCGTCGCCCCGCACTCGCCGCGAGCCACGCCGAACAGGCGATTGCGCTGCGCGGCATCGGCGGGGAGTGGCGACGCGGAACCGTGCTGACCGTCCTGGGTAAGGCCCTCGCCGGGCTCGGCCAGTCCGACCGCGCGACCGCCTGCTGGCGAGAGGCCCTTTCCATTTACGAGCAGTTGGGTTCCCCCGAAGCCGACGAGCTACGTGAGCTTCTGGCCCCGGTGGCTGCCGCATAGCAGGTATCGCGGCACCGTTCATCGTTCGTTTATCGCCGCTCGGCACTCTTACGTACGTCGATCCGTCGCGTCGGGGGGCAGACGGATCACGGAGAGGCCACACCGTTAGGGTGAGCGGCCCATATGCACCCGTCCGACGGTCCTCGGGGGAGTCGTCGGACGGGTCGCTCCGACTGTCTGCAGTACGACTTGCTGGAGTTGATGACCATGAGTAAGGCCAAGAAGGACGACGATGTCGTCAAGCCGCTCGACAACCACGCCTCCGCTGTTGAGGAGAACGTCACCGACGCCACGAAGGATCAGGCGTCGGAGGGCAAGATAACCACCCTGGACAACCATGCGTCGGGGGGAGAGACCACTCCCCAGGACAATCACGCCTCCGACGAGACCGCGTGAAGTTGTTCTGACGGGGGAGTCGGCCGCGGCGGCGCGGAGGGGGAGCCGCCGCGGCCGATGCATGACTGATGAAACGTAGGGCTTCAGCGGGGTCGAGCATTGTTCGGCCCCGCGTTGCCGTTCAGGGGGATAGTCGCGCTACGCCTCCTGCACCTCGCACCACACCGTCTTGCCTCGCATCCCGGGCTCCACGCCCCACCGCAGGGCCACAGCGTCGAGCAGGGCAAGTCCACGCCCGGCCTCGTCGTCGCCCGTGGTGTGCACGAGCACTGGGAGGGCGCGCGTGTCGGGATCAGTAACCTCGATCCGGATCCGGCCACCGTCCACACGGGCCACCCTCACCCGGACCAGCGCCCCCTCTCCCACATGCCGGATCACGTTGGCGACGAGCTCGGTGACGCACAGCTGGACATCGGCGCAGGGTCCACCCAGATGCAGGCGTACGGCGCGGCGGAGGTCCGGGACCGCCTTGGGGGTGGCCGGAAGGTCGAGGTCGAGGCCTCCCCTCAGCACCGCCGCGAGCTTGCGCGCCGTCACGGTGTTGCAGTTGCCGAGCGCGACCAGGCCGACCGGGGGCGCGTAGGTGCCCGCGAAGGTCAGCAGGTCGGCGCGGAGGGAGGGGAGCGTGATGCCGTGGGCGGCGAGGGCGGTGCGGAGGTCGGTCACGCAGTTGTCCACGTCGTCGGCGGCGGGGGACTGAGGGTCTTGCATAAGGCGGCGCCTTCCTGTGCGCTCTGTGACGAATCAGTCACACAGTGGCGTGACATTGCGTACCGTAAAAGAGGTTCCCGTTGCGCAACGCAACTGGAAAGAGACGGTGGTGAGTTGTGCCCCCACGCAAGGACCCCGATGCGTCGGCGAACGTTCCGTCCTTCTACGGCGCCGAGTTGCGCTACAAGAGGGAGCTGGCGGGTCTGACCCTCGAACAGTTGGCGGAAGGGAGCTTCCACGGCATCCCCTTTCTGAGCCAGATCGAGCGCGGTGAGCGGCGGATGCCCCTGGATCTCGCCCAGCACGTCGACAAGGTGCTGAAGACGGACGGGTTTTTCGAGCGGCGTTGTGAAGACGCCCGCAGGGCCCGGCAGTCGGGGCATGCGGAGTACTTCGCGGACGTGGCGGAGATGGAGCGTCATGCGGAGACGATCGAGGAGTGGGCGCCGATGCTCGTCCCCGGTCTGTTGCAGACGGCGCCCTACACGCGGGCGATCGTACGAGCGGCCATGCCCCGAGCCTCGGATGGGGAAGTCGAAGAGAAGGTGGGCGCCCGAATGGGGCGGGTCAAGCTCTTCACCTCGGAGAACCCGCCCAAGTTCTGGGCCATCCTCGACGAGTCCCTGATCCGCCGAGCCGCTCTTCCCCCTGCGGAGATGGCGGAGCTGCTGGAGCACATCGCGGGGATGATCAGGAGCACGCACTCGATTCTGCAGATCGTCCCGGAAACCTCCGCCGCTCACCCCTTCATGATGGGCATGACCAAGTTCATGACCTTCGCGGACGCCCCTCCTGTCGTGTACACCGAGAGCCTGCACAGCGGCCAACTCATCGACTATCCGGCGCTCGTGAAGCAGTACCGGGAGTCGTACGATCTGCTCAGGGCCGTCGCAATGCCGCCTGAGGCGTCCCTGGCGATGATCGAGGCTGCGGCAGAGGACTATCGACATGGCAAGTCACGAGATTGATCTGAGCGCCGCCCGCTGGCGCAAGAGCAGCTACAGCAATGGGACTGGCGGTGATTGCGTCGAGGTCGCCCCCAACCTCCCCACCACCGTCCCGGTCCGCGACTCAAAGCAGGCCGGCGAAGGCCCCGTACTTCTCTTTGGGGCCTCGACCTGGACCACCTTCCTCGCGTCCGTGAGGCGCTGACCCGTACTCGCCCTCCACCGAGTTATCCACAGGGACGAGCGGACGGTCGGCTCCTCCGGGACAGTGGACACGTGGAGCAGGTGGAGCGAGCGGAGTTGGGGGCGCTGGTCGAGGGAGGCGTGTTGCTCACCTCGCGGGCGCTGGGGGCCGGGTGGTCTCGGGTTCCCCTCTTTCGGAGGCTGGACTCGGAGGGGTGGGCCCGGGTCCGGAGCGGCGCCTGGGTCGAGCCGGGGCGACGCGTCGATCTGGCCGTACGGCTGAAGGCCGCCCAACTCCTCAGGCCGAGGCTGGTCGTGAGCCATCACTCGGCGGCCGGGCTGTTGCAGATCGAGACTCTGGACGTGCGTAGGGAGGGCCGAGAACCCCCGGCCCTGGAGTTCACTGACCCAGGACTCCGCACGCGGCAGAGCGTCACGGACGTACGTGTCCACCGGATCCCCCTCGCCGAAGTCGACGTCGTGCAGTGCCGGGGACTGCGCATCACGGACGTCCCCCGCACCGTCGCCGACCTCCTGCGCGCCGGGCCGCGGGACGACGCCCTGGTAGCCGTCGAGTCCGCGCTCGGCTACCGCACCGTCGCGGGCGTACGCCGCCCACCGCTCACCACCCCGGCCGCGCTGGCCATCGCCCTCGAACCCCCTCTGCAGGGAGCCGCCCGCGCTCGGCGCTGGCTCCACCTCGGCGACCACCGCTCCGGCTCACCGGCGGAAACGGTCGCCCGCCTGCGCATGCTCGACGCCGGCCTGCGCCCCGAGGCCCAGGTCGAGCTCCGCGTCCCCGGCGGCGGCCGCCGGTTCCTCGACTTCCTCTTCCGGCGGGAGGGAGTGGCGGTCGAGATCGAGGGCTACGCCTTTCACGGCACCCGTGAGGCCCACCGCCGGGACGTCTCCCGCTTCAACCAAGTCCTCCGCTGCCCCGAGGTACGCACCCTGCTCCGCTACACCGCCGAGGTCGTCTTCCACCACCCTGCGCATATGATCCGGGAGATCCGCTCCGCCCTGGGCGCGGGCGCAGCTGGCCGCTCCGTGGAGGGGGTTGGGCACCCCGGCGCCTTCAAGTGACCGTTGGGCCACTCGCTTCTTTGCCAGTGTCGTGCTTCCGCGACCCGAGTAAAGGGCGCTCCGCTATCGCTCCGCGTCGCCTTCGGCGATGGCCCTTCGGGCCACCCTTGACTCGGCTCGCTCCAGCACGGGTGAGAAGCGAGCGAGCGGCCCGCAGGAGAGCGGGGGGCCAGGTGGGCAGTGCCTTGGGTTGGTTGAGCGGTGGGCCGGGGTCCGGGGGCGCGATGGCACCTCGCCAGCACGCCGGGTCGGCCAAGCGGCGATCGGTGAGCGGGTGAGTGGTGGGGGCGCAGCGGCCGCGTGGCGGCACGCCGGGCGGCTAAGCGGCGATCGGCCGGTGGGTGGGTAGCCGGGGACGCACCGGCCACGTGGCGGCACGCCGGGTGGGCTTAGCGGCTATCAGCGAGTGGGGGGCGGCGCGTGGTGGCTGGGGTGGGCGCTCACGTCGGCTCAGCGGCGATCGGCCCGTCTGTGGCTGGGGGCGCCGCGGCTGAGTGACGGCCCGCCTTGCGCGTCGGAGCCCGGGGAGCCGAAAGGGTGGATCGAGCGGTGATTGGCAGATCTGTTCCACCCCTGCGAGGGAAAGCCCCAGGTCACGCGATGGTGGGGGTGGAACAGATCTGCCAAACACTGGATGAGCGTCCGATTTGTCCGGTGCCACCATCTGCCGTCAGCCGCAGACGGGTCGGTCGCCGCTGAGCCGGGTCGAAGGGGCCGGGCCTGTGCCGCTGGCGCGCATCCGCCCACCGGCCCGCCATCCGCTGAGCCGACCGGGCGTGCCGTCACTCGCTGGCGCACCCCCTCACCCACCGGCCGCCGGCCACCAAGCTGCCCCGGCGTACCGCCACCCAGCCGCTGCGTCCCCAGCCACCCACCGGCCGATCGCCGCTAAGCCGCCCCGGCGTACCGCCACCCAGCCGCTGCGCCCCGGCCACCCACCGATCGCCGCTAAGCCCACCCGGCGTGCTGGCGAGGCACGAGCGCGCACCCTGACGCCGGTCCAGCCCTCGGCCGATGTAAGGGCCCCACCCACCTGGGCCACCCGCTCTTTCCGGGCCGCTCGCTCGCTTCTCACCCGTGCTGGAGCGAGCCGAGTCAAGGGTGGCCCGAAGGGCCATCGCCGAAGGCGACGCGGAGCGATAGCGGAGCGCCCTTTACTCGGGTCGCGGAAGCACGACACTGGCAAAGAAGCGAGTGGCCCAACGGTCACTTGAAAGCGCCGGGGTGCCCAACCCACCCCCGCAACTCCCCCTTCACCACCTTCCCACTCGCATTCCGAGGCAGCTCCCCCACGAACTCCACCGCCCTCGGCACCTTGTAGTTCGCCATCTCCCGTCGGGCCCAGGCGATCAGGTCGTCCCCCGTCAGCACCGACCCCGCCCGTCGGACGACGTACGCCTTGCCGACCTCTCCCAGTCGCGGATCCGGTACGCCGATCACCGCCACGTCCGCGACATCCGGATGCAGGCCCAGTGCCTGCTCGATTTCCGCCGGGTACGCGTTGAAGCCGCCGACGATGAACATGTCCTTGAGGCGGTCCGTTATGCGCAGATGACCCGCCTCGTCCAGGACGCCCACATCCCCCGTCCGCAGCCAGCCGCCGTCCTTCAGCACCTCCGCCGTGGCCGCCTCGTCCTCGTAGTACCCCCGCATGACATTGAAGCCGCGGACCAGGACCTCGCCGGGGACGCCGTCCGCGACCGGCTTGCCCCCCGCGTCCACCACCCGCACCTCCGTCCCGGGTATCGCCCGGCCCGACGTCGACGCGATCACCGACGGGTCGTCGCCGCGGCGGCACATCGTGACGATGCCGCTCGCCTCGGAGAGGCCGTAGGCCGTCAGGACCGTGTCCACGCCCAGTTCGCCTCGCAAGCGCTCGACCAGCCTCAGCGGCACCACCGCCGCCCCCGTCACCACCAGCCTCAACGCCGAGAGGTCGTGTGCGTCGCGAGCCGGGTGGTCCAGGAGCGACTGGTGGAGCGTCGGTGGGCCCGGGAGCACCGAGACCCGCTCCGCCGCTATGTTCGCCAGCACCGTGTCCACGTTGAACACCGGCTGCGGGATCATCGTCGCGCCCCGCATCAGGCACGCCACGACCCCCGCCTTGTAGCCGAACGTGTGGAAGAAGGGGTTCACGATCAGGTAGCGGTCACCGCGGCGCAGCCCCGCCAGGTCGGTCCAGATCTCGTACGCCCGTAGCGTCTGTGCGTGGGTGATCACCGCGCCCTTGGGGCGGCCTGTCGTACCCGATGTGTAGATGATGTCCGAGGGCAGGGACGGGGCCAGCGCCGACGCCCTCGCCCGAACCTCCGCCTCCCCCACGCCCTCCCCGCTCGCCAGGAAGTCCTTCCAGGTGCGGAAGTCCGCCGGGGCGTCGTCCGAGAGGACCACCACCTGCTCCAGTGACGGCAGCCCCGGCAGCGGCCCCGGACCGCCGACCCCCTCCCCGGCCCCCGCCGCCCTCCGCAGCGACGCCACGTACGACGTCCCCAGGAACGTCCCCGTCACGAAGAGCAGACGGGCACCGCTCCGGTGCAGCACATCCGCCGCCTCCGCCCCCTTGAAGCGCGTGTTCAGCGGGACCAGTACCGCGCCCGCCGAGACCGCGCCCAGCGCCGAGACGATCCAGTCGAGGGAGTTCGGGGCCCAGATCGCGACCCGGTCGCCCACCGCCACGCCGTTCGCGACGCACGCCGCCGCCGCGCGGTCCACGCGGGCGCCCAGTTCGCCGTACGAGATCCGGGTACGGCCCTCCACCACCGCCTCGACGTCCGCGTACCGTTCGGCCGCCGACCGGACCAGCCCTGGGATGGTTCCCCACTCCAAGTCACCGCGCACAGCAGGCCTCCAGTCCAGTCCTCACTCCACTAGCTGACTACCCGTCAGATTAGCTGTAACCTGACGGCCTGTCAGCCGCCCAGCGAGCGTGCGGAGGTAACGCCCAGCATGGCCGGAGCAGCAGGAATCAAAGACGCCACCGCCATCGTCGGCATCGGTCAGACCCCCTTCGCCAAGCGCCTTCCCGAGGACGAGAAGACCCTCGCCTGCCGTGCCGTCCTCGCCGCCCTCGACGACGCCGGGATCGCGCCCGGCGAGGTCGACGCCCTCGCCTCGTACACGATGGAGGAGACCGACGAGGTCGAGCTCGCGAAGGCCGTCGGCTTCGGTGACCTCACCTTCTTCAGCAAGATCGGGTACGGAGGGGGTGGTTCCTGTGCCACCGTCGCCCATCTCGCCGCCGCCATCGCCGCCGGACAGGCGACTGTCGGCGTCGCCTGGCGGTCGCGGAAGCGGGGGTCCGGGCCCCGGCCATGGCGCAACACCACCGTCCAACTGCCCACCCCCGCCCAGTGGACCCGGCCCTTCGGTCTCCTCCGGCCCGTGGACGAGATAGCCATGCTCGCCCGCCGTTACATGCACGAATACGGCGCCACCCGCGACCACCTCTTCAACGTCGCCCTCGCCTGCCGTAACCGGGCGAACCAGAACCCGGCCGCGATCATGTACGAACGGCCCCTGACCCGCGAGATGTACATGACCTCCCGCTGGATCAGCGAGCCTCTCTGCCTCTTCGACAACTGCCTGGAGACGGACGGGGCATTGGCCTGCGTCATCGTCAGCAGGGAGCGTGCGCGGGACTGCCGGCACCGACCCGTCCACGTCCATTCCGTCGCCCAAGGGCTGCCCGCCCAGCACCACGGCATGGTCAACTACTGGAACGACGACCCCCTCACCGGCCCCGCCTGGACCGCCGCCCGACACCTCTGGAAACACGCCGACTTCACGCCCCAGGACGTCGATGTCGCCCAGATCTACGACGCGTTCAGCGCCCTCATACCGCTCTCCCTGGAGGGTTATGGCTTCTGCGCCCGCGGGGAAGGCGGAGCGTTCACCGAGGGAGGCGCCCTCGAGATCGGCGGGCGGCTGCCCATCAACACCGGGGGCGGCGGGCTCAGCGAGGCATACGTGCACGGCTTCAACCTCATCAACGAAGGCGTCAAGCAGCTCCGCGGCACCAGCACCGCCCAGGTCCCGGACGCCGCCACCTGTCTCGTCACCGCCGGTGAGGGCGTCCCCACCTCCGCCCTGCTCCTCAGGAATTGAAGGGATTGAAGGAGTTGAAGGAGTTGAAGGAGTTGAAGGAGTTTGCCCCATGCTGAACCCCGTCACCGACCCCGACGGCGCCCCCTTCTGGCAGTACGCCGCCCAGGGCGAGCTGCGCGTCCAGGCGTGCGCCGACTGCGGTGAGCTCCGCTTCCCGCCCCGGCCCTGCTGCCCGCACTGCCAGTCCTTCGCGAGCGAGTGGCGGCCGGTGTCCGGGCAGGGGCGGATCTGGTCGTACGTCGTCCCCCATCCGCCCCTGCTGCCCGAGTACGCGGAGCAGGCGCCGTACAACGTCATCGTCGTCGAGCTCGCCGAGGCCCCGCGCATACGGATGGTCGGCAACCTGGTCAGCGAGGCCGGCGCGGCGCTCAACTCCCGTGATCCGCGGAGCATTCGCATCGGCGCCAAAGTGCACGTGGTGTTCGAGCCGACGACCGGGCTTCCCCAGTGGGTCCTGGAGCGGCCATGAACGCGGCCATGAACGCGCCCATGAACAACGTAGGCGTCACCGCCGACAAGGACACCGGCGTCGCCGTCGTCACCCTCGACCGGCCGGGCAAGCTCAATGCCATCGACCTCGCCATGGCCGGGGAACTCCAGGAGGTGTGGCGGGGGTTGCGGTTCGACGACTCCGTGCGGGCCGTCGTGCTCACCGGGGCCGGGGAGAGGGCCTTCTGTACCGGGCTCGACCGGGACGCCGCCGTGCCGCAGCCGAACTCGCCGTACATGCAGGACGATCCCCTGCTGCGGATCGGACCGAAGGCGAACGACCTGTGGAAGCCGGTCGTCGCCGCCGTGGAGGGCATGGCCTGTGGCGGCGCCTTCTATCTGCTCGGGGAATGCGAGTTCGTCGTCGCCGGTGCCGACGCCGCCTTCTTCGACCCGCACACCACCTACGGCATGGTCAGCGCGTACGAGTCGATGCTCATGGCGCAGCGGATGCCGTACGGGGAGGTCGCGCGGATGATGTTGATGGGGACGGCGGAGCGGATCGGAGCGCGGCGGGCGTACGAGGTCGGGCTGGTGTCCGAACTCACCGAGGCAGGTGGGGCGTTGGCCGCCGCGGTCGCCTGTGCCGGCGTCATCGCCGGTTGTCCGGCCGAGGGAGTGCAGGGGACCGTCCGTGCGCTGTGGGCGGCGAAGGAGGCGGCACTGGCGCAGGGGTTCGCGCAGGCGCCGCACCTCATCTCGCTGGGCAACCTGCCGGCGGACCGCCAGGCGGAGCTGTTCGCCGGACGGCGGGCCGGTGGGTACCGCGTCCGATGAGAGGGTGCGTGCCCGTCAGTACTGCCTCGCCGTCGCGTCCCGGTCGGCCACGCAGTGGTCGGAAATCGACCGTGATGGAGAAGCAGGCGTCCTCGGCGTTCGGGTTGGTGACCTCGACCGTCGCGTACGCATGGGTCGGCGTCGCGCAGTCGATCAGCTTCACCGTGGCGTCCCGAAGCGGGCATGTCACCGCATGGCGGTGGGCGCGTACCGCGCGTAGCGTCTGGGGTGAGAGCGGCGAGCGGGCCGTTCCCCGCAGCGGCGGCCGCCGTCTGGAACCCCTTCCGTGCGCCGGTACGACGGCCGTCTCCGGACCGACCCATGGACAGCCCACCTGCGGGCTATGCCGTGCGTGCCGTCCCCGTCCCCTTCTCCGCGTCCAGCGCGTACACGCACCGGTCCTTGCTGCACGCGTACACCACCCCGTCCTTCACCACCGGGGAGCCGGTGATCTCGCCGCCCGTCGCGAGCTTCCAGCGAAGGCGGCCGTCATCGGACTTGAGCGTGTACAGCAGGTGGTCGGTCGAGCCGAAGTGGATACGGCCCTCCGCCACCGCGGGCGAGCCCACGATGTCGCCACCCGACTGGAAGCGCCACTTCGGGGTGCCGGTGACGGCGTCCAGGGTGTACAGCCCCTTGCCGCTGCCCACGTGCACATGCCCCGCGGCCACCAGCACCGGTTCGATGGACGCGCGGGCCTCGGTCGCGATGCGCCAGCGGTCGCGGCCGTCGGTGGCGTCGAGGGCGTAGACCGTGCCGAGGTAGTCGGCCAGGTAGATGCCGCCGCCGGCGACCGCCGGGCCCGGCACGAAGGTCGGCGGGCAGAGGAAGACCGCCGGCGCCTCGAAGTGCCAGCGCACCCGTCCGCCGGCCACGTCCAGGGCGAGGACACGGGTGCCGGCGGACACGTACACGTATCCGTCGTGAGCCGGCGCCACCCGCACCGGCACCCCGCCGCAGGAGGCGGCGTCGCCGATCGGGTACGACCAGCGCTCGTCGCCCGTGCGGGCGTCCAGGGCACGCAGCCGGGCGTCCTGCCAGAGGTAGAGCGTGCCCTCGTGCAGCGTCGGTCCGGCTTCCGGGGACTCGAAGTCGGTCTGGCAGCCGGTGATCTCCCACAGCTTGTGACCGCTGGAGGCCTCCCAGGCCTGGATGCCGCCACCGCGCGTGCCGGTGATCACGGTGCCGCGGTCGGCTTTCAGGGAGTACACCCAGGCGTCCGTCGACAGCCGCCACAGGTCGGCGCCCTCACGGGCGTCGAGGGCGAACAGGGTGGGTCCGTCGGAGGCGTGGATACGGCCGTCCGCGACCGCCATCGACCAGGCCACGTCCCGCGTCTTGAAGCGGCGCCGGCCGGTGGCCACGTCGAGCGCGTGGACCTCGAAGGAGGTGACGTAGACGAGGTCGTCGGCGACCGAGGGGGTGCCCCAGACGTCGTTCGACATGCGGAAACGCCACGGGCGCCAGCCGGACGCGGCTTCCGGGGGCGGGGGAGGCGCCGCGGGTACGGCGGGGTCGGCGCCGTTGACGCCGGGGCGGGGTTTGGACCAGGAGGCGACCAGGCCGGCCTCGGGAGGGGGCGCCTTGACGGCGGCGGCGCGGGCGTCGGCGACGCGCGGGCCGGGCCCGATCGGCACCGCCGCGCCGGCCAGGCGCACGGGGCCGGTGTCGGGGGCGCCGACGGGCACGGGTGCGGCGGCGGACGGCACCGGACCCGGGCCGGGCGCCGGGACGACGGGGTCGCGGGACGGCGGGGGCGGGATGGGGGCCGGGGCGGGGCGTCCGCCGCCGCTGCGGCCACCGCCCTGCGTCGGTTTCGCGGCGGGGCGCCCGCCGCGCCGCGACTCGATCAGGCCGACCGCGCGCTCGGGCAGCCACGCCGACGCCGTACCGCTGTCGTCGGAGCCGGAGCCGAAGAGGTGGGGGGCAAGCTGGGCCTGGAGGTCGGCCGGGTTGGGGCGGGCCGTGGCCTCCATCTGCATACAGGACTCGATCAGGGGGCGCAGCTCGTCCGGGAGGCCTTCGAGGTCCGGGCCCTCCCGCAGCAGCATGAAGACCGTCTCGACCGGGTTGGCGCCGTGGAAGGGCGGGTGGCCCGTGGCGGCGAAGACCAGCATGGAGCCGAGCGAGAACACATCGCTGGCGCCCGTGACGCTGCGCGAGTCCTTCGCCTGTTCCGGGGACATGTAGGCGGGCGTGCCGACGGCGACGTTGGTCATCGTCAGACGTGTGTTCGACACGCCGGACGCGATACCGAAGTCGATCACCCGCGGTCCGTCCTCGACCACGAGGACGTTGGACGGCTTGAGGTCGCGGTGCACCAGACCGGCACCGTGAATGGACTGCAGGGCTTCCGCCACGCCCGCCGCCAGCCAGCGCACCGCCTGGGCCGGGAGCGGCCCGCACTCGTTCACTATTTCCTCGAGCGAGGGCGCGGGGACGTACGCGGTGGCCAGCCACGGCACGGCGGCGCGAGGATCGGCGTCGACCACGGCCGCCGTATAGAAGCCGGAGACCGCTCGGGCCGCCTCCACCTCACGGGTGAAGCGGACGCGGAAGAGCTGGTCCTCGGCGAGCTCCGTGCGGACCGTCTTGATCGCCACGCGCCGGCCGGACGCCGAGCGCGCGAGATAGACCAGCCCCATGCCGCCGGCACCCAGCCGTCCCAGCACCTCGAACGGCCCGATCCGCCGCGGATCGTGCTGCGTCAGCTGATCCACCACTTGCCTGCCACCTCCCCGTACGGGCCACGTCATTCCACATATGTACGCGACCCCGTGCAGCGTCTCACCACCGCACCGCCATGGCGGCACGCACCCCGATTCTTCCTGGCCGGGGCCCTGGTTGCGAACCCGGTGACAAATGGGGTGTCTCACATCAAAGCAGAATGATCTACGTCTCCGGCACCGCGATCTCCCGCTCCGGCACCGCGAACGATCGCTCCAGCACCGCGAACGACGCCCCCTGATTGTCGGTGACCACCGCCACTCTGCCGTACGACGTCTCGAAGGGTGGCGCCTGGACACGTCCGCCGAGCCGGTTCACCGTCTCGAGGACGGCCTCGCAGTCCTCGACGCCGAAATGGACCAGGAAGTGGGGCGGCATCTCGGCCGGGAAGACGTCGGAGACGAGCGCGCGGCCGAAGTCGGGGTGGGCCTCCGGTCCGAAGAGGGCGTCGTGGAAGAGTCCGCCGTAGAAGGTGTTGGCGGTCTCGATGTCCCGGGTGTACAGCTCGGCCCAGACGAAGGTGCCCGGCTCGTGCCGGCTGCCGAAGCCGGCGTGGCCGTCCGGCTGCCACAGGCCGAAGACGGCGTCCTCGGGATCGGCCACGAGGGCGGCCGTGCCCAGGTCGCCGACCGGCACCGGCGCGGTGACGACCTGCCCGCCGGCCGCCCAGACGCGGTCGGCCAGCCCTTCGATGTCCGGGGTGGCGAAGTACACCGTCCAGACGGTCGGCATACGTCCGTCCGCCTTCCGGTCGAGCGCGGCGACGGGCTCCCCCTCGCGACGGGCCCATACGGAACCGCCGTACGCCTCCTCGAAGGTCCACCCGAAGAGCTCGCCGTAGAACCGCTTGCCCGCCTCGACGTCGGGAAGCTGCGCGTCGACCCAGCAGGGGACGCCCTCTCCGTAGACGTCCTCTCCGTACCCCGATGCCCTGTTTTCGGCCATGTCGCCAAAGTAGCGGCGTCTCTCGCACCTCGCAGACCAGGCACACCAGCCCCCGCACCTCCGCACACCCCATTTGCAGTCGGCCGAATCGCGCTCCCATCACCCCTCGGTAAGCTGACGACATGACAGGACAAGTGCGTACCGTCGACGGCCGCGTGGCCGGTCGGCGTGGGCAGGCGACCCGGCAGAAGCTGCTCGACTGCCTCAGCGAGATGCTCAGCTCCTCCCCCTACCGGGACGTCAAAGTCATCGATGTCGCCCGGAAAGCGGGCACTTCGCCCGCGACCTTCTACCAGTACTTCCCGGACGTCGAGGGCGCCGTCCTGGAGATCGCCGAACAAATGGCCACCGAGGGCGCCGGGTTGACCGAGTTGCTCGAAGGGCGGTCCTGGGTCGGCAAGGCCGGCTGGCAGACCGCGCAGGAACTCGTCGACGGGTTCCTGGAGTTCTGGCGCAAGAACGAGGCGATCCTCAGAGTCGTCGACCTGGGCGCCGCCGAAGGGGACAAACGCTTCTACAAGATTCGCATGAAGATCCTGAACTCGGTGAACAACTCCCTCGCGGACGCCGTCGCCGAGTTGCAGGCCAAGGGCCGGGTCGACAAGGACGTCAACCCGGCGGCCGTCGCCGGCTCGATCGTCGCGATGCTCGCGGCCGTCGCCTCCCACCAGAAGGGCTTCCAGACGTGGGGCGTGAAACAGGCCGAACTCAAGCCGAATCTCGCCCTGTTGGTGCATCTGGGCGTGACCGGCAAGAAGCCGACCAGGTAGTACACCTCTCTTTTTCAGGTCCCAAGTCCTGTCACGCAGGCGGCAGTCCACCCCGGTGGGCTGCCGCCTGCGGCGCTGTGTGCGCTCACTTTCGTACCACCCTGAAGAGCCGTATCTCCCGCTCCACCCGTGCCTGGTACGTGGCGTACGGCGGCCAGAAGGCCAGCACCGCCTTCCAGGCGGCCGCCCGTTCCTCGCCCTCCAGCAGCCGGGCCGTGACGGGGATGTCCCGTCCCTTCCAGCTGATGGAGGCGTCCGGATGGGCGAGCAGGTTGCCGGTCCAGGCGGGATGACCGGGCCGTCCGAAGTTGGAGCCGATGAGGATCCAGCTCGCGCCGCCCTCCTCCGGCATGCAGGCCAGCGGTGTACGCCGGGGCAGACCGCTCCTCGCCCCCGTCGAGGTCAGGATCACCCCCGGCAGCAGCTGCGCGCTGAGCAGCACCCGGCCGCGCGTGAGCCGGTGGACGGCACGGTCCAGGGCGGGGAGGACATAGGGGGCGACCTTGGCGAAGCCACGGGTCGACGACACCTTCTGGACCGCCTTCTGGACCACCGGGATGTCGATCACACCGTCACTTCCTTCGCCTCGAAAAGTTGGGCCGCGTGGGCGGCGTGCGCCCGCAGTCGATGCACCGGCCCGAACAACAGTTCGTCACCCGAAGCGCGCTTGAAGTATAAGTGGGCCTCGTGCTCCCAGGTGAAACCGATGCCGCCGTGCAGCTGGATCGCCTCGGCGGCGGCGTACCGCAGCGCGTCCAGCGCCTGCGCGAGGGCGAGCCCTCCGGCGCGCTCTCCGTTCGCGGTGGCCCAGGCCGCGTAGTAGGCCGCCGAGCGCGCCGCCCGCACCTGCACGTACACGTCGGCGAGCCGGTGCTGCACGGCCTGGAAGGACCCGATCGCCCGCCCGAACTGCTCCCGCTGCCGGACGTACTCGACGGTCCGGGCCAGCGCCTGATCGGCGGCGCCCACGGCCTCGCCCGCGAGGACGGCGGCGGCGGTGTCGCCGACGGTGGCGAGGGCGGCGAGCACGTCTGCCTCCTCGTCGCCCAGCAATTCCGCTTCCGTGTCGCGCAGTTGAATCCGCGCTTGCGGCCGGGTCGCGTCCAGGGCGGTCTGCCGTACGCGCACGAGCCCGCCCGCGTCCCCGGGCACGAGGAAGAGCAGCGTCCGGGAGCGGGCGAAGCCGCCGGCGTGTGCGGCGATCAAGAGGAGACCCGCGCTGTGTCCGTCGAGCACCTGGTCGGCCTGCCCGTACAGCCGCCAGCCGCCCCCCGCCCGCCTGGCCTGCACACCCCCGGCGCGCCCGCCGCCCGCCCAGTCGCCGCCGTTTTCGCCGGTGAGCGCGAGGGCCGCGGCGAGGGAAGTGCCGGGTACGGCGAGGGCGGCGGTGAGGGAGCCGGAGGCGATCCGCGGGAGCAGGTCGGCCCGCTGGGCGTCGGCCCCCAGGGCGAGGATCAGTGGCGCGGCGAGCACGGCGGTGGCGAGCAGCGGCGAGGGGGCCAGCACGCGCCCCGTCTCCTCGCAGGCGAGGGCGAGCTCGGTCGCCGAGCAGCCGACACCGCCGTAGGCCTCGGGAAGGGCGAGTCCGGGCAGGCCGAGGCGTTCGGCGAGGGCGGTCCACAGGGCGGGGTCGTGTCCGGCGGGCGTCTCGACGGCGGCCCGCAGGTCGTGCGGTCCGCATCGCTTGCGCAGCAGCTCGCGGAGGGTACGGCGGATCTCGTCCTGCTCAGCGGTGAAGCCGGCGTCCATGAGGGTCCCCTTCTCCGGATCTGACGGCGCGTCATATTAGGGCGAGAGGGTCGGGATGCCCAGAGGCACGACACCTGCCACGACGCATGGAATCTGATGTACCGTCAGTTTTATGACGACGGCATCCCGGAAAGTCGCGATCGTCGGTGTCTCCCTCTCCGACTGCGGCCGCGTGGACAACGCCACCCCGTACGCCCTGCACGCCCAGGCGGCCCGCCGGGCCCTCGCCGACGCGGGCCTGGACCGCGCGCTGGTCGACGGCTTCGCCTCGGCCGGCACGGGCGCCCTCGCGCCGGTGGAGGTCGCCGAGTACCTGGGCCTGCGCCCCACCTGGGTCGACTCGACCTCGGTCGGCGGCTCGACCTGGGAGGTCATGGCGGCCCACGCGGCGGACGCGATCGCGGCCGGCCATGCGAACGCGGTACTGCTGGCCTACGGCTCCACCGCCCGCGCGGACATCAAGGCGGGACGCAGGACCGGGAACCTCTCCTTCGGGTCCCGGGGACCACTCCAGTTCGAGGTCCCCTACGGCCACACCCTCATCGCCAAGTACGCCATGGCCGCCCGCCGCCACATGCTCGAACACGGCACGACGGACGAGCAGCTGGCCTCCGTCGCCGTCCAGGCGCGGGCCAACGCGGCGCTGAACCCGGAGGCCATGTTCCGCGATCCGATCACCGTCGACGACGTGCTCTCCGGCCCGGTGATCGCCGACCCCTTCACCAAGCTGCACTGCTGCATCCGCTCCGACGGCGGGGCGGCGGTGCTGCTGGCGGCCGAGGAGTACGTACGGGACTGCCGTACGACACCGGTGTGGATCCTCGGCACCGGCGAGCACATCTCGCATGCGGCCATGTCGGAGTGGCCCGACTTCACGGTGTCCCCGGCGGCGGTGAGCGGGCGGCTGGCGTTCGAACGGGCGGGAGTACGGCCCGAGGAGATCGACTTCGCCGAGATCTACGACGCCTTCACCTACATGACCCTGGTGACCCTGGAGGACCTCGGCTTCTGCGCGAAGGGCGAGGGCGGGGCCTTCGTGGAGAAGGGGCGACTGTTGGTCGAGGGCGGAGAGCTGCCGGTGAACACGGACGGGGGCGGGCTGTCGGCTCAACACCCCGGGATGCGGGGGCTGTTCCTGCTGGTGGAGGCGGTACGGCAGCTGCGCGGGGAGTCCGGGGGACGGCAAGTGCACGCGCGTGATGGGGAGTTGCCTCGGTTGGCGGTGGCTTCCGGCACCGGGGGGTGGTTCTGCTCGTCGGGGACGGTGGTGCTGGGGCGGGGGTGAGCCGCCGGGCGTGCGGCGCCCGGGGCGTTCGAAGTGGAGTTCCGACGGGTTCCCTGAGCGGCCCTTGGCTGATGTTGTCGCATCTCAGCAGGTAGATGGCATGTTCTGGCCCCTCACTCATTCGTGTGGGATTTCCGCGATAACTGGCAGAATCTGCGAGCGATCCGCGTAATTTGCCGGTCCATGGCGGATTCAGGAAGTCGTCGGCTGTCGCTGGTACCACCACCTGCGGCCCCGGCGCCGCAACAGCCCCGGGCAGAAGAGGGCCTGGCGGATGTGCTGACGCTGCAGGAGCGAGCCGCAGCGATCTCCAGCGAGGCGGACGAGGTGGCGTTCTTCCACGACACCGTGGCCGAGTACACATGGGCGCGGGACGTCGCTGGGCTCGCGGCGACCACGTTGCGGCAGGTGGTGCAGCCGATCATCGAGGTGTGCGATTTCTACGACACCGTGCCGTGGCATCTCACCTCACGGCAGGTCGACTGCTATTTCGCCGGCCCCGGCAAGCGGGCGCACAGGACCATCCGGCAGAAGATGGTCCGGATCGACGGCTTCTTCGCCTTCCTGGAGCAGCGGTACGCGGGCGAGATCCTGCGGCGTTTCGGAGCGGCTGTCGAGTCGCCCATCGACCCGTTCAACCAGCCACGGCACCGTGGGGAGTTCGGCCTGCGGATCCCGCCGTCGAAGCGGGCGACGACGGAGTTCTTCGCCTCCTGGCGCAAGGATCTGCCGCACGCCCGCAAGTACCCGGTGGCCGCACGCGACTACGTCATGGCGAAGATCGCGTACATCTCGGGCGTCCGGGCGTCCGAGCTGTGCTCGGTGCGTATCGGTGACGTCCATTGGGAACTCGGCCAGTGGGGTCGCTTCGTCGTTCAGGGCAAGGGCGCCCGGGGCTCCGGCCCGCGCGAGCGGGAGGCGTATCTGTTCGCCGAGGGCCGCGAACTGCTGTGGTGGTACATCGAGGAGATCCGCGGAGAGTTCGCCGACGATCCCTGCGACCCGTGTGCGCCGCTGTGGCCCTCGGAACGGCTGCCGACGGCGGTCGCCTCACTGAACGTCCCCATCGCCCCGCCGGTCGGCTCGGATGCGTTCCGGCGGACGCTGAAGGCCGCCTCGAAGCTGCATCTGACCGGGCCGGTCACCACGCTTCACCCGCATCTTCTACGGCACGCGTGCGCAACCCACAACTACGAGTCGGGCATGCCGTTGTGGGACGTGCAGAAGATCCTCGGCCACGAGTGGCCGACCACCACGGTCGGCTACCTGGGATCGGTCAAGGCCGACCCGGAGAAGGCGAGCCTGGCAGCGTCGCACCGAGCGGTGCGACGCCTGAGTGGAGAGGCGTGAGACGGTGAAGTGGAACTTGCGCATGGTAGCGGCCCAACGGGACATCTGGCGGCCGACGCAACTGCTGGTGGCGTTTCGGGAGGTCGGGTTCACCCCCTCCCTGAGCAAGGTCGCGGCCCTGTGGTCGGGCAAGCCGGTCACGGTCCGGCTGGAGGACCTGGACAAGATCTGCGCGGCCCTGGACTGCACGGTCGCCGACTTGATGGTGGCCGAGCCCCAGCAGCACCTGGCCCAGCGCGAGCAGCCGCAGCAGCGGGCCGTCGGCGAACAGCGGGAGGGCGGACCGGTCCGGCCGGTTCCGCGTCGCGGCGGCGGGCCCCGCCGCGGCCTGCCGCCCAACTGAGGCGGCGAGACCATGGTGATCAGCGAATGCGTCCGCTGCCACGGCTGGGGACCGGTCCGTCCGCTAGGCAGCTGCCAGACCTGCCTCAACTGGACGCCCCGCGGCGGCTACAAGGGCCTATGCCACCGGTGCCGGCACGAGGGCAAGGTCAACCGTGACGGGCTGTGCCGGCTCTGCATGCTGGAGATCCGCATGGTCCCCGATCATGAGTGGGCCGAGGCGGCGGCCAGGCGGACGCTGGGCCCCGTCCGGGATCTGCAGCTGCCGCTGCTGCTGGAGGGTGTCCGGCTGCCCGTGGTCCTTGCGCGCCACCATGACCGGCCGCTGGTGCGCGAGCGGCTGCGGACCGAGCGCTCGGCAGGCCCCTGGACCTGGGCCAAGAAGGGCGATGACCTGCAGGTCTGCCCTCCGCAAGTCACCGGCCAGCTTCCACTGCTGCCCCGCCTGCCCAGGACGTTCACCCGCCAGCACGGATACCGGATCGCCGCCCGCGACTTCCCCGAGTGGGCGGACGTCCTCCATGCCGTCGAACGGGTCCGCGTCCGGCGCGATCTGTCCGCGGGGTGGAGCGAGAGCGTGGTGCAGATGATGCGCCTGGCGCTGGCCTCCCGGGAGGCCAGCGAGCAGCTGGTCGACGAGTACGTCGTCGCCGAACTTCCCCGGATGAGGCCTGCCGTCGCCGAGGTCCTGCGGGAGGCCGGGCTGCTGCGGCGTCGACTCGGCTCCGGACTCGCCCAAAACGGCTACCGGCGTGAGCGCCGACGCATGGTCTCCTGCGAGCACTGCCTGGCCTGGAGCGGCGATGCCAGGCCGCTGTGTGACTCGTGCCGGGAGTGGGCTCGTCAACCGGGCCGGGTGATTGGCCCCTGCCTGCGGTGCGGCCGCACCTGGCCCCTGAAGGACGGACAGTGCCGGTTCTGCCACCTGGTGCTGAACGAACACGTCGGAGACGGCCCGGCGGTCGAGCAACTCTGGTTCGGAGCCGGCCTGGGCCACGGCCTCTACACGAAGCAGCCCGGCGACTACAGCCAGGGCAGCCGCAAGAGCCGCCGGCGGGAACTGGAGCGTCGGGAAAAGCAGACCCGGCAGGCCGATCGCCGGCTGTCCCCGCACTTGATCAACCCACACCAGCTTGAGCTGTTCCCGCCCCCGGCGCGTGTCTGGAAGCGGGCCCAGCACACCCAGCTGCCCACGATGACACCAGAGGCCGAGCAACTCGTCGCAGAGTTCTGGCAGTTCACGTCCGACCAGCACTGGACCACCCCCTCCCGGGACGTCAATGCCAAAGTCCTGCGGCTTCTCGTCGCCTGGCTCGGCATTGACGCACCTCTCCTCGAAACCGACGTCCGCGCCATCACCAGACTCGGCCCGAACTGGTCAGGACGTCGCGTCGCCGCATTCCTCGATCAGCGCGGCCTGCTCGTTCCCCTGGAGCGGACCGACCCGGAGGAGGCCGCGCTCGAACGGCTCCTGCAAGGCGTCCCCGATCACCTGCGGGACGAGGCGGACGCCTGGGTCCGCGTGCTCCGCGGGGAAGGCCGCAAGCCCTCCCTCACCATGAACTGGTCCACCATCCGACGCTATGCGCACTTCAACGTCCCGGCCCTGCAGCAGTGGGGCCAGCGGGTCAGCAGTCTTCGTGAGATCACCCAGAAGGACATCGAGGACATACTCAGCAGCCGCACGGGAGAACCAGCCCATTCGCTCCATACCAGCCTGCGATCGCTTTTCCGCGCGTTGAAGCGCGAGCGCGTGATCTTCCACGATCCAGCCCGCCGTGTCTCCGTGGCCGCCAAGGTCAACGCACCACGGCGCATCCCGTCCGACCGGCTCGTCGGTCTGCTGGACAAGGCCCCGACCGCGATGGCCAAGGTCGTCGTTGCCCTGGTGGCCATCCACGCCCTGGGGCCACAGGAGGTCCGCCACCAGCTCCTGGCCGGCCTCGACCGTCCGGCAGGGCACCTGGTCGTCCCCCGCCGCTTCGGCGATCACGTCGTCTACCTCGACGAACTGACCATGAGGCTCCTGAGCACCTGGCTCCGCGAACGGGCGGAGCGCTGGCCCCGCAGCTCCAATCCGCACCTGATCGTCACCCAGGTCACCGCCGTCGACCCCACAGGCCCCCCGGTATCCAAGGACGGGCTACGGTTGATCTTCACCAAGCTCGGTATCCAGCCTCGGACACTCCGCATCGACCGGCTGCTCGACGAGGCCCACGAAACTGCCGACCCCGTCCACCTGATGCGCGTTTTCGGCCTCTCCGACACAACGGCATTGAAGTACGTCAGAGCAGCCCACCCCCACCGCTTCATCAAAGACCCAACGCGGGCCTAATTTAAGCGTCCGCCTATCTGTAGGCGTCGCTGGGCCACAGGACACGCAATGCCAGCGGCTCGTAGGGCGGCACAGCTCGCTAAGATCGACCCAGGCTGGAACCCGGCCCCGCCGTGCTGGGAGGCCTACAATTCCTGCTGCTGAGCACGGCAGCGCGCGACCCATGACAGCATTCCGGCCTCGTTGAAGAGTGCGGCTGCCTGACCGAACAGGCTGCGCGCCCTGTGTGTATCGTCCCGCAGCCGGGCGTTTTTGGCGAGGCTGTACACGGCGTTGGCCTGGCCCCCTGGATCACCGGCGGCGTGGAAGAGGCTGAAGGCTTCGGCGGCGTAGCGGTCGGATGTGAGCAGGTCCCCCTTCCGTCGGGCGGTTGCCGACAAAAGTTCCAACGCGCTGGCCTGACCGAGCCGGTCACCCATCGAGCGGGAAAGTGCGAGTGCTTCGACAGCGCGCCGCTCAGCAGTGTGCAGGTCACCTCGGAGGCGTGCGGTTGCGGCCAAGCTGGCCAGTGCACTGGCCTCACCTGCCGCCCTGCCTATGGCTCGGCAGAGGACGAGCGATTGAGTGGCATACAGTTCGGCCGCCTGCAGGTCGTCTCGCAAGCCGGCATTCTCCGCAAGCAGATACATGACGTTCGCCTGGCCCTGCTGATCCCCGATGGTGCGGTAGACAGCGAGAGCTTCGTGGGCCAGCTGGTCGGACTTCAGCCGGTCCCCGCGGCGCCTGGCGGTATCGGCGAGGTTGATCACGCAATCGGCCTCGCAGCCGAAGAAGTCGATTTCGCGCGAGAGGTCGATGGCTTCCGTGGCATACCGCTCGGCCGTTTGCACGTCGCCCTGCAGTCGGGCGGGCTGGATCATAAGCTGCAGAGTGTAGGCCTGACCTCGTTGATTCCCGGTCGCTCGGTAAAGACTGAGCGCTGCAGCAGCGTGTCGATCGGCCGACTCAAGGTCGCCACGCCCGATCGCCAGTTCGGTCAGGCGCAGCCATGCGTTGGCTTGGCCGTGCCGGTCCCCGGTGATGCGGTAGATCTCGAGAGCCTTGGCGGGCTCGTCATGTACCAAGGTGTGGGCGTGTGTTGCATCGTCGTCGATCTCCGAGGCGAGGAGAGCCGCCGTGGCACGGGCATTCTGGGCCAGGGTGCGCTGATGTGCTGATTCGGCACGTGCGGTCAGCGACAGGCTTGTTGCGCCGGAAGAAGAGCCCTCGGATCCGGGGGTGACTGCTGTAGGCGGTGCCCACACGGCTTTGAGGAATGCCGTATCGGCGTAGGTGAGCTGGAGAAGGACCATGCAGCGCTGGTCAGGGCAGTGGCGCGCTGCGGTGAAGCCGGCTCTTACATGACCCTCGGCCGCGTTGAGGTCATAACGGTAATAAGCGAGCTGGGCGTGGAGACGGTGGGCCTGGGCGGTGATGTGAGGGTCACCGTCGGCATGTTCAAGGGCGAGGTCGGCGTGATGGGCGGATCGGGACCATTCACAAAGGCGTGCCGTGACCTCGGAGATGAGAACGTGCACATGGGCCCGGCCGAGACGTGCGGGAACAGCGTCGGCCAATGGCAGAGGAGGCAGCGCCTCCGATAGTGCAACCGGCTGGGTGGATTCTCTTGGTTCAGTGGGAGGCGGGTTTCCCCCCTCAGCAGCCTCCGAGAGGCTGAGGGCTTCTGCGAGCAGGTGAATCGCCTGGGGGAAGTTCCCCGTCGCGACAGTGGCTTCCGCCAGCGCGCAGACCAGATCGAGGCTGCGAGGGTCGTCATCCCTGACGATATTCAGGGCTGTGGTCCAGTGGGTGACGGCGTCGGCGTAGCGGCTGCGGCTCCATGCGACCTGCCCGGCCAGCGTCGCAGCCACGCGAACGCTGGCATGGTCGACTTCCCGGTACGTGGTGAGGGCCTGTTCTGCATGTTCGTAGGCCGCCGCGTGGTCACCGTGGAAGTGAGCGAGGTAGGCACGGACGAGCTGTGCGTCCGCATAAACGACGGGGAGGGTGTCACGGATGGCGAGTGCCGACAGCGCGGAGTCGGTGAGTAGCTGAAGGTACGGGCCGTCTACCGGGTCGGCGGTCAGGCCGTGGGTCATCTGCTTGTTCCAGCTGGCGACGTGGCGGGCATCGCCGAGTGCGAAGCGGTGGTGTGCAGCCTCGACGCTGAATTCACCGCGGGCGAGAGCCTCGTGGTAGACGGCAGCCTTCTCGTGCAGACGGGGCAGTGTCCGTTCCCCTGGGATGCGGTGAGTGTCGTCCTCGGTGAGAGCGGCCAGCAACCAGTCCCGGATCGAGCGGTGCAGCTGCCACTGGCCTCGAGTGTGGGGGAGCTCCCGCAGACAGGACATGCGGCTGAGCGGTTCGAACCACTCGCCCGTGGTCGGCGGGGGTGTGCCGGGGCCGTTCGCCACGGCGTACAGAGCGTGCGGCGTGAAGGTGCCCAACACCGCTGCCGCGTGCAGGAAAAGCTGGTTGCGGTCGCTGACACGGGCCAGCACATGGGTGCGCAGCCACTGTCGGCGGTCGTTCTCGGTGCAGTCTCCCAGGTCCACGATCACGGGCGTCGGTGTGGCACTGGCCGCGGAATGGAGCAGCGCGCCGGTGAGCGCGTCAGCGATCCAGGAAATTTCTGCCGGCAGTCCCTGGCTGCGGTCGGCCAGCTCTGCCGCGAGGCCGTCCGGCCCTTCAATGCCGCGCCGGGACAGATAGGCGCGCGTGTCGGCCGTCTTCCACGGCATCAACTCGTGCACCTTGTACCGGCGGCTTCCGGTGTCCTCGCGCCAGGCTTCCGGAACGGCGGTGCCCGCCAGCACGACTCGCAGCCCGGGCGCCTGGTCGAGCAGCTGCTCAAGCACGTTGGCGAACCAGCTGCCGACCCCCAGCGCCTCGCCCGGCCGGGGCCGCTCGGTTTGCACGTCGTCGAAGTACATCAGCCATTCACACGTGTCGATCATCAGCACGCATGACCGTCGGCGCACGGCACGGGTCACGGTCAGCAGGTCCCGTACCCAGCCGGCACGCCGCTCGCCTTGCGTCACGGTGCCCGCGGTGACGGTCACGGGGGAGTTGGTGATGGCGGCGCCCCTGCCGGCCCACTGCCTTACGCGGACCGACAACGGCCTGGGAACGCCGATCGCCTCGGCCTGCTGGCGTACCCAGCGTCGCCTCCACCGCGGTGCACAGGCGGCGAGTGCTGCGCCGACCTGCCGCAACAGTTCCAGGGCCGCCTGTTCGCCACCTTCACTGTGGACTGTCATGCCAACTCTGAGGCTCGCCGCGTCAAGGAGCCCGACATGCGAGCCCGGCAGCGGCTGGGCAGCGATCCGCTCCAGCAGCGTGGATTTACCCATGCCGCTCACCCCCGTGAACACCAGCGCCCGCAGCCCGTCATCGCCCCCCAGGAACCGCTGTGCTGCCTGCAACGCCGCCCGGCGGTCGGTGAACAGTCCCCCGACATCCCCCACGACCACACTCCACCGCCGACACCCGCACTGGCCTTTTTTATGACGATTGCCTGACATGGTGACAGATGCCCGAGGGACAATGGGAGTGAAACCGTGATGACCGGATGGGGCAGGGCTGGACCATCCCACTGGATGCAAGGAGTCGCCGATGGGCCCCAAAGCCGTCGCAGCCGCCGGGGTGGTTGTAGGAGTCGCCACCGGCATCGTCACCAACCTGATCACAAGCAGGTGGAGCTGGTCCCTGGCCGCATCCCTGGCCGTCCTGGTCGTCGCCGCTGTCGTCATCGCTGTCCAAGGCAGCACCATGGGTACGGGCAACCGCACCCGCGTGCGCCAGCGGGCCGACCGCGGCGGACGCATCGACCGATCCGGCATCACTGCTCGTGACGGCGCCTCCACCGATCAGACGGCCACCCGGGACGGGCGCATCATCGAGTCGCCCCTCACGAGCCGGGGAGCCGAGGCGCGGCAGCGAGCGGATCGCGGCGGTGAAATGACCCACTCGCCACTGGATGCCGGGCAGTAGGGGTCTTGCTGGGCTCGCGACGCCCCTGCGACTCCGTCTCCTGCGTTGTCGTCGGTCGCCGACTCTCCCGTAGCCCTGCGGATCTCCGCCGGAGCCGGCCCACGGCCAACGGATCTACCACTGGGCCCGCGTCGCCATTCGGCCGGTCTGGGAAGGCGGGTACGGACACTGGGTACTCGCCCGCCGCAGCCTCTCGGACCCGACCGAGATCGCCTACTACATCTGCTACGGACCTGCGGCTTCCCGACTCAAAGACCTGGTCAAGACGGCCGGCGCCCGCTGGCAGGTGGAGGAATGCTTCCAGACCGCGAAAGGCGAGTGCGGGCTCGACCACTACCAGGTACGGCTCTACCGGGCCTGGTACCGGCACATCACCCCGGCCATGGCAGTCCTCGCCTACCTGACCGCTGTTCGCGCCACAGAAGCCGCAAAAGGGGCACCGGAGACGACGAGCGAGACCTCATACCCCTCACCGTCCCGGAGATCCGCCGGATGATCGGGCACCTCGTCCTCACACCCCGCTGCCACTGCAACGAGCACCGTCTGCACTGGTCACACTTCCGACGCCGCAGCCAAGCCCGAGCCCGCCGCTGCCACTACCAACGCCAAGGCCACAACCCCCACATGCGGTTGCAGTGCAAAGCGCCCGAGCGTGCGTCAAGCATGTTGAAGCCAGCTGAGCGGAGCCCTCGGCTGGGGCACTGCCCAACGCTCAGCGGCCCGGCCCGGCCCGCTTGGGCTGGCTTCCTCCTCCGAGCGCGAACGACGCCCGTTCCTGCCACTTCGTACCGTCGTGAACCATGAGTTCAACCGATGAGACGTGGGAGTTGAACGGTGGCCTGCCAGTTAGGTCGGTCTCGATCTCCTCCAGGACGGCGTCTTCCTGGCCTTGCGCGATGGTCAGGTGCGGCACGATCTCGGCGAATCGGCCGCCATACGGCGGAGCCTCAGGCCAACAATCAGCGATCGCCTCCGTGAGCTGTCGCAACTGCGTGTCAGGCTCGGGGACGAGATAGAGAACTTCCGGGAGTCGTCCGCATGTCTCGAATCGCAGGTCAAAGGCCGGGTGACTGCCCAGCACGTCCGTGAGTGCGGAGTGGACGGACGCATCTATTCGGCTCTCGTCGAGGTACGGGAAGAGCACGGTGATGTGCGCCGGAACCCCGGCCGGGGCTGAAGGGTCGAACCGTTCACGCCATCTTCGGACGGATGGTTCCGCCTCCGGAATCCGGACGATGAGTGCGGTCTGGCCCGTCTGAAACTCATTAGTGCTGTCATCTGCCATGACACCGGATGGTGTCGGCTCTGCGGCAGACAGCGCGGCTACTTTTCCGCGGAACGATCGCGCCGATCTGCGAAGCAGGCCGACGAGTGGGATGGGCAGCGCAGAACTGCTGCCGCACTTTCGGTTGAAGTGAACGAAGCCAAACCCACGGGCTACTCTGCCTCAAGAGGAGGAACCTCCCTCCGGTTCCCTGGATTTCTCCTCCAGGAATCCGCGAACCCGTCGGCTTGGTCGTGGGACGAGTGCTTCGGCGTACCGGCGCCGGAGTGGAACACGTACCCGCTCAGCCGGCGTTGTGGTTACCAGAGGTCGGCGAGTTCCCCTCGCCGTATACGCCCCATGCCGCTGAAGGAGACCGGAATGGCCCTGACCCGCGAACAGCGTGAACAGTTCCTGGCCGAGCCCCACGTCGCCGCGCTGGCGGTCGACGCGGGAGCGGGACGCGCCCCGCTCGCCGTGCCGATCTGGTACCAGTACGAGCCCGGCGGCGACATCTGGATCATCACCGAGCTCGACTCTCGCAAGAACCAACTGATCAGCGCGGCGGGCCGGTTCTCGCTCATGGTCGACCGGCTCGAACCCACCATCCGGTACGTGTCGGTCGAGGGGCCGGTCGTCGACACGAGGCCCGCCACCCTCGAACAGCTCCGGGAGATCTCGGCCCGCTACCTCCCGGCCGAGCAGGTCGACGCCTATGTCGACTTCTCCTGGAAGAACCACGGCGAGCAGGTCGTCATCCACATGCGGCCCGAACGCTGGGTGTCGTCCGACCTCGGTAACGCGGACGACTACGCGCCGAAGGACGCCGGGCCCGCGTGACAATCGTGGGATGACAACGGATCTTGACGAGCTGCTGAGGTCACTACGGGTGTGGGCCCCGGACGTCACCGAGCTCCCACCCTTCGACCCGGCCACCGCCCCCGCCGCCCCACTGCCCCTCTTCGCCACGTGGTTCGCGGAGGCCGTGGCGGCCGGACAGACCGAGCCGCACACCATGTCCCTCGCCACGGCGGACGAGGAGGGCCTGCCGGACGTACGGACCGTGATGCTGCACGGCGCCGACACGGACGGCTGGTCCTTCGCGACCCATGCGACCAGCCGCAAGGGCCGCCACCTCGCCGCCCGCCCGTACGCCGCCCTCGGCTTCTACTGGCCGGTCCTGGGCCGCCAGGTGCGGGTCCGGGGCCCGGTCACCGCCGCTCCGGTGGAGGCGGGCCAGGCGGATCTGCACGCCCGGTCGACGGGTGCGCTGGCGGCCGCGCTGACCGGCCGCCAGAGCGAAGTCCTCGACTCCCTCGACGAGTTGGCCCGAGCCTCGGAGGCGGCCTGGGAGCACGCACAGCGGGAACCGGACGCCCCGGTGCCGTCCTGGACGCTCTACCTCCTTAGGCCGGAGGAGGTGGAGTTCTTCCAGGGTGATGAGCGGCGGCGGCATGTGCGGCTCAACTACCGCCGGGAGGAGGGAGGTTGGGCCAAGGAGTTGCTGTGGCCGTGACTCTTTGTCCCACCGTCGGCTCCGGATCCGTCGCCAGCCGCGCGTGCAGGTGCATGTCCCGGAAGGCGTCGTGCCGGCCCGCCTCGAACATCGCGCCCCGCAGCGTCCCCTCGTACCGGAGCCCACACCGCTCGGCGATACGGCAGGAGGCCTCGTGGCCGACGGCGTGGTCCAGTTCGAGGCGGTGAAGGCCGAGGTCGGTGAGGGCCCAGTGGGCGGTGAGGGCCAGGGCGCGGGTGGCGACGCGGCGGCCTCGGGCCTCGGGGAGGACCCAGTAGCCGACGCGGGCGCAGCGCATGTCGGGGCTGATCCCGTTGACGCCGATGTGACCGAGGGGCGTACCGGTGTCGGTGTCCGTCACGCAGTACGACGCCGTCCCCCCTTCCGCCGCCTGCATCGCCCTGAAGCGCAGCGACTCACGTGCACCGTCGGCGTCGGTGACCGGCTTGAGCGGCGTGTTCCAGCGCCGGAACTCCGGGTCCGTCGTTCCGCGCAGCCAGGTCGCGACGTCGGCGTCGGATTCGGGGTCCCAGGGGCGCAGGCGTATGCCGGGCCCGTGCAGGTCGGGGAAGGGCTGGGCGGCGTACTGCTCGTCGACGTGGGCCATCAGGCCATTGAAGCCGCTCGGCCTCCGCCACCGCCGCCCACCCTCAGCTGCCGCCCGCCCTCAACCGCCGCCCGTCCGCCTCACCGGCACGGCCGGAACACCGGCATCCCGTCCCGGAAGGCGACCTCCAGTTCCATCCCCGCCCGCAGCTCGTCGTGGGCGCACTCCACGATCTCCGTCATCATCCGCGGGCCCTCGGCGAGATCGACGACCGCGGCGACGTACGGTGTGCGCCCGGTGAAGGGCGGCAGGTCGTTTCGGTGGACGACCGACCAGGTGTAGAGCGTGGCCCGGCCGCTCGCCGGCTCCCAGGCCACGTCCTCGCTCCAGCAGTGCGGGCAGAACTCGCGTGGGTAGTGATGGGCCCGCCCGCACGCCCCGCAGCGGCGCAGCAGCAGCCGCCCCCGCTCCGCCTCGTCCCAGTAGGTCCGGGTGAAGGCGTCCGCCTCGGGGAGGTCGTAACGCGCGCTCCGCGGGCTGCGCGCGCTCACTGGAAGAGCCCCAGCGCGTTGTCGATCGACCAGGACTGCCACGACATCCCGAACAGGGCCACCAGGGAGATGAGGGCCATCATCGAGTTCTGCCCCTGCTCGGCCCAGTCGTGGATCATGAGGGTGAAGTAGAGGACGTTGAGCAGCAGGCCGCCGACGAGCGCGAGCGGGGTCAGGAAGCCGAGGATCAGCCCGAGTCCCAGGGCCAGTTCGGCGTAGGCGACGACGTACGCCATGGTCCTCGGGCGCGGCGCGACGACCACCTCGAAGCCGCTGCGCACCGCGTTCCAGCGGTGTTTGGCCGCCACGTCCGCCGCCCAGGTGATCCCGCCGCCCTCGAACCAGCTCTTCTTGTCCTTGTGCCGCCAGCTCTCCAGCCACCACAGCCCGAGTCCTATGCGCAGGACCGCCAGCCACTGCGCACCGGTGAGCCAGATCGTGTCCATGGATCTGACGGTACGTCAGATCTCGGGCTTCGGGAAGCCCGCGTCACTCATGGCGCCGCTCATGAGATGGGTCGCCAAGGTGTCGGGCCACAAGGAGAAGCAGCCCCCGCAGCCCCCAGTAGTGCTCATAGGCCACTTCCCCCCAGAACGCGGTGCCGGTTTCCCGTCATATCCCGGTCACCGCCCCAATATCCCGGTCACCGCCCCACGGCGCGGGCCCCTCCGCACGAGTCGGTCCCGGCGCCGCGGCCTGCCCCCGTACCCACGCCGCCACCACAACCAGGCTCCCTACGCCACGAGCCCCACCCACTCCTCCTACAGCCGTGATCAATCCGCAATCAATTCCGGTCTTGACCGAGACCCATCAAACCCGGTCGTCACTACGCTCGCGCACATGGCCGACTCCACAGCGTCCGCGAGCCCCGCGGAGCCGACGCATCACACAGACCTTCCCGTGTACGTCATCGGCGGCGGACCGGGCGGTCTCGCCGCCGCGTACGCGCTGCGCGCCCGGGGCCTCCGCGCCGTCGTCCTGGAGAAGTCCGACCGCGTCGGTGCGTCCTGGCGGCGCCACTACGACCGGCTCCACCTGCACACCACCCGCCGCCTGTCGGGCCTGCCCGGGCTGCCGATGCCCCGCCGGTTCGGGCGCTGGGTCTCCCGCGACAACGTGGTGCGCTACCTGGAGAAGTACGCCGAGCACCACGAGCTGGAGATCGTCACCGGCGTCGAGGTCTCCCGCGTCGACCGCTCCCCCGACGGCACCGGCTGGCTGCTGCACGCCACCGGCGGCCGCGAGCTGACCGGCGCCGCGGTGGTCGTCGCCACCGGCTACAACCACACCCCGCGCATCCCGGACTGGCCCGGCCGCGACACCTACACCGGCGAGCTCCTGCACGCCGCCGACTACCGCAACGCGAAGCCCTTCGCCGACCGTGACGTCCTCGTCGTCGGCATCGGCAACACCGGCGCCGAGATCGCCGTCGACCTGGCGGAGGGCGGCGCCTCGCGGGTACGGCTGTCCGTCCGCACCGCCCCGCACATCGTGCGCCGCACGACGGCGGGCTGGGCCGCCCAGTACACGGCCGTGCTCGTACGACGGCTGCCGGTCGGCCTCGTCGACCGGCTCGCCAGACCCGTGGCCAAGCTGAGCGTGCCCGACCTGTCGGCCCACGGCCTGCCCCGCCCCGACACCGGCCTCTACAGCCGGGTGACCGAGGGCTCCATCCCGGTGCAGGACGTCGGTCTGATCGACGCCGTCCGCAAGGGCAGCGTGGAGGTCGTCGCCGCCGTCGAGGGCTTCGAGGACGGCAAGGTCGTCCTCACCGACGGCACCCGCGTCGAGCCGGACGCCGTGATCGCGGCCACCGGCTACCAGCGCGCCCTGGAGGACCTCGTCGGCCACCTCGACGTGCTCGACCCCCGCGGGAAGCCGGTCGTGCACGGCGCCCGGACCCCGGGCAACGCCCCCGGCCTGTACTTCACCGGCTTCACCAACCCCATCAGCGGCATGTTCCGCGAGCTGGCGATCGACGCGATGAAGATCGCGAAGGTGATCGCCGGGGACGGGGCGCGGAAGGTGTCACGCCTCCCGAGCTGATCGCACCGCCGCGCACTGGCCGGACCCGCCACCGCACCGCCCAACTTTGACTTGCGCACAGCCATTCCTGACGATGCGTCAATTCCAGTAATCTGACAGTGCGTCAGTTAATCGCTGTCACACAGGAGCGGGCGGACCGATGCTTGGATCAACCCACGGCACCCTCACCACCGACTCCCGCCGGGCCCGGGTCATCGCCTGCGGCGAGCAGCCCGGGCCCGCCGTCCACGGCCGCCCGGCCGAGGTCGACGATCTCGATGTCAGCGGCCGACCGTTGTATACGGACGTCCCCGATCTGGACCGCCTCTTCCGGCCCGAGTCCGTCGCCGTCATCGGCGCCTCGGACGCCGAGGGGCGGCCGAACACCGGTGTCACCCGGCAGCTGATCACCTGGGCCGAGCGCGTCGGGGCGCGGCTGCACCCGGTGCACCCGAGCCGCCCGTCCGTCTTCGGCATCCCCTGCTCCCCTTCCGTCGCCCACCTGCCCGAGCAGGTCGATCTCGCCGTACTGCTGGTCGCCGACCCCCTTCCCGTGATCGAGGAACTGGCCGAGGCCAAGGTGAAGTTCGCGGTCGTCTTCGCCTCCGGGTTCGCCGAGACCGGCGAGGAGGGCGCGGCCGCCCAGGACCGGCTCGCCGCCGCCGTCGCGCGGTCCGGGATGCGGATGCTGGGCCCGAACACCAACCTCAACGCCTTCGAACGGTTCCGGGAGGACCTGGACGGGCCGGCGATCGCCCTCATCACCCAGTCCGGCCACCAGGGTCGTCCCGTCTTCGCCCTCCAGGAACTCGGCATCCGTCTCTCCCACTGGGCGCCCACGGGCAACGAGGCCGACCTGGAGACCGCCGACTTCCTCTCCTACTTCGCCGAGCAGCCCGAGGTCGGCGTCATCGCCTGCTACGTCGAGGGGTTGAAGGACGGCCGCTCCTTTCTGCTCGCCGCAGACCGGGCCGCCCGGCGCGGGGTGCCGGTCGTCGCGGTCAAGGTGGGCCGCACCGAGACCGGCGCTCGCACGGCCGCCTCACACACCGGCAAGCTGACCGGCGCGGACACGGTGGCGGACGCGGCGATGCGGCAGTACGGGGTGATCCGCGTCGACGGTCTCGACGAACTCCAGGACACCGCCGCCCTGCTGGCCCGAGCCCGGCCGCCCCGCGCCGACGGGGTCGTCGTCTATTCGATCTCGGGCGGCACGGGCGCGCACGTCGCCGACCTGGCCACCGAGGCGGGGCTGCGGCTGCCCGTCCTGTCGGACGCCAAGCAGGCCGAACTGCACCAGTGGATACCCGAGTACCTCGGCGTGGCCAACCCGGTCGACAACGGTGGGCACCCGGTCGGCGACTGGCGCGGGCGGAAGATCATCGACGCGATCCTCGACGACCCTGAGGTCGGGGTGCTGGTCTGTCCCGTCACCGGTCCCTTCCCGCCGCTCAGTGACCGGCTCGTCCAGGACCTGGTGGACGCGGCCGAGCGGACGGACAAGCTGGTGTGCGTGGTGTGGGGGTCGCCGGTCGGCACCGAGCCGGCGTACCGCGAGGTGCTGCTGGGCTCCTCGCGGGTGGCCACCTTCCGCACGGTCACGAACTGCCTCACCGCCGTCCGCGCCCACCTCGACCACCACCGGTTCGTGACCGGCTACCGCTCCCCCTTCGACTCGGCACCCCGCACTCCCTCGCCGTCCTTCCGCAAGGCGCAGGAGCTGATGCGGCCAGGACAACAGCTGAGCGAGCACGCGGCGAAGCAGCTGCTGCGGGCGTACGGCATTCGCGTACCGCGCGAGCAGTTGGTGACCAGTGCGGCGGCGGCCGTGCGGGCGGCGGGGCTGGTGGGCTACCCGGTGGTGATGAAGGCGTCCGGCGCGCAGATCGCCCACAAGACCGAGCTCGGCCTGGTGAAGATCGGACTGACCTCGGCCAGCCAGGTCCGGGACGCCTACCGGGAGTTGACCGACATCGCCCGCTACGAGGGCGTCTCGCTGGACGGCGTACTGGTGTGCCAGATGGTCGAGCGGGGCGTGGAGATGGTCGTCGGCATCGCCCACGACGAGTTGTTCGGGCCGACGGTGACGGTCGGGCTCGGCGGTGTCCTCGTCGAGGTGCTGCGGGACGTGGCCGTACGCGTGCCGCCCTTCGGTGAGGAGCAGGCGCGGGGCATGTGCGCCGAACTGCGTGGGCGGGCCCTGCTGGAGGGGGTCAGAGGGCGCCCCCCGGCGGATGTGGACGCGCTCGTCGAGGTCGTGCTGCGGGTGCAGCGCATGGCGCTGGAGCTCGGGGACGACCTCGCGGAGCTCGACATCAATCCGCTGATGGTGCTGCCCAGGGGGCAGGGAGCGGTGGCGCTGGACGCGCTGGCGGTGTGCCGCTGAGATGAACATGCCTGATTCCCCCCGTACTCACGCAAACCAAACAGAGACGGAAAGTCCCGGCACAGCGGAAAATTCCGTTGATTCATTGGTACAGCACGCCACTGACAATCACGTCTCGCACATCACTCTCAACCGGCCCGAGACCCTCAACGCCATCACCCCTGACCAGCGGGAACGCATCATCCGGCTGTTGTCGGAGGCCTCCGCCGACCCGGACGTACGGGCGGTCGTGATCACCGGCACGGGCCGTGGGTTCTGCGCCGGCGCGGACCTCCGCGGCGCGACCACGGCCGGGGAGCGGATCGCCGGCGACGTCGCCCGTACGATCCGCTCCGGCGCCCAGCGGCTGATCGCCGCCGTCCTCGACTGCGAGAAGCCGGTGCTCGCCGCCGTGAACGGGACGGCGGCGGGCATCGGCGCCCATCTCGCGTTCGCCTGCGACCTCGTCCTCGCCGCGCAATCCGCCCGGTTCATCGAAGTGTTCGTACGACGCGGTCTCGTCCCGGACGGCGGCGGCGCGTACCTGCTGCCCCGTCTGATCGGCCCGCAGCGGGCGAAGGAGCTGATGTTCTTCGGCGAGGCGCTCGGCGCGACGGATGCCGAGCGCTTGGGCCTGGTCAACCGTGTCGTCCCGGACGAGGAGCTGGACAAGACGGCGCGCGCGTGGGCGGAACGCCTCGCCGCCGGCCCCACCCGCACCCTCGCCCTCACCAAGCAGCTGGTCAACGCCTCTCTCGACACCGACCGCGCCGCCGCCTTCGCCGCCGAGGCCGCCGCGCAGGAGATCAACATGACGACGGCCGACGCGCGGGAGGGGGTGGCGAGTTTCGTGGAGCGGAGGGGGGCCGAGTTCAGGGGACGGTGACCTGCCGATGACTGGTCCCGCACCCCTTCCAATCTGACAGTTCGTCAGATTCAATGGTGGACGTGATGGGACAAGCAGGGATGGCGGCAGCCGCCGTCCGTTACCTCCAGGCACGACCTGTCGAGGCGTTGCCGCGCCCGGAGCTGCGATGCGTCCGCGAGGACGAGCGAGCGCCGGTGGACCCGGGCGACTTCCGGCGTGTACTGGGGAACTTCGCGACCGGCGTCACCGTTGTCACGGCACCGCCCGCCGAGGGCGAGACCTCACCCGCCGGCTTCGCCTGCCAGTCCTTCACCTCCCTCTCCCTCGACCCACCCCTGGTCGCCTTCATGGTGGGCCGTACGTCAGCGACGTGGCCGCACATCGCCCGCGCCGGCGTCTTCTGCGTCAACGTCCTCAGCGCGAGCCAGGGGGCACTGTGCCGCGCCTTCGCGGTAAGCGGCGCTGACAAGTTCGCAGGCGTGCACTACGACCCCGCCCCCGCGTCCGGCGCCCCGCGCCTGACGGGCACGCTCGCATGGATCGACTGCACCATCCACGCGGTGCACACGGGCGGCGACCACCTCATCGTCGTAGGCCGGGTGAACACGCTGGGAGCGTCCGACACGGACGAGCCGCCACTGCTGTTCCACAAGGGGCGGTTTCTTTGACAGCCAGGGCGGCATCGGGCACCTGCTGAGCGCCTACGACCAGCCACCGGAACAGGGCCGTAGCTCAGTGGCCGACGTCGTGGTCGCCCGCTTCGACAAGGCCGCTTTCGTATGCGCAGATCACGATCTGGATGCGGTCGCGCAACCCGAGTTTGGTGAGGATGCTCGACACATGCGATTTGACGGTGGCGGCACCGATGACGAGTTGCTCGGCGATTTCCGCGTTGCTCGCGCCGCGGGCGACGGCGGTCATGATCTCGCGTTCGCGGCCGGTGAGCCGTTCCAGGCGGGCCGCGGCGGCGGTGTTGACGACGCGGCGCTGCGTGAACCGGTCGATGAAGCGCCGGGTGATCGAGGGGGCCAGCAGCGTCCCGCCTTCGGCCACGGTGCGTACGGCGGTGGCCAGTTGTTCGGGGGGAATGTCCTTCAGCACGAAGGCACTGGCGCCGGAGCGCAGCGCCTTGTAGACGTACTCGTCCGGGTCGAACGTGGTCAGGATCAGTACCCGGGGCCCCCAGTCGGCCTCCTCCAGTATCCGGGAGGTCGCTTCGAGGCCGTCCATCTCGGGCATGCGGATGTCCATGAGGATCACGTCCGGGCGGTGGCGGCGTGCCGCCTCGATCGCCTGCAGGCCGGTGCCCGCCTCGGCCACGACCTCGATGTCGTGGTGGACCCGGAGAATCATGGTGAAGCCTCGCCGTACCAGTGCCTGGTCGTCGGCCACGACGACGCGGATGCTCACGTGGGCTCCCCCTTGACGGGCAGACGGGCGGTGAGGCGGAATCCGCCGCCGGGACGCGGCTGGGCGTCGAGGCTTCCGCCGAGCAGGTGGGCTCTTTCCCGCATGCCGACGATGCCGTGGCCGGGCGGGCCCTTGTGTGCGGCCGGCACTCCCTGGACGGTGGCGCCGTGGCCGTCATCGAGCACCTCGATGGTGAGGCCGTCGCTTTCGTCGCGAAGCTGCACGTGGGTGTGCGTACGCGGCCCGCTGTGTTTGAGCACGTTGGTCAAGGCCTCCTGGACGATGCGGTACGCCGAGAGATCGACGCGGGCCGGGAGGGGATCCCGGATGCCGTTGGTGACCGAGACGTCAAGGCCCGCCTCTCGGACCTCGGCCACGAGCCGGGGCAGATCGGCCAGACCCGGCTGGGGCCCCAGACCGTCGCGCTCGGAGTCCGGCCGCAACACTCCCAGCAGGTGCCGTAGTTCGTCCAGTGCCTGGCGTCCCGCCTCCTCCACCGCCGCCATCGCCTCCAGGGCGCCGTGCGGGTCCTCGGCGGCCACCATCCGAGCCGCGCCGGCCTGCACCGTCATCATGCTCACCCGGTGGGCGACCACGTCGTGCAGTTCACGGGCGATGTGGGTGCGCTCCTCGGTCACGATCCGCCGTGCCTCGGCGGCCTGCTCCTTCAGGAACCGGGCGGCACGCTCAGCCCGAAGCCGTAGACGCCGGCCGAGGTACCAGGCCCCGGACATGACGAGGGCACCGAAGCCGATGTCGCCCCAGGGGAAGGAGTGGAGGAGGCCGTCGATCGTGACCGCGGCGATGGCGGCGCCGACGCCGAGAGGGCCCCAACGGTTGCCGTCGGCGTGCCGCCCGACGCTGTACAGCGCGACGATCACGATCCCACCCATCGTGGAGTAGCTGCTTCCCAGCGTCGGGGCCCACGCGACGAGCGCCACGCACAGGACCGCAACCGGCCTGCGCCGACGCCGGTAGAGCGCCACGCCGGCCACCGCGAAGAGCAGGAGGACGGGCTGGAAGATGCCAGTGACCGGGCGGACGGCCATCGCGTCTCCCGGAGCGTCTTCCAGGAGCACCGCCAACAGGAACATCGCCGTCGCCAGGACGGCGTCCGCGCCCCGTGGCCAGCGCGTGAACGGGCCGCGGAACCTGCCTGGCACGCTGCGGCCCGGCGTCTTGGCATGCGGCGCCCTGCGGTCCATCGTCGCTCCATCAAGAGGCGTCCGGTGCCCTGGTGCAGGTCTCGGGACGCACCGGGCACGTCATCGTAATTCCGGCTCGGAGGCACCGTCACCCGCCTGTGGACGGATCCGGTCCTCCGCCGCCGGCAGGAGGCGCCGCCCTGTTCTCCCCGTCGCGCGCGGGAGAGCCGAACCCGCCGCGCGGCGGGAGACGGCACCGGTGCCGTCTCCCACGATGGGACTGCTCACTCCAACTGCCGCCGGACGTCGATCAGGTGTGGCCGGTCGGCAGCCGACCACAGGAGCCCAGCCGACACGTGCCGTCAGGCGGCACCCGTCCACAGGAGCCCACCACCATGAAACGAGTCACGCGTCGTATCGGCGACGCGAGCGCCCGCCGACCGTGGGTGACCATCGCCTCCTGGCTGGCCGCCCTGGCCCTCGTGCTGCCTCTGGCCGGCCTGGCCGGCGGCTCGTTCGTCGACGACCTCGTCGCTCCCGGCAGCCAGAGCGAGGCGGCGATGGAACTGCTCGAGGAGCGCTTCCCCGAAGCATCCGGCGGCAACGCCATGGCGGTGTTCGCCGCGCCGGAAGGGGACCGTATCGATCGCCACCGGCCTGCCATCGAGGCGGCTGTCGCCCGGATCGCCGAGGTGGAGCACGTCGCCACGGTCACCGATCCCTTCACCGCCGGCACGGTCTCGCCCGACGGACGGATCGGCTTCGCCCAAGTCGCCTTCGACGTACCGACGATGGACGTGAAGCCTGAGCAGATCGATGCCCTGAGCGGCGCGATCGAACCCGTACGCGGCGACGGTGTTGTCGCCGAACTCGGCGGCGACACCGTCTTCATCAATGCCGAGACGCCGACATCGGGCGCGGAGGCGGCGGGCCTGCTGGCCGCCCTGGTCATCCTGGTGGTCGCATTCGGCACGATCGTGGCCGCGCTGGTCCCGATCGCGCTCGCTCTCGTCGCCGTCACCGCCGGACTGGGAGGCATCACGCTGCTGGCCCATGCGATGGACGTCTCCACCGCCGCTCCCACGATCGGCGCGATGATCGGCCTGGGCGTCGGCATCGACTACGCCCTGTTCATCGTGGCCCGCTACCGCGAGAACCGCGCCGCCGGCCAGGACAACTCCACCGCGCTGTCGAACGCCATGGGATCGTCGGGCGCGGCCGTCCTGTTCGCCGGGGGCACTGTCGTGGTGGCGATGACCGCGCTCGCACTGACCGGCCTGGGCTTTCTGACCTCGATCGGTCTGAGCACCTCGCTGGTCGTGCTGCTCGCCGTGGCGACCGCCCTGACGCTGCTGCCCGCACTGCTGTCCCTGCTGGGCGACCGCATCCACAAGGGTCGGCGCCGGGGCTCCCGTACGCGCCGGGTGAAGAAGCCCGAGAGCCCCGAGAACCCCGAGGACCCCGAGAACACGGCATGGTGGCGGTTCGCCCACCGCGTCTCCGGCCGGCCGTGGCCGTACCTGCTCGCCGCGTCCGCGGCGCTGCTGGTGCTGGCGCTCCCGGCGCTGCGCATGGAGACAGGCTTTCCCGACGCGGGCAACGACGCGACCAGCACCACACACCGCCGTGCCTACGACCTGCTGGCAGAGGGCTTCGGCCCCGGCTTCAACGCCCCGTTGCTGATCGTCGCCGACCTGCGCAGCCCCGGCGTGGACGCTGAGGGCATCCCCGAACTGTCCCGCCGCCTCGCCGACGACCCCGGCATCGCGTCGGTCGGCGAGGCCCGGATCTCCGCGGCGGGGGACACCGTCGTACTGCCCACGCTCCCCACCACCGCCCCCGCGGACGCCGCGACCTCCCACACCCTCGAACGCATCCGCGACGTCGTCCCCGACAACGTCGCCGTGTCGGGACTGACCGCGATGACCGACGACCTCACCCGGCAACTCGCCGACACACTCCCGGTCTTCATCGCCGCGATCATCGTGGTGTCGTTCCTGCTGCTGATGCTGGTGTTCCGTTCCATCGCGGTACCGCTGAAGGCCGCCGTGGTGAACCTGCTGTCCATCGGCGGCGCGTACGGCGTCGTGGTGGCCGTCTTCCAATGGGGCTGGCTGGGGCGGCTGTTCAACCTCGACGAGACCCTGCCGATCGCCTCGCCCCTGCCGACGATCTTCTTCGCGGTTCTCTTCGGCCTGTCCATGGACTACGAGGTGTTCCTGCTCTCGCGCGTCCGCGAGGAGTACGACGCCACGGGCGACACCACCGAGTCCGTGGCTCGCGGCATGGCGGCCACGGGCCGCGTCATCACCTCCGCCGCACTGATCATGACAGTGGTCTTCCTCAGCTTTGTCGTCAACCCCTCACCACTCGTCAAGATGATGGGCCTGGGCCTGGCGACCGCGATCGTGCTCGACGCGACGATCGTCCGCATGGTGCTCGTGCCGGCGGCCATGGCGCTGATGGGCCGCGCGACCTGGTGGCTGCCCCGTCCCCTCGACCGGCGACTGCCCCGTATCGGCACGGAGGGCGCCGACGTCCCACCCCCGCCCGAACCCGCGCTCGCCGCCGACCGCCAGTGACAGGGAAGTCCCCCGTGAAAGCCGTCATCCAGGACCGGTACGGCTTCCGGCGCGCGGTCGGAGAGGAGGTGGACTGTCCATGGTGTGCGTGATCCCCGGTTTCGCCAACCGGGGATCGTCGGCCAGTACGCCCGGCGTTCGGCCATGACCTGTACGTACCGCCGATGAGGCCGTGCGCCCAGGAGTGCACCGCGAGCGGCGGGAGCACGCACCACACCCCCCGGTCGCGCCGACGTGGTCCGCGTTGGTGGTGAAGCCGCACGTCGTGCACTGGAACTTCGCTTGGCTGACGCGGTTCTCCCTCGCGACGTGCCCGCAGGACGGGCAGGTCAGGGAGGTGTTGCGGGGGTTCACCGCGACGACGGTCCGACCGGCGCTTTCAGCCTTGTTGGCGAGGATCGCGAGGAACACCCCCCAACCCGCGTCGAGGATCGACCGGTTCAGTCCGGCCTTTGCCGCCCGCTGGTTCGCAAGGAACACGCCGGGCTGTTCGGGGTCGGGTTTGGGTGCGGGCGCTCTGGTCATGCCCGCGGTGTTCAACCGCTCGTGCGCGATCGCGTCGTGGTCGCGCACGAGGGTGAGGGCGGTCTTGTGCGCGTGGTCCAGGCGCTGGCGCCGGATCTTCGCGACGCCGGTATCGCGGCGGGCGCCGCGCTCGGGGGACTGGTCCTACCGCTCGCCGGCGTGCGGGGCACCTTCCTCATGGGCGGGCTGCTGACGGTCGGTGCCTGCGCGGTACTGCTCGGAGAGCGGCTGCTGTCTGACCGCCCGGCACGGCAGCGGCACTGACCGAAGTGCACTCGCCGTCGCCCCGGGCATGCGGCTGCCGTCGCCTTCACCCCTCGACCGCGCCGGCTGGGGCAGGGCTCTCAGGCCGCCACCACCACGGAACCCGCAGGCCGCCGCCGGATCACCAACGCCATCAGCGCCGCCACCGCGCACAGCGCGCCGGACGTGTACCAGACCATGTCGTACGAGCCGAAGACGTCCCGGGCGACGCCCCCGAGGAAAGCCACGAGCGCGGCGCCGACCTGGTGGGAGGCGAGCACCCAGCCGAAGACGATCGCGCTGTCCTCGCCGTACTGCTCCCGGCACAGCGCCACGGTGGGCGGGACGGTGGCGACCCAGTCGAGGCCGTAGAAGACGATGAAGAACAGCATCGGCGGGTGGACGCTGGGCGCCAGCAGGATCGGCAGGAACAGCAGGGAGATCCCACGGAGCGCGTAGTACACCGCCAGCAGCCGGCGCGGTTCGTAGCGGTCGGTGAACCAGCCGGAGGCGATCGTGCCGACCACGTCGAACACGCCGATGACCGCGAGCAGCGAGGCCGCCGTCGTGACGGGCATGTGGTCGTCGTGGGCGGCGGGCACGAAGTGGGTCTGGATCAGGCCGTTGGTGGAGGCGCCGCAGATCGCGAAGGTGCCGGCGAGCAGCCAGAAGGGGCCGGTGCGGGCCGCCGAGAACAGGACCGTGATCGCCCGGCGGGCGGCCCCGCGCGCGGGCGGCGGCTTCGGTACGAACTCCTTCGCGCCGTACGGCTTCAGGCCCACGTCGGCCGGGTGGTCGCGCAGCAGCAGCCAGACGAAGGGGACGACCGCGAGGGCGGCGAGGGCCACCGTGACGGCGGCCGGGCGCCAGCTGTGGTTCTCGACGATCCAGGCCAGCATGGGCAGGAAGATCAGCTGGCCGGAGGCCGAGGCGGCGGTGAGGATGCCGGTGACCAGGCCGCGCCGCTCGGTGAACCAGCGGTTGGTGACCGTCGCGGCGAAGGCCAGCGCCATCGAACCGCTGCCCAGGCCGACCAACAGCCCCCAGCCCAGCAGCAGTTGCCACGCGGCCGTCATCCACACCGTCAGGCCGGAGCCGATCGCGATCACGGTCAGCGCGACCGCGACCACCCGCCGGATGCCGAACCGGTCCATCAGGGCCGCCGCGAAGGGCGCGGTCAGCCCGTAGAGCGCGAGGTTGATGGAGACCGCGGCGCCGATCGTGCCGCGCGACCAGCCGAAGTCCTCGTTCAGCGGGTCGATGAGCAGCCCCGGCAGGGAACGGAAGGCGGCGGCGCCGATGATCGTCACGAAAGTGACGGCAGCGACGAACCAGGCACGGTGGATGCGCCGCTTCGTTGGGGACTTGGTTTCCTCTACGGCAGTGGCGGCTTCGGTCGTCTGAGTCACGACATAGAGCTTCCGTTCCGGCCGGCGCTCCGATCCACTGGCCCGAAGGACAGCATTCGCTAGGATCGGGCCATGGATACGGCCAAGGGCCCCGCAGGCTCCACCACCTCCTCCTCCATCACCTCCTCCACCGGCTTCCGTCCCCACCGCGTCGTCGTCCTCGCCCTCGACGGTCTGCTCCCCTTCGAACTGGGCATCCCGCACCGGATCTTCGGGCGCCCCAGGGACGCCGAGAGACGGCATCTGTACGAGGTCGTCACCTGCTCCATCCGGCCGCCGGGCCCGGTCGAGACCGACGCCGACTTCGCCATCCACGTCGGCAACGGCCCCGAGGCCCTGGCCACCGCCGACACGGTCATCGTCCCGGCGTCGTACGAGCTCGGCCCGGTCTACGAGCAGGGCGTGCTGACCGACGAGCTGGCCGCCGCCCTCGCCCGCATCCGGCCCGGCACCCGCCTCGCCTCCATCTGCACCGGCGTCTACGTCCTCGCCGCCGCCGGCCACCTCGACGGCCGCCCGGCCACCACGCACTGGTCGGACGCCGACCGCCTCCAGCGGCTCTTCCCGCGGATCGCGGTCGACGCGGACGTCCTGTTCATCGACGACGGCGACGTGCTCACCTCCGCCGGCGTCGCGGCCGGGATCGACCTGTGCCTGCACATGGTGCGACGCGACCACGGCACGGCGGTCGCCAACGAGGTGGCCCGCCGCACGGTCGTACCGCCGCACCGCGACGGCGGGCAGGCGCAGTACATCCACCGTCCCGTGCCCGACCCGCAGCTGGCGTCCACGACCACCGCCCGCGCCTGGGCGCTGGGCCGTCTGCACGAGCCGATCCAGCTGCGCGACATGGCCGAGCAGGAAGCCATGTCCGTACGGACCTTCACGCGCCGCTTCCGCGAGGAGGTCGGCGTCAGCCCGGGGCAGTGGCTCACCCAGCAGCGGGTGGAACGCGCCCGGCACCTGCTGGAGTCCACCGACCTGTCCGTCGACCAGGTGGCCCGGGAGGCGGGCTTCGGCACGGCCCAGTCGATGCGGCAGCACCTACAGCAGGCGCTCGGCGTCACTCCGACCGCCTATCGCCGGACCTTCCGGGCCGGGGGCGACGGGATCGGAAGCGGCGGGACGGGCAGCGACGGAGCCGAGAGTTACGGCGGTGTCGGCACACGGCGCTGAACGGCCGGCCCGGCGCACCTCGCCCCACCAGCCGACCCCCGTCAGCACCAGGGTCAGGCCCACCCCCGCCAGGATGGCCGTGGACGGTGCCACCACCTTGAGGAGGACACCGGCGAGCGACCCCGTCGCCGCGTAACCCGCACCCGCCGCCGCGTACATCACCGAGTAGCCCGCGGCCAGAGCGCCCGGCGGAAGTGCCTCGCGCAGGGACAGATTGCGGGTGAGCATCGCACACGACTGGAGCGTGCCCCCCAAGACCAGCGCGACGGCGATCCCGGCCGTGTCCGGTATCAGCGCGGCGAGGGTCACGCAGACCGACGTCCCGCACATCAGCACCACGCTGCGGGTGCGCAGCCGCCCCGGCCAGGAGCGAAGGCCATGGACGAAGGCACCGAGCCCCCCGCCCACCGCCATCCCGGTCAGCAGCGGACCGGACCAGCCGACGCCGACACCGCGCTGTTCGAGCAGGGCCGGCAGAACGAGTTCGGCCAGACCGAGCAGGGCCAGACTCGCCGCACCCATGACGTACACCGGCCAGGCACCGGTCAGCAGTCGGAGCAGCGACCCGCCCGTCCGGTCCTTCCCGCCCGTGTCGTCCGCGCCCCAGCCGGCCGGAAGAAGCCACAGGCCCGCGACCGACGACGCCATCAGGGCGGCGGCGAGGAGCAGCGGGACGGGCGGTGCGACGCCGAGGGCCAGTCCGGCGACCGCTGCCGGGGAAGCGGCCCATACGCCGGCCGTCAGTATCGACTCGACGGACAGCGCCTGCGCCGCCGCACGCTCCGGGACGAGCACGGTGAGCAGCGTGCGCAGGCCACCGGTGGCGGCGGCCGGGGCGGCACCGGAGACGAACGCGAGTCCGGCGAGAACCGTCGGGTGCGCGTCGGGGAACACCCCAAGGCCCGCGAAGGCGGCGGCTCCGGCGGCGAGGCCGACGGCCAGGTGAACGCGGGCGCGGTCGGGGCGCAGGCGCATCCCGAGGAAGGGGGCGCCGACGATCTCGCCGATGACGTAGGCCGCCGCGAGGATCGCGCCCAGGGAGTAGCCGCCCGGCCGCTCGCGCACCAGGAAGACCAGGGCCAGCGGGGCCATGGCCACGGGCATGCGGGCGCCGATGGTGGTGCAGGCCCAGATCAGGACCTGTTTGGAGGCGACGTCGCGGTAACTCATGGGACGACGCTAAAGGCCGGCACTGACAACACCCCAGGGGATTTCCAGCGCCTGTGGAAAAGCCGTGAGCACCCGATCAGAACGTCAGCACCCCGCGCGCCACCCGCCCCGCCTCCGCGTCCGCCGCCGCCTTCTCGAAGTCCTCGACGGGGTAGGTCTCGGTCACCAGCTCGTCGAGCAGCAGCCGCCCTTCCCGGTACAGCTCGGCGTACAGCGGGATGTCCCGCTGCGGGCGGGAGGAGCCGTAGCGGCAGCCGAGGATCGCCTTGTCCAGGTACATCGACGACACGAGGAAGGACGCCTCGGCGCCGGCCGACGGGACGCCGAGGAGGACCGCCTGGCCGTGCCGGTCCAGCAGGTCGATGGCCTGCCGGACGAGTTCGACGCGCCCGACGCATTCGAAGACGTGATCCGCGCCCGTCGGCAGGATGTCCCGCACCCCCTCCGTCGAGGTCAGGAAGTCGGTCGCGCCGAACCGCCGGGCCATCGCCTCCTTTGCCGGATTGGAGTCCACCGCCACGATCCGCAGCGCGCCCGCGATCCGCGCCCCCTGTATGACGTTCAGCCCGATCCCGCCCGTGCCGATCACCACCACGGTGTCCCCGCGGTCCACCTTCGCCCGGTTGAGCACGGCGCCCGCCCCGGTCAGCACCCCGCACCCGATGAGCGCCGCCGACGGCATCGGAATGTCCTGCGGGATACGGACCGCCTGCACCGCCTTCACCACGGTCCGTTCCGCGAAGGCCGAGTTGGACGCGAACTGGTAGACCGGCCGCCCGTCCCTCGTGAACGGCTGCCCCGGCCGCCCGATCGCCTGCCGGCACATCGTCGGCCGCCCCCGGTCGCACTCCGCGCACGCACCGCAGTTGGCGAGCGTGGACAGGGCCACATGGTCGCCGGGACTCACATGGGTGACGCCGTCCCCCACCGCCGCCACGACCCCCGCCCCCTCGTGGCCCAGCACCACAGGAACGGGGAAAGGTATGGTCCCGTCCACCACGGACAGGTCGCTGTGACACAGCCCCGCCGCCGAGACGGCCACTTGCACCTCACCCGGCCCCGGATCCCGTACGGCCAGATCGTCCACGACCTCGATCCGCTTCCCGTCGAACACGACGCCTCGCATCACGCAGCTCCCTGTCAGCCCTTGTCGGCCTTGTCGGCCTTGTCGGCCTTCGGCTCTCTCGGCAGGCCGAGCACGCGCTCGGCGATGATCGTGCGCTGGATCTGGTCGGAGCCGCCGTAGATCGTGTCGGCCCGGGAGAAGAGAAACAGGTGCTGGAGCGCGTCGAGTTCGTACGGCGTCGAAGGCGACCAGTCCGACGGCCCTACGGCCGCCTGGGCGCCCCGCACCTGCATCGCCAGCTCCCCGAGCCGCTGATGCCAGCCGCTCCACAGCAGCTTGGCCACGCTCGGCGCGCCCGGCTCACCCGAACTCCCCAGCGTGCGCAGGGCGTTCCAGCGCATCGTCCGCAGCTCGGCCCACTGACGGACGAGCCGGTCCCGTACGACGGGATCGCGCACCGCACCCGTCTCGACGGCCGTCCGCACGACCCGCCCCAATTCCTGTGCGAACCCGACCTGCTGGGCGAGCGTCGAGACCCCGCGTTCGAAGCCGAGGAGGCTCATCGCGACGCGCCAGCCGTTTCCCTCGCCTCCGACGACGTCTTCCACGCGCGCGCGTGCCCCGTCGAAGAAGACCTCGTTGAAGTCGCTCGTGCCGGTCATCTGGCGGATGGGGCGGACCTCGATACGCCCCGGCTGGTCCATGGGGACGAGGAGGAAGCTCAGACCGTGATGACGCCGTGAGCCGGGTTCCGTACGGGCGAGGACGAAGCACCAGTCGGCCTCGTGGGCGAGCGAGGTCCAGATCTTCTGGCCCGTGACGCGGTAGTACGCCCCCTGCGGCTCGCGCACCGCCGTGGTGCGCACGCCGGCCAGGTCCGAGCCGGCGCCCGGTTCGCTGTAGCCCTGGCACCAGAGTTCCTCGCCGGCGGCGATCGGGGGGAGGAAGCGGGACTTCTGGTCGTCGGTGCCGTGGGCGAGGAGGGTGGGGGCGAGGAGGTTCTCGCCGATGTGGCCGGAGCGAGGAGGTGCGGGCGAGCGGGCGTACTCCTCGGCCCAGGCGACCTGTTGGGTGAGGGTGGCGGTGCGGTTGCCGTAGCCGGACTCGGGCCAGCCGAGGCCTATCCAGCCGGCTTTGCCGAGGGTGCGTTCCCAGGTACGGCGGTCCGGGGCGCCGTCGGCATGGACGGCGAGCCATTCCCGTGCCTCGACGCGGAACGCCTCGTCCTCGGCCGTGAATCCGAAGTCCACGGGTTCTCCTCTCAGCACCGGTCGCGTTCAGAGACCTCAGGGGCGCGGGGAACTGCGCGAGCAACCACAACGAACCCGCAGCCGCCCTACAGCGCGTCCCCCGAGCTATTGGGCGTTCGGCCGATCCCCCCGCGCCGCAGCCCTCTCCATCCCCGCCAACCGCGACAGCATCGGCATCGGATCCACCCCCACCGTCCCCGGCAGAAAATCCGCGATGCGTTCCGGCGTCCAAGAGCCCTCGGTGTACGCGGCACGCAGTTCTCTCGGCTGGGCCCACACCGCGATCTTCGGACCGGCGATCGTGTACACCTGCCCCGTGATCCCCTGCTCTTTCGCCCCGTCCGACAGCAGGTACACCACCAGCGCCGCCACATCCTCCGGCTCGCCGATCTCCGCCAGCTCCATCGGCACGTTCGCCGACATACGCGTACGGGCGACCGGCGCGACGGCATTCGCGGTCACCCCATACTTGTGCAGGCCCAGCGCAGCGCTCCGCACCAGCGAGATGATCCCGCCCTTCGCCGCGCTGTAGTTGGCCTGCGACACAGACCCCTGATGGTTGCCGCTGGTGAACCCGATCAAGGTCCCCGCCCGCTGCTTCCGCATCACCGCCGACGCGGCCCGGAACACCGTGAACGTCCCCTTGAGGTGAGTGGCGACGACGGGGTCCCACTCCTCCTCGGCCATGTTGAACAGCATCCGCTCCCGCAGGATCCCGGCGACGCACACGACCCCGTCAATACGGCCGTACGACGTCACCGCCGCGTCCACGACCCGCTGTCCGCCCGCCATGGTCGAGATGTCGTCGGCCACGGCGACCGCCTCGCCCCCCGCCGCCTCGATCTCCTTGACCACGGACTCGGCGACCTCGCTCGTCGGCGAGGCGCCGTCCACCGCCACGCCGTAGTCGTTGACGACGACCCGCGCCCCGTCGGCCGCCGCGGCCAGCGCCACCGCCCGCCCGACCCCCCGCCCGGCGCCCGTCACGGCGACGACCTTGCCTGCCAAGAAGTTCCCCACGCCCGGCCCCTTCCCGCGGTTTCTGACGGACCGTTAGATTTTATGACCGGTCAGACGGACGGACACAAGCCCCGGGGAGGACAGATGTCAGCACCCGCGCTCCATCCCGAGTTCCACGACATCGCCAAGCGCGTGAACAACTGGGGCCGTTGGGGCGCCGACGACGAGATCGGCACGCTGAACCTGATCACCGACGAGGTGGTGCGCGAGGCCGCCGCGTGCGTGCGGAGCGGGCGGCGCGTCCCCCTCGCGCTTCCGCTCCGGCAGGACGGCGTGCAGACCGGGATGATGCCGGGGCGGGTGAACCCCCTGCACGCCATGGTGCAGATCAACCAGGAGATCTTCGGGCCGGGGACGGTGGCGTGCAGCGACGACGCCGTGACCATGGGCCTTCAGGCGGCCACGCACTGGGACGCGCTGACCCACGTCTCCCACTCGGGCAGGCTCTACAACGGCCGCCCGGCCGACTCCATCACCCCGCACGGCGGCGCCGAGTTCAGCGGCATCGACAAGGCGCGGCACGTCGTCTCACGCGGGGTGCTGCTCGACGTGGCCCGGGCGCACGGCAAGGACCGGCTCGACGGCTCGCACGCCGTCACCCCGGAGGACCTGGAGGCCGCCGAGGAACTCGCCGGCACGCGCGTGCGCGCCGGTGACATCGTGCTCGTACGGACCGGGCAGATCCAGGTGTACCTCGCCGGCGACAAGCACGCGTACGGCTATCCGTCGCCGGGGCTGTCGATCCGTACCCCGGAGTGGTTCCACGCGCGCGATGTCGCCGCGGTCGCGAACGACACGCTCACTTTTGAGATATTTCCGCCCGAAATAGAGGATCTGTGGCTGCCTGTGCACGCGCTCGATCTCGTGGAGATGGGGATGCTGCAGGGCCAGAACTGGAATCTCGAAGAGTTGTCCACAGCCTGTGGACAAGAGGGCCGCTACACGTTCCTGCTGTCGGCGATGCCCGAGCCGTTCGTCGGCGCGACGGGGACCCCGGTGGCGCCGGTCGCGCTGCTGTGAGGAAGGTCGACTGGCGGCGCGCCCCTGCCCGCCCCGAGCACGGCATCGCGCGCCGCCATCCGACTCCGGCGTACCCGCCCCGGCTCCCCTTGGCCCTGAAAGGGAGCCGACGCCGAATCGCGACCCGCACTCGTCGAGGGCTTCCGTCACCGAAACCCTCGTCGTCCCCTCGCGGCGAATCGCTGACCATAAGCGTGATCAAACGGACACGCGGCGTCAACACCCGTACGGGGATTTATTACTTACGCCCTCTATGTCGTGGGCGCGCACGGAAGCACGTCCCGGCGCACGGATTTACCGATGATCACGGGGGACAGCGCCTTCTGCGACCCTGCGCCGAACCGCCGGGACTTACCGGGACGCCACGAGACCGCCGCACCCGTGCGCCGGTCACACCGCCTCGAAGGCCAGCCCCTCGTACGCCGAAACGCCGCCCCCGCAGGCCTCAGCGGCCTCCCGGGACTGGGCGCACCGGTCCAGTTCGCACCAGATGCGCTTGCCCGCGCCCTCGGGGCTCCACCCCCACCGGTCGGCGAGGCCGTCGACGAGGGCGAGGCCCCGGCCGCCGGTCTGCTCGCCGTCCACGCACCGGGGCACCGGGGCACGGTCGCTGCGGTCGGCCACCTCGAGGCGGACGGTGGCCGACTCCGCCGCTCCGGACGGCAGGGACAGCCGCAGTACGGCCGGACAGCCGGTGTGCACCACGGCGTTGGTGACGAGTTCGGAGACGAGCAGGATCAGCGTCTCGGCGAGTGACTCGTCGTCCTCTATGCCGGACCCGGCGAGGCGCGAGCGGGCCCACTTCCGGGCTCGCCCCACCTCCGCGGGGTCGGGCCGGATCTCCAGCTGCACTTGAAGCACCTGCACCGCTCACACCATCCGAACCGGCGGACACATAGCCTCGCGCCTCACGGGGGCCACGAGGGCCACGATCGTAGCCATTTTTTGCATGGCCAGAACAATGGCCAAAGTCGGGGTCACGGAACGTGAATCCCTTGTGGGACAGCATGGTTGACGTACAGTCACGCCAACAAGCGCTTCGGGCATATTCCAGCGCGAAGGAGTACCCGTGCGGCATACTGTGCGACGCTCGTCGCAAGGAGTCGAACAGGCGGGGTCAACAGGCCTTCCCGCCCTGCGAACAGCGGCGCGCACCGCCGGATCCGGAGCCGCCCCACGGGCAACACCGGCCTGGCTCACGCTCGGAACCACTCGCATCCCACACAAGGTACCGGAGCGGGCGGCCGACTCCGGGACGTGACGAGTCACACATAGGACACAAGCCGATATCAACGCTCCGTAATTCCGGTATGCCACGATCCGCGACACTCACCCCGGGAGGTCGCGCGATTTCGCAGCCCAGCGCCCTCGACGACACCTCAGGCCGACAGGTCGACCGCGAGCAGTTCCTCACTCTCCGTGACTCCGCCGCCACGACGTGTTCGCACCCATGTCCGTTTCAGATGCAGGTGCACCTCGCTCTCCCAGGTGAAGCCCATGCCGCCGTGCACCTGGAGGCAGTCCCGCGCGCCGCGCACGGCGGCCTCCTCGGCGAGCAGCCGGGCCGCCGCGATGTCGGCCGGGTCGGCGGTGACGGCAGCCGCGTACACCGCCGCGCGGGCCACCTCCGCCCGCACCAGCATCTCGGCGCACAGGTGTTTCACCGCCTGGAAGGCCCCGATCGGCTGCCCGAACTGCTCACGCGTCCGGGCGTGTTGCACCGCCAGCTCGCACGCGCGCGTGGCGGTGCCCAGCTGCTCGGCGGCGGTGAGGAGCACGGCGACCGGATCCGGCGGGCTCTCGGCGGCCACCCGGTGCAGCGGCGTCAGCGGGTCCACCGACCGCAGTGGTACGGCCCCCGCCGCATCCCCGCGTACGACGTCCGCCTCCGCCAGCCACTCCACCAGCCCGCCGTCCACGGCGGTCACGACCGCCTCCCCGGTGGCCGCGCCCGGCACGGTCCCGGCGGCGAGGTGGGTCGCCACCAGCGGCCCCGGCAGCAGGGCCCGCCCGGCCTCCTCGAAGGCCAACACCGCCTCGGGCAGACCGAGTCCGACCCCGCCGTCCGCCTCCGGCAGCCGTAGCGCGAAGAACCCGGCCTCGCCCAGCTCCCGCCACAGCGCGCGATCCAGCCCCGGCGCCCGAACGGCCGCCCACAGCGCCTCGCTGTCGAACCGCCGCGCCAGCAGCTGCCGTACGCCGTCCCGCAACGCTCGCTGATCCTCGGTGAGTTGGAATCTCATGCGCGCTCTCACCGCCCCTTCGGCAGTCCGAGGATCCGCTCGGCCACGATGTCGCGCTGGATCTGTGAGGTGCCGGCGGCGATGGTGTACGACAGCGAGGACAGCCGGTCGAGCACCCACGGCCGGTCGAGATCGAGGGCCTGGGGGCCGAGGACGTCGGCCGCGGTGTCGTACAGCTCCTGCCGTGCGTGCGAGTACCTCAGTTTGAAAACCGAACCGCCTACGCCCGGTACGCCACCGGTGCGTTCCGCCTCGCTGACGTTCCACTGCGTCAGCCGCCACAGGGCGCGGAGCTCGGCGTTCAGCCGGCCCAGCCGCCGCCGCAGCACCGGATCGTCCCAACGACCGTTCTCCCGTGCCGTACGGGCGAGTTCGCCCAGCACGCGCCTGCACGCCACGACCTCGCCGACGAACGCCGTGCCGCGTTCGAAGGACAGCGTCACCATGGTCACGCGCCAGCCGTCGTTCTCGTCCCCGACCCGGCCCGAGACCGGCACCCGCACCTCGTCGAGGAACACCTCGGCGAACTCGGCCGAGCCGGCAAGGGTCTTCAAAGGCCGCACGGTGATGCCCGGCGTATCCATGGACAGGGCGAGCCAGGTGATGCCCCGGTGCTTCGGCGCCTCGGGGTCGGTCCGCACCAACAGCTCGCACCAGTCGGCGACTTCGGCATGTGAGGTCCAGATCTTGGACCCGCTCACCACATAGTCGTCGCCGTCCCTGCGCGCGCGCGTGCGCAGCGCCGCGAGGTCGCTCCCGGCGTCCGGTTCGCTGAATCCCTGGCACCACACCTCCTCGCCCCGCAGGATCGGCGGCAGCCAGCGCGCCCGCTGCTCGGCCGTCCCCTCGGCGGCGATGGTCGGCCCGGCGTGCAGCAGTCCGACGAAATTGGCCCCCACATAGGGGGCGCCCGCCTTCTCCGCCTCCTCCAGGAAGATCAGGTGCTGGGTGGGGGTCGCGCCCTGGCCGCCGGCGTCGACGGGCCAGTGCAGGCCCGCGTATCCGGCGTCGTAGAGCATCCGCTGCCAGCCGAGGTCGTAGGCGCGACGGCCCGGCCAGTCGTCGGGGGACGGCTTCCGGGGCAGCGTGGGCAGCACCTTCGCCAGCCACTCCCTCAACCGTGCCCGGAACTCCCGCTCTTCCGGCGTGTCCGCGAGGTCCATGCGCGCTCCTGATCTGATGGTTCGTCAGATCTTCGATTCTCCGGGAAGGCTAACCCCGCACCCCTGGACCGACAAGGCGTCGAGTCTTACGCTCTGCCCACGCCGATCTGACTAACCGTCAGCTAACACAGGGGGCCGCTGTGAACGACACCGCCCACGAGCTCAGCACATCCCGCACCCTCTGGGACCTGGCCGCCCGCCGCGCCGACCTCACCCCCGACCGACCGGTCCTCCTCCAGGACGACCGCAGGCTGACCTTCGGGGAACTGCGCGACCGGGCCGAGCGGGTGGCGGCCGGGCTGTACGGCATGGGCGTGCGCCCCGGCACGGTCGTCGCCTGGCAGCTGCCCACCCGCATCGAGACGGCGGTGCTGTCCTTCGCGCTGGCCCGCCTGGGCGCCGTACAGACGCCGGTCATCCCCTTCTACCGGGACCGCGAGGTGGGGTTCGCGCTGCGGGAGTCCAAGGCGGAGTACTTCGCCGTGCCGGGCGAGTGGCGCGGCTTCGACCACGCGGAGATGGCGCGGCGGCTGGGCGCGAAGGGCGTCTTCGAGGCGTACGACCGCCTGCCGGACGGCGATCCCTCCGTGCTGCCCCCGCCGCCCGCCGAGGGCACCTCGGTCCGCTGGATCTACTGGACCTCGGGGACGACCTCCGACCCCAAGGGCGTGCTGCACACGGACCGTTCGCTGATCGCCGGCGGCTCCTGCCTCGCCCACGCGCTACGGCCCTCCGCGTCCGACGTAGGCTCGATCGCCTTTCCGTACGCCCACATAGGCGGCCCGGACTACATGGTGATGCTGCTGCTGTACGGCTTCCCGGCGGTGATGTTCGAGCAGTTCGCGCTGCCGGACGCGCTGGAGGGGTACCGCGCGCACGGGGTGACGATGGCGGGCGGGTCGACGGCGTTCTACTCGATGTTCCTTACCGAGCAGCGCAAGCAGCCGGGGGTCCCGGTCGTCCCGACCCTGCGGTTGCTCGCGGGCGGCGGGGCGCCCAAACCGCCGGAGCTGTACCACGCCGTCGTACGGGAGATGGGCGTGCGGCTCACCCACGGCTACGGCATGACCGAGGTGCCGATGATCACGATGGGGGCGGCGGACGACACGGCGGAGAACCTGGCCACGACTGAGGGGCGGCCGCCGGAGGGGATGGAGATCCGGATCGTGGACGGGGAGGTACGGCTGCGCGGGGAGGCCGTGTGCCAGGGGTATCTGGATCCGGCCCAGACGACGGAGGCCTTCGACGAGGAGGGGTTTCTGCGCACCGGTGACCTCGGGCGGCTGACGGACAGCGGGCATCTGGTGCTCACCGGGCGGCTCAAGGACGTCATCATCCGCAAGGGCGAGAACATCTCGGCCCAGGAGATCGAGGACCTGCTGCACCGGCATCCGGCCGTCGGGGACGTGGCCGTCATCGGGTTGCCGGACGCGGCACGCGGGGAGCTGGTCTGCGCGGTCGTCGAACAGCCGCCGGGAGCCGAGGCGCTGACCCTGGAGGCGGTGACGTCGTATCTGCGCGCGGAAGGGCTGTCGGTGCACAAGCTGCCGGAGCGGCTGGAGGTGGTCGACGCCCTTCCGCGGGGCGAGACGCTGCGGAAGGTGCTCAAGTACAAGCTGCGGGAGCGGTTTTCCGGGACTGCGGGGATGGTGACGTAACGGTCGTCCGGGGACGCGTGGACGGGAGCGTCACTCCTGGACAGCGAACGGACGCGTCACTCGGCAACGGGGGACGGACGCGTCACTCGGGGACGGTGAAGTAGCGGGCGAAGGCGGACACGATCTCGGTCTCCGCCACCCTGCCGTCGCCGTCCTGGTCGAGCGTGGCGGCCGCCGTGCGGGCGACGTCCTCGGCCGCGCCGAGGGACTTCAGCGCCCGTACGGTGTCCTCGACGGTGGCCTTTCCGTCGCCGTCCGGGTCGGCCAGGTCGAGGGCCGCGTGCAGGAAGGGGCGGGCGATCTCGGCGAACCGCTCCGGGTTGTCGCGCAGGCGCTTGACCGCGCCGCCGACGAACTCGTCCCGGGTGATGCGCTGGTCGCCGTCCCGGTCCGCGATGCCGGCCATGCCCTGCCAGAACGCCTCGGCGCCGAGGTAGAGGGCCTGTCCCTTGTCGGACCGGGCCGCCGTACCGAACTCCGCGAGCAGCGCCTTGGCCGCCCCGCTGAAGTCCTCCCGGTCGATGTAACCGTTGCCGTCCTGGTCGAAGGTGGCGAACCGGGCGGCGATCCTGCGCTCGTACTCGCTGCTGACCATGTCTCTTCGGGCCGCCTTTACGTCACGTCGGGTGCATGCTGGCACGGAGCGTACGACGCCGAGGGGCCTCCGGGCGCGCGAAAACGACGGTTGCGCCAAGACCGGAGGAATTTCGGGACAACGGCGTGGCAGAGCCGTGACCCTGGTCGGTCGGTTCCGTCGGTCGGTCGGTGCGCCGGCTTCGGTCACGCCGACAGCGGGTCGACGTCCTCCTCGTCCTCCTCGACCGCCGACGCCAGGTCCGGGTGGACGTCGAACAGGCGGCGGACGCCCAGCGCGGCCAGGACCCGGTTGACGTGGGAGCCGTCCACCGCTCCGTTGGCCGGCAGTATCAGGCGCAGGCGGCCCTGGCAGGAGCGGATGAGGCGGCGGGAGGCGATGAGGACGCCGACGCCGCTGGAGTCGCAGAAGAAGACCTCGGAGAGGTCGAGGACGAGGCTGTGACGGCCCTCGGCCACCGCGTCGTGCACCCGCTGACGCAGCGCCGGCGACGTCACCAGGTCCAGCTCGCCCGACACCCTGAGCACGGCCCACTCGCCCTGCCCACTGTCGGTCACATTGAACGCCACCACCATGCCCTTCATCCGCCGGAACGCAAACGGAAGCCATCCTTACGCTTCCTTGCAGCGCGGCTGCCCAGCGGCCGTTCCCTGAAACACGGCCCGAGAAACGGAAGCAAATCGAAAGAGGCTTGTTTCCGACGCAATCGATCCTGTTCGATCAGGTCTGATCGCACGCTGCGTGGGTAGACGCCGCGTGCGAGGGGCCGTGCGTCAAGGTCCACTACCACCTGCGGACCGTCAGGGGGCGCGCATTGGCACAAAGGAGCGTGCGTTGTCGGAGGTGCCGACTACATTCGAGGAGACGGTGGGCACAGGCTTGACCGGGGACGGGCAACCGGGGACGGGCAAGGTGAGGGGGCCGCATGGCGAAGAAGGACGCACCGCCCCGCTGGGACCGCAAGATGCAGCAGCGGCTCGCACGCGGTGAGGCGGCCGCCCTCGGCGAGCTCTACGACCGCTTCGCTTCCCTCGTGTACAGCCTCGCCCACCGCGTACTCGGAGACGAACGCGCCGCCGACGGCATCACCCGTGACGTCTTCGCCCACGTCTGGGAGCACCCCGACGCCTACGACCCCAAACAGGGCCCCCTGCGCTCCTGGGTGGCCACGCTGACCCACCGCCTCGCCGTTCAGCGGCTGCGCGCCACCGAGACGGCCGCCCTCGCCCAGGACGGCCACGGCTCCACCGAGGAACTGGAGCGCAAGGTCCGCCACGCCTCGGTCGCCGCCCGCGCCGACTACATCGTCCAGTCCATGCCCGTCCCGCTGCGCACCGCCCTGGAGATGGCCTACTTCCACCGCCGCGACTACCGCCAGACCGCCGCCGACCTGGACCTCACCGAGGACGAGGCCCGGCGCCGCCTCCGCCTGGGCCTGCAACTGCTGTCCACCGCCCACAACGCCGCGGCGCCGGGGGCTCCGCCCGGATACGGGGGTGCGGTGTGAGCGGAGCGGGGCACTTCGAGGCATACGACGAGCACGGCGACGAGCACGACGGGGACGAGGGAGAGTACAGCGCCGCCATCGAGGGCGGCGAGGACGGCAAGGGCGGCGCGGACGAGCAGCAGGTCCGTTACGGCCGCCCAGGCCGCCCAGAAGGCCCGAGCGACCCCGACGACCCTGACGGCCCGGGAGGCGGCAACAGCCCCGACCCCGACCGGCACCCCCGTATACCCATGCCCCGCGCCCCCGTCGAGGACGGCGACCGGCCGCTGCCCACGCTGGAGGAGCTGGGAGACCTGGCACCCCGGCCCACCCCCGCCCCGCTCGCCCTGGAGCATCACGTCCTGAAGTCGCTCCTCGGGGCGTGGGCGCTGGCCGCCTGCTCGGTGGAGGAGACGCTGGCCGTGGAGGAACACCTCGGCGACTGCGGCTCCTGCGCGGACGAGGCGCTGCGGCTGCGCGAGGCGGTCGGCCTGTTGCAGCGCCCGGAGAGCCTCGACCTGGACCCCGGCCTGCGCACCCGCGTTCTGGAGGGCTGCCTGGACCGGCGCCCGCCGCGCATCCCGGTGCCCCAGTGGGCGGCTCCGTACGACGCCGAGACCGCCCGCCTTGATGCCCTGTTGCAGGACTTCGGCGACGCCGAGTGGCACGCGCCCGTGCGGCTGCGCTGGTTCGAGGGCGAGGAGGAGACGAACCGTCGTACGACGGTCGCCGGGGTCATCGCGCATCTGCTGACCGTGGACGGCCTGGTCGCGGTCGCCCTCGGACTCGACGACCCGCTGGGCGACGTCGTCGCGCGGGCCCCCACGCCGTCCGCCCGCACCGAGGCGTACTGGCGGGCCTCGCACTTCCCGCCCACCCGCTCCGTGCGGGCGCCCTGGCGGGAGCAGAGCCACGACCTGGTGCGCACGGTGTCGTTCACCGGCGGCGGCGCCGGGAAGCTGGCGGTGCCGTACGGCGGCTGCGAACTGCCGTTGCACGACGCCATGCTGGACCGCGCCTTCGAGTGCTGGGTGCACGCGGAGGACATCGCCGAGGCGGTCGACTATCCGTACAAGCCGCCCTCCCCGCGCCATGTCAACAGCATGATCGACCTCGCGGCCCGGATGCTGCCCGGCGCGCTGGCCGTACGGCGGCAGAACGGGCTGGCCTCACCGGCACTCGGACGACACCTCGTCCCGGCGGGCGCGCCCGGCCGCAGCCTGCGGCTGGAGATCGAGGGGCATGGGGGCGGCGAGTGGCTGATCCCGCTGGACTCGCCCGGCGCGGTGGGCTCCGCCGAGCACGAGGTGGCGCATGTGGCGCTGGACGGCGTGGAGTTCTGCCGGCTGGCAGCGGGACATGTGTCTCCGACGGAGGCGGCGGCTGGGCAACTCGGTGACCGGGAGGCGATCAGGGATGTGCTGTTCGCTGCGGCGTCGTTGAGCCGGATGTAGGTTGCCGGCGGTCGCTTCGGGGCCGGGTGATGTTCACGGTCGGCTCCGGGGGATGCGCTCGCCGCGGCTGAGCGCGATGCGAAGGGTTGGGGTCGTGTTGTCCGAACCCCAGACAACGGACCAGGACCCCGAGGCGGTTGAAGAGCAGGTTGCCGCCCGCTTGGGGCGCCAGCTCCTGCTGCGCAGGAACCCGGCCCCCAGCGTCCGCTTCGTCATCGACGAACTCGCGTTCCGTCGTCCCTCATCAGGGGCGTACTGGAGGAGCTCAGATCATGAAGCACACCCACGACCTCGTCCCCGTACGCGACAGCAAGGTCCCGGACGGCGGGGTGCTCGTGTTCGGGGCGGCCTCCTGGGCGTCGTTCCTGACGAAGGTCAAGAGCGAAGAGCGGTGATCCAGGGGGCAGGCCCGCTCCGCAGTTGACCTACGCGAACACCACCGTCCGTCGCCCGTTCAGCAGAATCCGGCGCTCCGCATGCCACTTCACCGCCCGCGCCAGCGCCTGGCACTCCACATCGCGCCCGATCGCGACCAGCTGGTCCGGGGTCACGTCGTGGCCGACCCGCTCGACCTCCTGCTCGATGATCGGCCCCTCGTCGAGGTCGGCGGTCACGTAGTGGGCGGTGGCGCCGATCAGCTTCACTCCGCGCGCATGTGCCTGGTGGTACGGCTTCGCGCCCTTGAAGCTCGGCAGGAAGGAGTGGTGGATGTTGATGATCCGGCCGCTGAGCTGCTTGCACAGGTCGTCGGAGAGCACCTGCATGTAGCGGGCGAGCACGACCAGCTCGACGTTCTCGTCGCGCACGATCTCCAGCAGCCGCGCCTCGGCTTCCGGCTTGGTGTCCTTCGTCACCGGAATGTGGTGGAAGGGGATGTTGTACGACCCCACGAGCTCGGCGAAGTCGGTGTGGTTGGACACCACGGCGGCGATCTCCACCGGCAGCGCGCCGATGCGGGCGCGGAACAGCAGGTCGTTCAGGCAGTGGCCGAACTTGCTGACCATCAGGACGATCCGCATCTTCTCCTCGGCCCGGTGGATCTGCCAGTCCATCTGGAAGGAGTCACCGATCGCCGCGAAGCTGGCCCGCAGCTTGTCCACGGTCACCGGCGCCTCCGCCGAGAAGTGGACGCGCATGAAGAACAGTCCCGTGTCGTGGTCGCCGAACTGCTGGCTGTCCTCGATGTTGCAGCCGGTCATGAAGAGGTAGCTCGACACGGCGTGCACGATGCCCTGCTTGTCGGGGCAGGACAGGATCAGGACGTACTGGTCGGCGGGAGCGGCGGCTCGGGTGGACTGCTCGTTCATGCAGGACAGGGTCCCATATCCGGCGCCCGGGCCCGATCGCCGTCTCGTCAGGCAGACCGCATCGGGGCCGGCCGCCTCAGGCCGACCGCGTGAGTATCCGCAGTACCTCCAGCGTGCGCGGTGGCGCGTCCGGGTCCTCGCCGTCGGCCATCGCCATCCGGACGTGCGCGTCCCGCGCCGCCCTGACCGCTTCGGGCCACGCCTGGTGGTCGACGTAGGCGGAGACGGGCGCGTCCGGGCCGACCTGGTGCATGATCCGCAGCACCCGGAGTACGGCGGTGTCGACCAGCGCGGCCTCCTGGGAGTCCCGGAAGATCGTGCCGACGTACTTCTCGGCGGACCAGTTGTCCAGCCAGGTGTCCTCGACCAGGCGGTACACGGCGTCGGTGACGTCCCCGTATCCCTCGACGCCGGCCAGCCAGACGTCCCGCTGGAACACCGGATCGGAGAGCATGTGCAGCGCGGAGCGCACATTGCTGCGCCAGCGCCACCACGGCATATCGTTCTGTGGCATGCCGCCCATGGTGGAGGAGCGACGGCCGCGACGGGAAGAGTTCTCCGAATCCTGCACGGTCATCGATCGTACGTTCTCCTCCCCAGGAGCCTCACCGGCCCCCCTCTGTTCACCTTCACGCCACCAACAGATAACCAAAGGGCACACTCGGGTTAGCGATGTGGCGGAAGCGTGTCTGTCCATGGCCAGCAGGCGACGCAATCGACGCATCATCCACCCCGCGTTCACCCGACCCGTCCGGGCCACCGCCCTCGCCACGGGGGCGCTGGTGGCGTGTGCGTCGCTCGCCGCCGGATGCGGGGTCGTCCCCGGTACCACGGGGGGTTCCGGGGACGGTCCGATCAAGGTCATGACCTGGGCACCGGAGGCCACCAACGCGACCAACAAGCCCGGCATGCCCGCCTTCGCCCAGGCCTACGCCCGCTGGGTCAACTCGCGGGGCGGCATCAACGGCCGCGAACTCACCGTACTGACCTGCAACGACCGCAACGACAGCGTGGCCGCCGCCAGGTGCGCCCGGCGCGCGGTCAAGGAGAACGTCGTCGCGGTCGTCGGCTCCTACAGCCAGCACGCCGACTCCTTCTTCCCGCCCCTGGAGGGCGCCGGCATCCCGTACATAGGCGGCTACGGCCTCACCACCGCCGAGTTCACCAGCCCGCTCTCCTACCCCGTCAACGGCGGCCAGCCCGCGCTCCTGGCCGGTCTCGGCAAGTCGCTGGCCGGCTGCGGACCCGTGGCGCTGATACGGCCCGACACCATCGCGGGCGACGAGCTGCCGAACCTGCTCGACTCCGGTCTGACGGCGGGCGGGCACGAGGTCGCGGAGGACCTGCGGGCGGCGGACGACGCCACCGAGTACTCCGAGCAGTCGGAACAGGCGCTCGAGGAGACCACCACCAGCCTGGAGAAGCAGGGGTGCGTGGTGCCCGCGCTCGGCGACCGCACCGGCACCTTCATGGACTCCTTCCGCCGCGCCCGCGTGGACTACCCCGCCGTGCGGACCGGCATGGTGCTCGGCGACGTCGACCAGACGGGGATCGACGCCTCCGGCGGGCGGTCCGGTCCGTACGAGGGGTCGTACATCACCGGCTGGTACCCGGTGGAGACGGACGCGCGCTGGGACACGATGAAGAAGGTGATCAGCGGGGAGGCCTTCGGCGACAACCGCATCGACGCGGCGGACGCCGGTGTGCAGACCACCTGGATCGCGTACAGCGTGTTCCAGAAGGTCGTCGAATCGCTGGGCGACGGTGAGGTGTCCGCCAACTCCGTGCGCAAGACCCTGGACGACGGAATCAAGGTCGACACGGGCGGACTGACGCCGCCGCTCCAGTGGCGGTTCCAGGGTCCGCTCGCCGCCGTCGGTTTCCCGCGTCTGGTCAACACCGACGTGACCCTGCAGGTGGTACGGCAGGGCCGGCTGGTGTCGGCCAAGAAGGGCTTCACCGACGTGACGGCCACGCTGCGGAACGCCGAGCTGAACTGAGGGGCCGGGCGGCTCCGGCCCCCTCCGGTCAGAGCTGGGTCGGCTGGCGCTGGGTCAGGCCGTACGTCTTCGCGATCGTGTTCCACAGCTGGGCCGCCTTGACCTTCTCGGTGCTGGCGGTGCCGCTCGCCCGGTTGCCCGCCTGGGTCTGCCCGGTGACGCGGGCCTGACCCTTCTTGCAGCCCTTCTTGCCGGCCGCCTGGTCGGCCCAGGCCGCGTAGTGGTTGTCGGCCGACGCGGACGCCTTCCACGCCTTGGTGAGGGCGTCGGTCAGCGCGGCGTGGTTCGGCAGCTTGTCGACCGAGAGGGCGGACAGGCGCGTCACCAGGCCGTTGCGCTGCCCGGCCGCCTCGCGCAGGTCCTTGGCCGCCTGGCCGAGGCTCTTGCAGGCCTTCACGTTGGCCACCGCGTTGATCACCGAGGCGCGGCTGTCGCCGCTGTCCGCGAGCAGCCTGTCCAGGGCGACGGCCTGCTGCTTCGCCGGGTCGGCGGACGGCGAGGCCGAGCCGTCGGTCGCCGGGGCGGTGGCGGAGACGGTCTGGTTCTTGTCGTCGCCCTTGTCGTCGCCGCCGCCGGCGAGCAGCGCGCCCGCGCCGATACCGAGGACGGCGATGCCGACGCCGACGGCGGCGATGAGGGGCACGCGCGATCCGGCTCGGCGGCCTCGACCGCCGCCGTCGTCGTACGCGGAGGGCGGGCCGGCGTACGACGGCTGGGGGGACTGCGTGTACGGCGCCTGGGCGCCGGGCATGGCCTCGGGCTGCTGGAGGAGCGGCAGCTGCTGGGTGGCGGCCGGGCCGCCCGGCTCGCTGCGGAAGAGGTTGTCGAACTCGGCGGGCGTCTGCCGGTCCCCGCCGTACGCCACCCCGGCGGGCTGCTGCCCGGGCACGGGCGGTATGTACTGCGTGGCCTCGGCGTCGGGGCCGGCGGCGGGCGGCAGTGGGCCGGGGGACGGCATGGGGCCGGGGCCGGAGGAGGGCTGAGGTGCCGCTCCGGGCCTGGGGCCGCCTCGGCGCACACGGCCGAGGATCTGAGTCGACTCGGAGGGCGATTCCGCGGGCGATTCGGCGTTCACCTCGGGCGGCAGCGCCCCGGGGCCCACCGGCGGTATGTACTGCGTCGCTCCCTCGTCGGCCGGCGAGGGGGCGGTCCGCGGGTACTGGGTGGCTCCGTCCTTTGAGGCCGCGACCGGCGGTATGTACTGGGTGGCGCCCTCGTCGGCGGCCGGCAGCGGGGCGGAGCCGGGCGCGCTGTGTCTGGGCGCCGGGAGGAAGCCGCTCGAGTCACCGGGTCCCGCGGGGGCGCCGTAGCCCCCGGCGGACGGCAACGGCCCGCCGTCCTGCGCTGCGGGGGGCAAAGGCGCCCCACCGTCGGAAGCGCCCCCGTACGCACCGGCACCACCGTGCCCTGCGGGCGGCAGGGAGCCGTAACCGCCGTCACCCTGGCCACCGTGTCCCGCCGACGGCATGGAGCCGTAACCCCCGCCGCCCGAGCCGTCATGTCCCGCAGCCGGCAGCGAGCCGTCGCCGCCGGCCGAGCCATAGCCACCGGCACCCGAGCCGCCGTGCCCGGCACCCGGCAGAGAACCGTCCCCGCCGGCCGAGCCGTAAGCCCCGCCGCCCTGCGCCGCGGAGCCGTACCCCTCGGTGCCGTACGTCGATCCCTGTGGCCCCTGCTGGGGTATGCCACCCTGCGCTTCCGGGGTGCCCCAGGCGGGAGGGGGTGTCGGTTCGGCGGAGTTCCAGGGCTGGGCGGGCTGCGTCGACCAGCCCTGGCCCGGGGGTGGGGCCGGGGCCTGGTGCTGGTCGGGGCCCCACGGGGTGCCCCAGGACTGGCCGCCGGGCGGTGCCGAGGCCGGGCCGGACGCGGGCCCGGACGGGGCGCCGGGCGCCGGAACGTTGTGACCGTCGGCCGGTCGGCCGCCGTATCCGCCCGTCATACCCGGCAGCAGGGGTTCCCCGCCGTCGGAGGGCAGCACGATGCCTTCGCGCGCTTCGCGCGCTGAGGGCTCCTCGCCCTGTCCACTCTGCGTCACCGGGACTCCTACTAATGGGGGACCTTCGGAATCGTCGGCTCACGCTACCGGGTCCCCAGAGCCCGGTGCCACGCAGCCAAGGACCTGACCTGCGTCCCTGTGACCGCCGTAACAGATCACCGCGACCACGGTGACAGAGCGGTGACAGAACCGGGCCCCCATCCGCTGTATATGGCCCCCTTCCTCACCCCCAGCTTCGTTTCCGGGCCGTTCACGTCCCCGTCCCTTCCGCGTTCACGCCGCCGCCTGCAGCTCCATCCGCGCGCCGAACTCCCGTACCACCGGCTCGTCCCGGAAGGGATCCAGCCGCTGCTGGAAGTCCTCCAGATACTCGGCGCCCCGGTTGGACCGCACGGTCTCCAGCAACTCCACGGCCTTCAGACCGGTGTTGCAGGCCTGTTCCACCTCCCGCTGCTGCACCTGCGCGGTGGCCAGCAGCACATAGCCGATGGCCCTACGGCGCGCCCGCGACGCGGGGTGCCCGGCCAGGGACTCCCGCGCGCACCGCGCCGCCGCCTCGGCCTGTCCCAGGTCCCGGTGGCAGTGCGCCAACTCGTCGGCCAGATAGGCCTCGTCGAAGTGCGCGATCCACGCCGGGTCGTCCCCGGAGTCCGGGTCCGCCTGCTCCAGGGCGTTCACCGCCCGCCCGGACGCCACCTGGGCCGCCCGCGCGTCGCCCATCAGCGCGTGCCCGCGCGCCTCCGCCGCGTGGAACATGGACTCCGCGCGCGGTGTCACGCGCCCACGCGCCCCTTCCTGCGCCGCCCTCGCCAACTGCGCGATCTCACGCGGGTTTCCGAGCTGCGCGGCGAGGTGGCTCATGGAGGCGGCGAGGACGTACCCGCCGTAGCCGCGGTCGCCCGCCGCCTGGGCGAGCCGCAGCGCCTGGATGTAGTAGCGCTGGGCGAGGCCGGGCTGGCCGGTGTCGATGGCCATGTAGCCCGCGAGTTCGGTCAGCCGGGCCACCGCGGCGAAGAGATCGCGGCCGACCGCCTCGCGGTAGGAGCCCGCCAGCAGCCCGGAGACGACGCTGTTGAGGTAGTGCACGACGACGGGGCGTACGTGCCCGCTGCCGTACTGGTGGTCCAGGTCGACCAGCGCCTGGGTCATCGCGCGTACGGCCGCCACGTCGGACTGGCCCACGCGTGGTCCCGCCGAGCGGGCCACCTGGGAGTCGGGCGAGGAGATCAGCCAGTCGCGGCTGGGCTCGACGAGCGCCGAGGCGGCGACGGAGGAGCCGGACAGGAAGTCCCGGCGGCCCACGTCACTGCGCCACAGCTCGCACACCTGCTCGATGGCGCCCAGGACCGTCGGCGAGAACTGGAGGCCGACGCCCGAGGCGAGGTTCTTGCCGTTGGCCATGCCGATCTCGTCGATCGTGACCGTACGGCCGAGTTTGCGGCCGAGCGCCTCGGCGATGATCGCCGGGGCACGTCCGCGTGGCTGTTGTCCGCGCAACCAGCGCGCCACGGACGTCTTGTCGTACCGCAGATCGAGACCGTGCTCGGCGCCGCACATGTTGACCCGGCGGGCCAGCCCTGCGTTCGAGCAGCCCGCTTCCTGGATGAGCGCCTGCAGCCGTTCGTTCGGCTGCCGCGCGACGAGAGGCCTTGCGGCCATGGCATAACCCCCTGTGGCTGCGGTGCCTGCCCACGCACCGAGTTGATGTGTCTTCCACGGCCCCGCCCCTCGCCTGCCGAGCGAAAGGATCCGGCCGTGAAGATCAATGCCCCGTCCAGACAGCGAAAATGCGAGGCTTGCGAGGATTGCCGGGGTAAAGGCTGATGCCGTCCCCACTCCTGGCTACCCAGCTCAGGTCGCGGTTCCTCCTGCGCGCCCCCACACATGCACCCATGCGCCCCAAATGGGGAATCAGTGCTCCTCCCCCGCGCGCGCAGGTCCTGTCGCCGGACTGGCTTCGTCCGCCCGGAGGGCGGGCCTCGCGGCGGCGATGGGGTGCCCCCGCGCGAGCTCGGTTCGAGCGTGCGATCGCAAGGCGCCGAAAGTTCCTAGTAGCGGAACTACTCGGGCCTTTCGGCAACGCGGCTGGGGTCCCCCCACGCTTTAGGCAGTGGGGGAGTGCGTGCCAGACGCCGCGAGGCAGAAGTCAGTCCGGCGACAGGGCCTGGCCGTAACCCGAGGTGGGGACGGGAGTTGTGTTCAGCGTGGAAGAGACGATCGCGGGCACCGAAGCCGCTCAGATTCCGAAGCAGCGCGGGGAATCGCTGCTGGACGCAGCCGTACGCTACGCCGAGGAGCGCCACTGGGACGTCGTCCCCGGCACCTGGCTGGAAGCCGTCGACGGGGTGCAGCGCTGCTCGTGCGGCGATGCCGCGTGCGCCGCACCCGGCGCGCATCCGGCGCACGGCGACTGGGCGACGCAGGCCACAGGCAGTGCGACCGTCGCGCGCCGGATGTGGCAGAGGCAGCCGACGGCGTCGATCCTGCTGCCCACCGGGCATACGTTCGACGCGATTTCCGTCGCGGAGACGGCCGGGTTCCTGGCACTGGCGCGGATGGAGCGGATGGAGTTGACGCTGGGGCCGGTGACGCTGACGCCGGACCGCCGGATGCACTTCTTCGTGCTGCCGGGTGCGTCGGTGAAGGTGCCGGATCTGGTGCGCAAGCTGGGCTGGTCGCCGTCGTCTCTTGATCTGGTCGCGCTCGGGGAGGGCGAGTACGTCGCGGCGCCTCCCACGCGGTACGGATCGTCGGGGGCGGTGCAGTGGGCCTGCCGTCCCACGCCGGCGAACCGGTGGCTGCCGGACGCGGAGGAGTTGATCTCGCCGCTCGCCTACGCGTGCGGGCGGGATCGGTAACCCGAGGCAAGCTCCCGGACCGTAGGGTTCACCCATGACGTCGGGAGCAGTGGTGGGCGCAGCCGCCGTACGTGTGCGAGGGCTGTGGAAGCGGTTCGGGCAGCAGGTCGCCGTCGCCGGGGTCGATCTGGAGTTGCCCGCGGGGAAGTTCATCGGGCTCGTCGGGCCGAACGGGGCCGGGAAGACCACCACGCTGTCGATGGTGACCGGGCTGCTCAGGCCCGATCAGGGGAGCGTCGAGGTCGTCGGGCACGACGTGTGGCGGGATCCGGTGGAGGTGAAGGCGCGGATCGGGGTGCTGCCGGAGGGGCTCAGGCTGTTCGAGCGGCTGTCCGGCCGCGAACTCCTCGCCTACTCGGGCCGGTTGCGCGGACTGCCCGGCGCCGAGGTCGACAAACGGGCCACGCAGTTGCTGGACGTCCTCGACCTGTCCGGCGCCCAGCACAAGCTTGTCGTCGACTACTCGACCGGCATGCGCAAGAAGATCGGACTCGCCACCGCCCTCCTCCACAACCCCGAAGTGCTCTTCCTGGACGAGCCGTTCGAGGGCGTCGACCCGGTGTCCGCGCAGATCATCCGCGGCGTGCTCGAGCGGTACACGGCGTCCGGCGCCACCGTCGTCTTCTCCTCCCATGTGATGGAGCTCGTCGAGTCCCTGTGCGACTGGGTGGCCGTCATGGCCGCCGGCCGCATTCGCGCCCACGGGCCGCTCGCGGACGTGCGCGGCGAGGCGCCCTCGTTGCAGCGGGCCTTCCTCGAACTCGTCGGCGCGGACGGCCGCGACACCGGCTCCCACCTCGACTGGCTGGGCGGCGGGGCGGCCCGATGAGCACCACGACGGCCTCCATCACCCCTGTCGTCGTACGGCTGAAGCTGTCGCTGTTGCGCAATGGCCTACGGCAGTCCAGCGGGCGACGGGCCGCCTACATCGGGTCTGCCGTCGCCGTGCTGCTCTTCTCCGCCCTGCAGCTGATCGGGCTGATCGCGCTGCGCGGCCACGAGCACGCCGCGTCCGTGGTCGTGCCGCTGGTGGCGGTGCTGGCGGTGGGCTGGGCGGTGATGCCGCTGTTCTTCCCCGGCGGCGACGAGACCCTCGACCCCACCCGCCTGGTGATGCTGCCCCTGCGGCCCCGCCCGCTGGTGCGGGCGCTGCTCGCGGCCTCGCTGGTCGGTATCGGGCCGCTGTTCACGCTGTGCATGCTGGCCGGATCGGTGATCTCCGTCGCGCACGGGGGTGTGGCCTACGTCGTCGGCGTCGTCGGTGGCGTCCTCGCGCTGCTGGTCTGCGTGGCCCTCGCGCGGGCCGTCGCCGCGGCCAACATCCGGCTGCTGACCAGCCGCAAGGGCCGTGATCTGGCGGTGCTGAGCGGACTGGTCGTCGCGATCGGGGCACAGGTGGTGAACTTCGGTGCGCAGCGGCTGAGTTCGGGCGGGCTGGACCAACTCGACGCACCGGCCGAGGTGCTGAAGTGGGTGCCGCCCGCGTCGGCGATCGGGGCGGCGGATTCCGCGAGCGAGGGGTCGTACGGCGTCGCCGTCCTCCAACTCGCCCTGTCCGTCCTCGCGTTGGCTGGGCTGCTGGCCGTGTGGTCGCGGCATCTGACCCGGCTGATGACCGCGCCGGACGGATCGACCCTGCAGGCCATCGACGCCAAGGCCGCCCGGGAGCGGACCTCGACGGGCCTGTCCCGGCTGCTGCCCGGCGGCCGTACCGGCACGGTCATGGAGCGCAGCCTGCGCTATGTGTGGCGCGACCCCAAGACCAAGGCGGCCTGGGTGACGTCCCTCGCGATCGGTCTGATCGTGCCGGTGTTCAACGCCCTGCAGGGCAGCGGCTCGATCTACTTCGCCTGCTTCGCCGCCGGGATGCTCGGCGTGCAGATGTACAACCAGTTCGGGCAGGACTCGTCCGCGTTCTGGATGGTCGCGATGACGATCTCCTCGACCCGGGACGCGTACGTCGAGCTGCGGGCGCGTGCGCTGGCACTGCTGGTGATCACGCTGCCGTACGCCACGCTCGTGACCGTCCTGACGACGGCGCTGCTCGGCGACTGGCCGAAGCTGCCCGAGGTGCTCGGGCTGTCCTTCGCGCTGCTCGGCGCGATGCTGGCGACCGGCGCGTGGACGTCCGCCCGCTTCCCGTACTCCATCCCGCAGGAGGGCTACAAGAACGTCGCTCCCGGGCAGTCCGGGCTCGCCTTCATGGCGATCCTCGGCGGGATGGTCGCGGGTTCCCTGCTGTGCGCCCCCGTCATCGCGGGGACGATCTGGCTGAACGTGAGCGAGGGCGGCGACGAGTGGAGCTGGCTGCTGCTGCCGGTGGGGGCGGTCTACGGGACGGCGATCACGGTGGCGGGGCTGCGGATGGCGGCGCCGCGGACGGCACGGCGGTTGCCGGAGATTCTGATGGCGGTCAGCAAGGGGTGAGGGCGCGCGCCGCATCCAAGGCGCGGAGCGTCAGCCCTTGAGGTCCGTGAGGAGGCCGTCGAGGAAGGGCTCGATCGCGCCCCGCCAGGCCTCCGGCTGGTCGTAGTGCACGAGGTGGCCGGCGTCGGCGACCTCCGCGTACTGGCCGCGGGGCAGTACGCGGACCATCTCCTGGGCCTCGGCGCGGCCCAGCTCGCCGTCGAGGCCGCGGACGACCAGGGCGGGGCACTGGACCTGGGTGAGCTCCTCCCAGTGCGCGTCGTACACCCAGGTCTCGCGGGACTCCAGCATCTGCTCCGGCTCGAAGACCGGGCGCCAGCCGTCGGGGGACTCGTGCATGACCTCGGCGTAGAACTCGCCGCGGGCCGCGTTCGGGCGTTCCACCCAGGGGTCGTCCTCGCCGAACCACTTGCGGACGTCGGCGAGGGTGGCGAAGGGGACGGGCCAGGCCTTGAACCAGTCCTCCCACTCGCGTTGGGAGGCCGCGCCGAGCGCGGAGGCCCGCATGTCGCAGATGATCAGGCCGCGGACCAGGTCGGGGCGCTTGGCGGCGAGCTGCCAGGCGGTCAGGGCGCCCATGGCGTGGCCGATGAGGACGGCCGGGGTGAGGCCGAGCTGTTCGAGGACGGCTTCGGCGTCCTCGACGTACGCCTCGCGGGTGTAGGCGGCCCGTGGGGGCTTCTCGCTCTGGCCGTGGCCGCGCTGATCGAGTGCGACGGCGCGGTGCCGTCCGGAGAGCCAGCGGGCGGTGGAGGCCCAGTGCGAGGCGCGGCCCATCAGGCCGTGCAGTAAGAGCACGCCGGGCGTCGGCTCGGTTTCGGCGGGACCCTGGTCCGGTGCCGGGTCGGTCTTGGGAGGGTCGCCGAACTCCCAGGCCGCGAGGCGTACGCCGCCCGCCCCGGTCACGTCGATGCGTCGCGCCATTGGTCTGGCACCCCCCTAGCTCCGCTCGGACCGCTCGCCCCCGCTCGGCCGGTCCTGTGAATCACGTCCTGTGAACCGCGTCGTGCCTGCCGTGTCTTCCGAACCCGCTGTATGTGCCAGCGGATGTCACCCGCGACTCGTCACTCGCAGAGTATCGAATACGTATTCGAAGATGACGTATCTGCGAGCAACACCCCTCGTTCGAGTGACCGCACTCAAGGAATGATCGCCGCCATCGAGGGGAGATCTTCAGCGGGGGGCGGACCGGTCGGGGAAGCCGGTCCGAGGGGAATGACCCTGAGAGCTCGGGGCTCCGGGTCAGCACAGGGGAGGACAGGCCCCGGCGCCGCAAGGCGCCGGGGCCCTCTCCATGTCCACGGCACATCTTCCCGTCCCCTCCCCGGCCGGACGGCATCGCTGCCGCGTCCCGACCCAGAGCCCCTCAGGTCATATGCCTCACGCGACAGCGTCGCACGGGAAACGCCCCGGCGCTGCGATTCGGCACGGTGAATCTTGGATTCGACGAGACCGACAGGGGCTCCAACTGCCCCACACACCCCGGGAGTTGACGACCTCGGCGTCACTCAGCGCTTGGCCACGAACACGTGCGAGGCGATGTCCGCCTCCAGCTCGGCCGCCTCACCGCCGCTGCCCACCAGCACCCCGCCCGCCGACTCCGTCACGCTCACCACCGAACCGGGCTGCACGCCCGCGCGACGCAGCGTGTACATCAGCTGCGCGTCCGTCTGGATCGGCTCGCCGATCCGGCGCACGACGACCGTCTTGCCCTCCAGCCCCGGGTCGAGATCGGCGAGCGACACCATGCCCTCGTCCAGGAACGGGTCCGCGCCGTCCTTCTCGCCCAGCTCCTCCAGGCCCGGGATCGGATTGCCGTACGGCGACTCGGTCGGGTGGCGCAGCAGCTCCAGCACGCGGCGCTCGACGGCCTCGCTCATCACGTGCTCCCAGCGACACGCCTCCGCGTGCACCTGCTCCCACTCCAGACCGATCACATCGACGAGCAGGCACTCCGCGAGCCGGTGCTTGCGCATCACGCGCGTGGCCAGCCGACGGCCCTCGTCCGTCAGCTCCAGGTGGCGGTCGCTGGCGACGGACACCAGGCCGTCACGCTCCATCCGCGCCACCGTCTGGCTGACGGTCGGCCCGCTCTGGTCGAGCCGCTCGGCGATCCGGGCGCGCATGGGGACCACACCTTCCTCCTCCAGCTCCAGAATGGTGCGGAGGTACATCTCCGTGGTGTCGATCAGTCCGGACATACGTGCCCCTTGATGAGATCTGCCGGAAGCACGACAGCTTCGCGGCGCGTGCGCTGGCCCTGGCATCAATTCTGCCGGATACCACTGACAACCGTGCCGCGCCGTGGCAACCAAGACGTTACGGCGAGACTCTCACGGCCGTGTCGACGTCCCGATTGACATCCCCCCGGCCTCCCGATTGACTCCCACTGGTCCAGACCGCACGGTGATCCACGACACAGGCGCCGCCTGGCAGACGCTCCGAAGGGACCCCGCATGAGCGACGGCAAGCTGTCCGGCCAGTTCTTCGACGCCGCGATCGGCCTGCTGCGACGGGTCCGGGACGAGGAGGCCGAGGCCATCGAGTCGGCCGGCACCCTCCTCGCCGACACCCTCGCCTCCGGCGGCCGCCTCTTCGCCTTCGGAGCCGGGCACTCCTCGCTCGCCGCGCAGGACGTCGTCTACCGCGCGGGCGGCCTCGCCCTGATGAACCTCCTCGCCGTCCCGGGTGTCGTCGGCGTCGACGTCATGCCGGCCACGCTCGGCTCCGCCCTCGAGCGCGTCGACGGTCTCGCGAGCGCCGTCCTGGACTCCTCGCCCCTCCGCGCCGGCGACGCCCTCGTGATCATCTCCCTCTCCGGACGCAACGCGCTGCCCGTGGAGATGGCCATGAAGGCCCGCGCCCTGGGCGTGAAGGTGATCGGCGTGACATCCGTGGCGTACGCCACGGAGACGACGTCACGGCACGTCTCCGGCACGTACCTCAAGGACCACTGCGACCTCGTCCTCGACTCGAAGATCGCGGTCGGCGACGCGGAACTCACCCTCGACACCATCCCGGCGCCCTTCGCTCCCGCCTCGACGGTCGTCACCTCGGCGATCCTCCAGGCGGTCATGGCCACGGCGGCGGGCAACCTGGCCGACCGGGGCATCGAACCACCACTGCTGCGGTCCGGGAACGTGGACGGGGGCCACGAGTGGAACGGCCGGGTGATGGAGAAGTACGGGGACCGGATCTTCTACCTGCGCTGAGCCGCAAGGCCCCTACTCCCGCCCCGCTTCCCGCCCCATCACCTCGGCCAGATCCAGCGCGGACGCGATCCGCACCGCCACATCCTCCGCGTACACCGCGTCCCCACGCTCGAACTGACTCCGCCCGGCCCCCCGCAGAAACGTCACGACACCCAACGTCCGCCCCCGACTCCGCAACACCGCACACAGCGCGTGCACCGCGTCCGCCGGCCACTGCCGAGCCAGCGCCCACTCCCGCGCCTCCGCCGCCGGCACCGACCCCACGCTCGCCCGCACCGCCCCGGCCCGGTCCACACACTGCAACGCCGGATGCCCCTCCGCATACCGCACGGGCAGCCCCGCCTGCCCCGTGATCAGACTCGGCCCCGGCGCCCCGGAGGGCGTCGCCGCGACCCGCACCAGCCGCACCGAACCCGCCTCCGCCCCGTCCGCCACCGAACCACCCGCCACCCGGTCGATCAGCGCATGGTCGGCGAACCCGGCCAGCGCGAAGTCCAGATGAACGGTGGCCGCCTCCCCCGGGTCCTCGCACTCCGCGGCCGCCCGCGCCGCCCGGTGCAGCTGATTCGTACGGAACCGCAGCAGCGACCCCTCCTGCTCGCCCTGCTTGGCATCCGTCACGTCCTGGAACAGCCAGCCGACACCCAGCGGCACCGGCTCCTCCGCGAGCGGCGACGCCAGCCGCACGAACCCGCAGCGCCAGCAACGCCGCTTCTCACCCTCCGGCGTCCGCACACTCACCCAGATCTCCGCCGGCGCCGGCGGCGCGCCCTCCGCCAGCACATGCGTGAGCGCGCTCTCCAACTCCTCCACACCCTGCGCGAGCAGCTCCCCCAGAGGCCGCCCAAGCACAGACGTACGCCCGATCCCCAAAGCCCGCGCCGCGTGCGCGTTCACCACGGCGGGCCGCAGATCGGCGTCGACAAGCACCACGCCCCAGCTCGCGTCCTCGAACAGCGCCTCACTCAACGCGATGGACCGCTCCAGGTCGATCTGCGTGTGCACCTCGCTGAACGCGCAGTACACCCCCGCCGGCTTCCCGTCGGGCCCACGCACGGCCGCCGACTGCGTCCGTACGAGCACCCGCCCGCCGTCCTTGGTCAGCAGCGCGAACTCGTGCACCTGCCGCCCCGGGGCATGCATGGCGGACATCAGCCGCCCCTCGACCTCCGCGGCATCCGCACTGCGCACCGCCCACCCCGCGAACCCCTGCCGTCCCACGGCCTCGGCCGCGGTCCACCCCAGAATCCGCTCGGCCTCACGGTTCCAGTGCGTCACGACCCCGTCCGCGTCGAACGCGCACAGGGCGGCGTCCATCCCGTCCAGGAGCGCGGCGAGCAGATCGGAACCACCCGAACCCTCCGAACCACCCGAGCCCTCCGGACCGTCCCGCCCGGGCTCCGGCCCGAGCTCGTCCGTGGTCCCACTACGCCGGGAAGCACTCACCTGGACCCCCTGCCAAGCTGCGTCCGCACGTACGGCGCGTCGGTTCGCTCACTTGCAATCATCTAACTGGAACGTGACGCAGCACACACCGAGTTCCCACAAGATTGAAGCAATCGTTGTCCGGCGGAAACGCGACGCCACCACCACCCTAGGCTGCGGACGACTCCAGCCGCAGGTCAAGCCACAGATCGTTGTCGCCGTCCAACACATACCGGTCGATCTCGACAAAGCCACGCGCCTCGGCGAACCGGACGCCCTCCACGTTGGCGGCCAGCACACAGGTCTCGATCACCCGGGCGCCGAGCACGCGCGCGTGCGCGAGCCCCTTCTCGTACAGCGCCGTCCCGAACCCACGCCGCCGGTACTCGGACAGCACACGAGCGATCACCGTCGCCGCCGCCGCGCCCTCCGCCTCGGCATCCGTCTCCGGCGGCCGGACGGTCGAGCAGCCGACGAGGACGTCACCGAGATAGCGTTCTCCAGCCGGTAGCGCGTACTGCGCCGCCGTACCTCTTCCAGATCCATCGCGGCGGGCGGAACGATCACGTTGTGCACGTGCCGCCACTGCTCGAGCATGACGTCACCGTCGACCGGCTCGATCCGAAGATCCCGAGAATCCGGATGATCAGACACGATCGCCGCTCCCCCTCCGCGCATACACCTCGATCTCGAACCGCATACGAGGATCAGCGAGCCCGCACACCATCATCGTCGCCGCCGGCCGCACCTCCCCGAACACCCGCCGCAACACCGGCCAGCACGGCTCGAAGTCCTCCCGCTCGGGCAGCAGGTACCGCACCCGTGCGACATCGGCGAACGAACGAATCTACGGCTCCTGCAACGAGGCGACGGAACGGGCACGGGTACGGGTTCAGCAGTCGACCAGAACCCGCACAGTCAACATCCCGGAAAATCGGTTGATCGGTGCCGGATGGCTTCCTAGGGTGTGGCCTACGCATGAGAGGAGGTGATCGGGTAAATGAGTGAAACCCGGACTCGCGAGGTGGCTGCGGGCTAGCGGCCCAGCACCCCACCCAGTGCGGTGCCGGACCAGCGTGTGCGCGATAACACGCAGCCGGCCCAAACCAACGCAGTCACCCGACCCGCGAGCTCGCCGGTACGTCCGGCCGGCTCCCCCGCCGTCAGGCGGAGGGACCCGAGCTCGCGGGTCGTCTGCGTTTGCGAGAGGTCAGCTGGATACGGCCGTGATCTCTTCGTAGCCCTCGATCTCCCGGGGATCCCGCGTGCCCGGACCGACATAGCGGGCGGACGGGCGAACGAGACGGCCCGTGCGCTTCTGCTCCAGGATGTGCGCCGACCAGCCCGCCGTACGGGCGCAGGTGAACATCGACGTGAACATGTGGGCCGGGACCTCGGCGAAGTCCAGCATGATGGCCGCCCAGAACTCGACGTTCGTCGCCAGGACACGGTCCGGGCGGCGGTTGTGGAGTTCCTCCAGGGCCGCCTTCTCCAGGGCCTCGGCGATCTCGAAGCGGGGCGCGCCGAGTTCGCGGGCCGTGCGGCGCAGCACGCGCGCGCGTGGGTCCTCGGCGCGGTAGACGCGGTGGCCGAAGCCCATGAGGCGCTCGCCCTTGTCCAGGGCCTGCTTGACGTAGGCCTCCGCGTCGCCCGTCCGCTCGATCTCCTCGATCATGCCGAGGACGCGGGAGGGCGCACCGCCGTGCAGGGGGCCGGACATGGCGCCCACGGCGCCCGAGAGCGCGGCCGCGACGTCCGCACCCGTCGACGCGATGACGCGGGCCGTGAAGGTGGAGGCGTTCATGCCGTGCTCGGCGGCCGACGTCCAGTAGGCGTCGACGGCCGCCACATGCTTGGGGTCGGGTTCGCCGCGCCAGCGGATCATGAAACGCTCGACGACGGACTGCGCTTTGTCGATCTCCCGCTGCGGAACCATGGGCAGTCCCTGCCCGCGCGCGGACTGGGCGACGTACGACAGGGCCATGACGGCGGCCCGGGCCAGGTCCGCACGGGCCTGCTCGGCGTCGATGTCGAGGAGGGGTTTCAGGCCCCACACCGGTGCCAGCATGGCGAGCGCGGACTGTACGTCGACGCGGATGTCGCCGGAGTGTACGGGGATCGGGAACGGCTCGGCGGGCGGCAGGCCGGGATTGAAGGCGCCGTCGACGAGCAGGCCCCAGACGTTGCCGAACGAGACGTGACCGACCAGGTCCTCGATGTCGACGCCCCGGTACCTGAGTGCGCCGCCCTCCTTGTCGGGTTCGGCGATCTCCGTCTCGAACGCGACGACTCCTTCGAGTCCGGGTACGAAGTCGGACATCAGGCGGCTCCTCGTGATGTGTGCGACAGATGGCACCCAGTCGGATCCACGGTCGCGTCCGAAGCCTCATGTTCGAAGCCCCACGAGGACTCGCGGTCCTGGGCGGTCACCCCAGTGATGCCCCCTGCGGCAGGCGGTCACCCAACCGGAATGGCACCAGCACCATATCCCCGAGTGCCACCTTTGGGGAGAGCTCGCGGCACTCAGTGCCACCACCGTGATGCGCGACACCCCGCCATCCGGCGCCCGGTATACGGCAAGATGACGACGTGACCGACCGAGACGCCGCCCTCGATCCCTCTCTCGATCCCTCTCTGGACCCCACCGCCCCCGATCCCGCGTCGATGCGCAAGCAGTACCGGGCCGAGGGCTTCGCCGAGACCGACCTGGCCGCGACCCCCGTCCAGCAGTTCGCGCGCTGGTTCAAGCAGGCGGCGACGGAGGGCCACCTCTTCGAGCCGAACGCCATGATCGTCTCCACGGCGGACGCCGAGGGCCGCCCCAGCTCCCGTACGGTGCTGCTGAAGCACTTCGACGAGCAGGGCTTCGTCTTCTACACCAACTACGACTCCCGCAAGGCCCGCGACCTCGCCGAGAACCCGTACGCCTCCCTGCTCTTCCCCTGGCACCCGATGGCCCGCCAGGTCATCGTCACGGGCGTCGCCCGCCGCACCGGCCGCGACGAGACCGCCGCCTACTTCCGCACCCGCCCGCACGGCTCCCAGCTCGGCGCATGGGCCAGCGCCCAGTCCTCGGTGATCGCCTCGCGCGCGGACCTGGACACCTCGTACGCCGAGCTGACCGCCCGCTACCCGGAGGGCGAGCAGGTCCCGGTCCCTCCGCACTGGGGCGGCTTCCGGGTGGCCCCGCAGGCGGTGGAGTTCTGGCAGGGCCGCGAGAACCGGCTGCACGACCGGTTGCGGTACGTGGCGGAGGCGGACGGGAGCTGGCGGGTGGAGCGGCTCAGTCCGTGAGAACGCCGGTCGGCCAGAAGGAGAGCCGCGCGACCACCCGTTCGGCGAGGCGCGGCGCCCATCAGTCCAGCGCCTCGTCCAGCAGTGCCGCCCACTGGGCGATGACCCGTTCTCGGCGGCCCCGGTCGTCGGTGAGGAGGTTTGCCAGGCCCAGGCCGCGGGCCATGTCCAGCAGGCCCTGGACCGTTTCGCGGACGCCGGGGCGGGACTCGTCCGCGCCCAGGAGGTCGACGGCGATGTGGTGGGTCTCGCGGCCTACGCGGGCCTCCAGCTCTGTGACCTGTGGGCGTAGTTGGTCCTCGTTGGAGGCGGCGACCCAGAGGTGGAGGGCGGCGCGGAAGAGGGGGCCGGTGTAGAGGTCGACGAGGGCTGAGACGACTGCTCGGCGGTCGCCCGTCGCGCCCTGCGGGAAGAGTGCGCGCAGGGCTGTGGAGCGTTCTTCCGCGACGTACTCGACGGCTGCCGTGAAGAGGTCCTCGCGGGTGGGGAAGTGGTGTTGGGCGGCGCCTCGGGAGACGCCGGCGCGTTCGGCTACGACGGCGACCGTGGAGCCTGCCCAGCCGTGTTCGGCGAGGCAGGCCACGGCGGCTTCCAGGAGGCGCTGTCGGGTGGCTCGGCTGCGGTCCTGTTTGGGGGCACGGGTGTTGGGGGCGCGGGTGTTGGGGGCGCGGGTGTTGGGGGCGCGGTCGACCGTGTTCAGAGCACCCATGGCGGATCCCGTCGTTCGAGGAAGGCGGTCATGCCCTCGCGGGCTTCGGCGGAGGCGAAGAGGCGGGACGAGACCGAGGTCAGGTACCCCGCGTCTTCGTCGAAGGCCTCCAGCACCTTAGTCGTGAGCAGCTGTTTCGTCTCGGCCAGGGCCCAGGGGGCGGCCCGGCGCAGGCCGTCCAGGACGGGGGCGAGGACTTCGTCGACGTCCGCTTGGTCGCCGGCCGTGGTGAGGAGGCCGATGCGGGCGGCCTCGGCGGCGCCGAAGGTCTCGCCGGTGAGGTAGTAGCGGGCGAGGGCGCGGGGGTCGACGCGGTGCAGGAGGGGGAGTGAGATCAGTGCCGGGGCGACTCCGATGCGTACTTCGGTGAAGGCGAAGGTGGCGGTGTGGGAGGCGGCGGCGATGTCGCAGGCGCCGAGCAGGCCCAGGCCGCCCGCCCGTACGTGGCCGGTGACGCGGGCCACGACGGGCTTGCGCAGCTTGATGATCTGCCGTAGCAGGGCGACGAGGGCCTTGGGCTTGGGTGGGTCGCGCAGGTCGGCGCCCGCGCTGAAGGTGTTGCCGGTGTGGGTGAGGACGACGGCGCGTACGTCGCCGTCCTTGCCGCACCGCTTCAGCGCGTCCGCCAGCTCGTGCACGAGCGCGGCCGACAGGGCGTTGCGGTTGTGCGGCGCGTCCAGGGTGAGGGTGGTGATGCCGCGTTCGTGCGTGGCGTGGACCAGGGCCGCCGTCACGTGCGCTCCCTCAGCTGGCGGCGCAGGATCTTGCCGGAGGCGGCCCGGGGTACTCCGTCGATGAAGGTGACCTGGCGGACTCGCTTGTAGGGGGCGACGCGTTCGGCGACGTACATCATGACCTCTCCTTCGGAGAGGTGGGTGGCGGTGGGCTGGCGGACGACGTAGGCGTGCGGGACTTCGTTGCCGTCGTCGTTGTAGACGCCGATGACGGCGGCGTCGGCGATGCCGGGGTGGGTGAGGAGCAGGGCCTCGAGTTCGGCGGGGGCGACCTGGAAGCCCTTGTACTTGATGAGTTCCTTGACGCGGTCGACGATGAACAGCCAGCCGCCCTGGTCCACATGGCCGACGTCTCCGGTGTGCAGCCAGCCGTCCGCGTCGATCATCGCGGCGGTGGCGTCGGGGCGGCCGAGGTAGCCCTTCATGACCTGGGGGCCGCGGATGAGGATCTCGCCGGATTCGCCGACGCCGAGGTCCTTGTCGGGGTCGTCGAGGGAGACGATGCGCATCTCGGTGCCGGCGATGAGCTTGCCGACGGTTCCGGGGGGTGCGTCGCGCATGGCGTCGACGGGGACGACGTGGGTGCCGGGGGACAGTTCCGTCATGCCGTAGGCCTGGCCGACCGGGGGCAGGCCGAGCCGCTGGGAGCAGGCGGCGGCGAGCCTCGCGTCCAGGGGTGCGGCGGCGCTGATGATGTACTTCAGGGACGACAGGTCGTACTGCGCGACCAGGGGGTGCTTGGCGAGGGCCAGGACGATCGGCGGGGCCACGTACAGGCCGGTGATGCGGTGGTTCTGGATGGCCGCGAGGAACGTCTCCAGGTCGAAGCGGGGCAGGACGACGACGGTGGCGCCCAGCCTGAGGGGCGCGTTCATCAGGGCCGTAAGCCCGTAAATGTGGAAGAACGGCAAAACGGCGAGGATGCGGTCGCCGGGGCCGGCCGTCATGACGGGTTCGAGCTGCGCGAGGTTGGTGGCGATCTGCCGGTGGGTGAGCATCACGCCCTTGGGGATGCCGGTGGTGCCGGAGGAGTACGGCAGGGCGGCCACGTCTTCCACGGGGTCGATGGGGACGTGCGGTTCGGGCGCGGCGGAGGCCAGCATGTCGATGAGGGAACGGTGTCCGGGTGCGCTGTCGCAGACGAAGATCTCCTCCACCCCGCCGGCGAGTTCGGCGGCCCTGCGCGCCGCCTCCAGCAACGGCGAGACGGTGACGATCCAGCGGGCGGCGGAGTCGGTGAGCTGCTTGGCGAACTCCTCCGGGGTGGCCAGCGGGTGCACGGTCGTGACGGAGGCGCCCGCGCGGGTGGCGGCGTAGAACGCGGTCGGGAAGGCGATGGTGTTGGGGCTGTGCAGGGCGAGGACGTCGCCCTTGCGGACGCCCGCCTCGGCGAGGGCGGCGGCGACCCGCCGGTGGAAGCGGTCGAGTTGGTCGTACGTGAGGGTGGTGCCGTCGGTGCCGTCGATCAGGGCGGGCGCGTCACCGAACTCCGCCGCCCGGCCGAGCACCGCTTCGTGGATGGGGAGTTCGACGGTCCGGACGTCTGAGTACTCGCTGCGGAACATGGTTCCTCCTCGCGCGACGCGATGCCGACCGGTAGCCGGGTCAGTACGACTTCGGCAGGCCGAGGGTCTGGTGGGAGACGTAGTTGAGAATCATCTCCCGGCTCACTGGAGCAATACGAGCCACGCGTGCGGCCGTTATCAACGAACCGAGCCCGAACTCGCGCGTGAGGCCGTTTCCGCCGAGGGTGTGCACGGCCTGGTCGACGGCCTTCACGCAGGCCTCGCCGGCGGCGTACTTGGCCATGTTGGCGGCCTCCCCGGCGCCTGCGTCGTCGCCGGAGTCGTACAGGTGGGCCGCCTTCTGCATCATCAGGCGGGCGAGTTCGAGGTCGATGTGCGCCTGGGCCAGGGGGTGGGCGATGGCCTGGTGGGCGCCGATGGGGGTGTTCCAGACGGTGCGGTCGCGGGCGTATTCGACGGCTCGGGAGAGCGCGTAGCGGCCCATGCCGATCGCGAAGGCGGCCGTCATGATGCGTTCGGGGTTGAGGCCGGCGAAGAGTTGCAGGAGGCCTGCGTCCTCGTCGCCGACGAGGGCGTCGGCCGGGAGTCGTACGTCGTCGAGGGTCAGTTCGAACTGCTTCTCCGCGGCGTGGAGTTCCATGTCGATCCGGTGCCGGGTGAACCCTTCGGCGTCGCGCGGGACGATGAACAGGCATGGCTTCAGGCGGCCGGTGCGAGCGTCTTCGGTGCGGCCGACTATGAGGGTGGCGTCGGCGATGTCCACGCCGGAGATGAAGACCTTGCGGCCGGTCAGGAGCCAGTCGGTGCCGTCCTTGCGGGCCGTTGTCGTGATGCGGTGGCTGTTGGAGCCGGCGTCGGGTTCGGTGATGCCGAAGGCCATGGTGGCGGTGCCGTCCGCCAGCGCGGGCAGCCAATGGTGCTTCTGGGCGTCGGTACCGAAGCGGGCGATCACTGTGCCGCAGATGGCGGGGGACACGACCATCATCAGTAGGGGGCAGCCTGCGGCGCCGAGTTCTTCGAGGACTATGGAGAGTTCGGCTATTCCTCCGTCTCCGCCGCCGTATTCCTCCGGGAGGTTGACGCCGAGGTAGCCGAGTTTGGCTGCTTCGGACCAGAGTGCTTCTCGGTCGAAGTTGCGGCCGTGACGCTTTCCGAGGGCGGCTACGGCTTCTCGTAGGGCCTTGTGTTCTTCGGGTTCGGTGGTGGGGGGCATGGGGTTCCTTCCCGGGTTCGGGTTGTGTGGGGCTGGTCGCGCGGTTCCCCGCGCCCCTAGGTTGCTTGGACCACCGCCAGCAATGAGCCGACCGCTACTTGTTGGCCAGGTACGGCGTGGAGGGCGCTCAGCGTTCCTGTGAGGGGCGCTGTGATCTTGTGTTCCATCTTCATCGCCTCCAGCCAGAGAAGGGGCTCTCCGGCCTGTACGGCGGCTCCTGCGGCCAAGCCCTCGGCGACCCGCACCACCGTTCCCGGCATGGGAGCCAGGAGGGAGCCCGGGGCGTGCTGAAGCGTCGGGTCGGGGAAACGGGGCAGGGCCTCCAGGGCGGTGTTGTTGACGTACGCGAGGTCGCCGTACCGCGCCACCTCGAACTTCCTTCGTACGCCGTCCACTTCCAGTACGACGACACGCGCGTCGGCGTGCACGACCCGCACCCCGTCCGCATCCAGGCCCGCCCGCGTGTGCCGGTAGCGGACCTCGCGTTCCTTGCCGGCCATCGCGTAGCGCTTGACCTGCGGCTGGGACGGGACGTTGCGCCAGCCTCCGAAGCGGGAGCGGCCATGGGCGTCGGCGAGGGCGGCGGCCAGGGGGGCGTGGGGGTCGCCCGTCCCACAGATGGTGAGTTCGGTCAGGTGGCGGTCGTAGAAGCCGGTGTCCATGCGGATGGTGGTGAACTCTTTGTGCCGCAGGGAGCGGATGAGCAGGTCGCGGTTGGTGGTGGGGCCGTGGATCGTGGCTCGTTCCAGGGCGCCGGCGAGTTTGCGTATGGCCTCCGCGCGCGTGGGGCCGTGGGCGACGACCTTGGCGAGCATGGGGTCGTAGTGGATGCCGATGGGGTCGCCGTCGTCGTAGCCGGTGTCCAGGCGGACGTCTTCCGGGACGGCCAGGCGGTGCACGGTTCCGGTCTGCGGGGACCAGTCGCTCGCCGGGTCCTCGGCGTAGAGGCGGGCCTCGACGGCGTGGCCACGCGCGCGTGGGGGGTCGTTTTCCAGGGCGTGGCCTTCGGCGACGCGGATCTGGAGGGCCACCAGGTCGAGGTCGAAGACGGCTTCCGTGACGGGGTGCTCGACCTGGAGGCGGGTGTTCATCTCCAGGAAGTGGGCCTTGCCGTCGGCGACGAGGAACTCGACGGTGCCGGCGCCGACGTAGTCGACGGCGCGGGCGGCGCGTACGGCCAGCTCGTCCAGCTGCCGCGTGAGTCCTTCGGACAGGCCCGGTGCCGGGGCCTCCTCGATGACCTTCTGGTGGCGTCGCTGGAGGGAGCAGTCGCGGGTGCCGAGGGCCCAGACCGTGCCGTGTGTGTCGGCGAGGATCTGTACCTCGACGTGGCGGCCGTCCTCGATGTAGGGCTCGACGAAGACCTCACCGTTCCCGAAGGCGCTCGCCGCCTCGGCGCGTGCTCCTTCCAGGGCGCTGTCCAGCTCGTCGAGCCGGCGTACGATCCGCATTCCGCGCCCGCCACCGCCCGCCGCCGCCTTCACCAGTACCGGCAGGTCGGCCTCGGTGACCTGGCCCAGGGGTTCCAGGCCCATCAGCTGCTTGGCGCGTGTCTTGGAGGCCATCGCCTCGATCGCCTCGGGGGGCGGGCCGATCCACACCAGGCCGGCGTCGAGGACGGCGCGGGCGAAGTCGGCGTTCTCGGAGAGGAAGCCGTAGCCGGGGTGCACGGCGTCGGCTCCGGCGGCGACGGCCGCCTTCACGATCAGGTCGCCGCGCAGATACGTCTCGGCGGGCGCCGAGCCCGGCAGCCGTACCGTCGCGTCGGCCACGCGCGCGTGGAGGGCGTTTTCGTCGGCGTCCGAGTGCACGGCGACCGTCCGGATTCCCAGCTCACGGCAGGTGCGGAAGACACGGCAGGCGATCTCGCCACGGTTGGCCATCAGGAGGGTTCTGACCATGAGGAGTGATTCCTTCCACTAGATCACCGCAACCATCAATTGAGGAACCACCACGGCGAGCAACCAGGTCCGCGAGAGCGGCGGCGGTTTAGCCGCAAAGGACAGCCAGCGCCTCACATCCGGAAGACGCCGAAGCCGCCGCGCGCGCCCTCATAGGGCGCGGTATGGATCGCGGACAGGCACAGGCCGAGGACGGTGCGGGTGTCGCGCGGGTCGATGACGCCGTCGTCGTACAGCCGACCGGACAGGAACATCGGCAGCGACTCGGACTCGATCTGCTGCTCCACCATGGCGCGCAGGGCGGCGTCCGCCTCTTCGTCGTAGGGCTGCCCCTTCGCCGCCGCCGACTGCCGGGCCACGATGGAGAGGACGCCCGCGAGCTGCTGGGGGCCCATGACGGCCGACTTGGCGCTGGGCCAGGCGAAGAGGAAGCGGGGGTCGTAGGCGCGCCCGCACATGCCGTAGTGGCCGGCGCCGTAGGACGCGCCCATGAGGACGGACAGATGCGGGACCTTGGAGTTGCTCACCGCGTTGATCATCATCGCGCCGTGCTTGATGATGCCGCCCTGTTCGTACTCCTTGCCGACCATGTAGCCGGTGGTGTTGTGCAGGAAGAGCAGCGGGATGTCGCGTTGGTTGGCGAGCTGGATGAACTGGGCGGCCTTCTGGGACTCCTCGCTGAACAGGACCCCTTGGGCGTTGGCCAGCACACCGACCGGGTAGCCGTGCAGGGTCGCCCAGCCCGTCGTCAGGCTCGTCCCGTACAGCGGCTTGAACTCGTCGAAGTCGGAGGCGTCGACGATGCGGGCGATGACCTCGCGCGGGTCGAAGGGGGTGCGCAGATCTCCGGGGGCGATGCCGAGCAGCTCTTCCTCGTCGTACTTGGGCGGGGCGGCCGGGCCCGGATCGTCGTACGCCTTGCGGTGGTTGAGGCGGGCCACCACGCGCCGCGCCTGCCGCAGCGCGTCCTGCTCGTCCACGGCGAAGTAGTCGGCGAGGCCCGACACGCGCGCGTGCATCTCGGCGCCGCCCAGGGACTCGTCGTCGCTCTCCTCGCCGGTGGCCATCTTCACGAGCGGGGGTCCGCCGAGGAACACCTTCGCGCGCTCCTTGACCATGATCACGTGGTCGGACATGCCCGGGATGTAGGCGCCTCCGGCCGTGGAGTTCCCGAAGACGACCGCGACCGTGGGGATGCCCGCCGCCGACAGTCTGGTCAGGTCGCGGAAGATGGCGCCCCCGGGGATGAAGATCTCCTTCTGGGACGGCAGGTCCGCGCCGCCGGACTCGACGAGGCTGATGCAGGGGAGGCGGTTGGCGAGCGCGATGTCGTTCGCGCGCAGAGCCTTCTTCAGGCTCCACGGGTTGCTGGCGCCGCCGCGCACGGTCGGGTCGTTGGCGGTGATCAGGCACTCGACGCCCTCGACGACTCCGATGCCGGTGACGAGGGAGGCGCCGACGGTGTAGTCGCTGCCCCAGGCGGCGAGCGGTGACAGTTCCAGGAAGGGCGTGTCGGGGTCGAGGAGCAGCTCGATGCGTTCGCGGGCGAGGAGTTTGCCGCGCTTGCGGTGTCGTTCCACGTACTTGTCGCCGCCGCCCGCGAGGGCCTTGGCGTGCTCGGCCGACAACTGGTCCAGCTTGGCGAGCATGGCCTCACGGTTGGCCCGGTGGTCGGGGCCGCCGGTGTCCAGGGTGGAGGTGATGACCGTCAAAGGAGGGCCTCCGGGATGTCCAGGTGGCGGGAGCGCAGCCATTCGCCCAGCGCCTTGGCCTGCGGGTCGAAGCGGTGCTGGGCGGCGACGCCTTCGCCGAGGATTCCCTCGACGACGAAGTTGAGGGCGCGGAGGTTGGGCAGAGCGTGTCGGGTGACCTTCAACTGGCCGCTCTCGGGGATCAGTTGCCGGAACCGGTCGACGGTCATCTCGTGAGCGAGCCACCGCCAGGCCTCGTCCGTGCGGGCCCAGACCCCCACGTTGGCGTTCCCGCCCTTGTCACCGCTGCGGGCGCCGGCGACGAGGCCGAGGGGGGCGCGTTTCCGGGGCCCGTCCGGCAGCGGCTCCGGCAAGGGCGGTTCCCGAACGGCGTCGAGTACGAGGGTCTCGTGGGCCGGCGTCACAGGGACCCTGCGCCCGTCGTGGAGAACCGCTACATGGTCGACGGCGCCATGGGGGACGTACACATCCTCGAAGACCCCATAGGGCGCGCCCTTTCCAGGTGGCGCCAGCACATGGAAGCCGGGGTAGCTGGCCAGCGCCAGTTCGACGGCGGCCCCGCTGAGCGCCCGCCCGACGACCTGCTGGTCCGGGTCCCGGACGACGAGCCGGAGCAGGGCGCTCGCGGTCTCCTCGGTCGGGGCGTCGGGCCGGTCGGTGCGGACGAGATCCCAACGGACCTCCTTGGGAGGGGACTTGGCCATCGCGTCTGCCATCTGCTGTCGCACCAGCCCGGCCTTGGCCTCGATGTCGAGGCCGGTGAGGACGAAGGTGACCTCGTTGCGGAAGCCGCCGAGCCGGTTGAGGCCGACCTTGAGGGTGGGGGGTGGGGCCTCGCCCCGTACGCCCTCGATGCGGACGCGATCGGGCCCTTCCTGGCTGAGCCGTACGGTGTCGAGGCGGGCGGTGACGTCAGGTCCCGCGTACCGGGCGCCGCCCGTCTCGTAGAGCAGCTGGGCGGTGACCGTGCCGACGTCGACGAGGCCGCCGGTGCCGGGGTGCTTGGTGATGACGGCGGTGCCGTCCTCGTCGATCTCGGCGAGCGGGAAGCCGGGGTGGTGCAGCCGTCGTACGTCATGGTCGGTGAAGAACGCGTAGTTGCCGCCGGTGGCCTGAGTCCCGCACTCCAGGACGTGCCCGGCGACGACCGCGCCCGCGAGCCGGTCGTACTCCCCCGGCCCCCAGCCGAAGTGGGCGGCGGCGGGCCCGGTGACGAGCGCCGCGTCCGTCACCCTTCCCGTGACCACGACGTCCGCGCCCTCCCGCAGACAGGCCGCGATGCCGAAGCCGCCGAGGTAGGCGTGGGCGGCGAGGCTGCCGGGGTGGGCGGCGGTGAGGTCGTCGCCCTCGACGTGGGCGACGCGTACGGGGAGGCCGAGGCGTGCGGCCAACTCCCGTACGGCGGCGGCGAGTCCGGCGGGGTCCAGTCCGCCGGCGTTGGCCACGATCCTGACCCCGCGCTCGTGGGCCAGCCCCAGGCACTCCGCCAACTGCCGCAGGAAGGTACGGGCGTATCCGGCGCCGGGGTTCTTCAGCCGCTCCCGGCCCAGGATGAGCATGGTCAGCTCGGCGAGGTAGTCGCCGGTGAGGACGTCGAGTTCGCCACCGGTGAGCATCTCGCGCATGGCGTCGAAGCGGTCGCCGTAGAAGCCGGAGGCGTTGCCGACGCGGAGAGCCCTCACCCGGCGTCCCCTTTCGCTGGACGCCCGGCACCCGGCGGTCCCGCGAAGGCCTGTGCGATGTCCAGCCAGCGGTCGGCGTCGGGGCCGTCGGCGCGTACGGCGAGGTCGGCGCGGTGGGCGCGTCGGGTGACCAGGAGGCAGAAGTCGAGGGCGGGGCCGGTGACGCGTTGGGGGGCGGCTTCGGGGCCGTATGTCCACAAGTCGCCGATCGGGCCGAGGAGTTCGACGCGGAACTCGTCGGTGGGTGGGGTCAGTCCCCGTACCCCGAAGGCGTAGTCCCGTGCCCGCACACCGATGCGCGCCACATGGCGGAGCCGGTCCGTGGGTGGGCGCACCACACCCAGCGTGTCCGCCACGTCCTGGCCGTGGGCCCAGGTCTCCATGAGACGGGCGGTGGCCATGGAGGCGGCCGACATGGGTGAGCCGTACCAGGGGAAGCGGGCGCCGGGTGGGGCCGAGCGCAGTGCAGCGTCGAGTGCGGTGCGTCCCTCGCGCCACCGGGGCAGCAGTTCGGCGGGCGGGATCCGGGCGCCCTCCTCGGCGCCCTCGTCGACGAAGGAGTCGGGGGCGGCGAGGGCCTTCTCGGCCAGGGCGCGGAATCCGTCCTCGTCGGTGACCGCGAGCAGGGACGCTCGGTCGGTCCAGGAGAGGTGGGCGATCTGGTGGGCGATGGTCCAGCCGGGGGCGGGAGTGGGGAGCATCCAGTGCTCCGGCCCCAACTCGGCGACGAGCCGGTCGAGTTCGTCGCTTTCGGCACGCAGGTCGTCGAACACGGGCGTCGGGTCGGCCATGGGGAGGAGCATGGCAGCGGGGCCAGAAACAAGCAAGCGTGCTTGCATTGATTTGTAGCCGCAGGGGGTGCGAGGCCGCGGTCCGCCGCGCACGGGCAACCCACACGGGCAATACACACGGACACCCCGCGCGGAAAATTGGCGCGGAAAATTGGCGCGCACCGCGACCGGCGCCCGCGGTACGGTCGCCCGGTGGACGACACTGACGGCTACTTCGGAGAGACCGTCGCCGCCCGATACGACGAGTCGTCGGCGGAGATGTTCGCGTCCGACGTCGTGGAACCCGCGGTCGACGTCCTGGCCGAGCTGGCCGGAGACGGGCGGGCCCTGGAACTCGCCATCGGGACCGGACGTATCGCGTTGCCGCTGGCGCGGCGCGGTGTCGCCGTGCACGGCATCGACATGTCGCGGGCGATGGTGGCGCGGCTGCGGGTGAAGCCGGGCGGCGACGGGATCGGCGTGACGATCGGGGACTTCGCGACGACGAAGATGGAGGGCACGTTCTCCGTCGCGTATCTGGTCTTCAACACGATCATGAATCTGACGACGCAGGCGGAACAGGTCGCCTGTTTCCGTAACGTCGCCGATCATCTGGAGCCCGGCGGGGCCTTCGTCATCGAGGTCATGGTCCCCGACCTGCGCCGGCTGCCGCCCGGGCAGAACGCCGTACCGTTCCACGTGGACGGCAGGCGGCTGGGTTTCGACCTGTACGACGTGGCGACCCAGGCGATGAGCTCGCACCACGTCGAGGTCGAGGACGGCCGCGGCTCCTACTGGTCCGTGCCGTTCCGGTACGTATGGCCCGCGGAACTCGACCTGATGGCCCAGTTGGCCGGGCTACGGCTGCGCGAGCGGTGGGACGGCTGGAACCGGGAGCCCTTCACCAGCGAGAGCCGGCAGCACGTGTCGGTGTGGGAGAAGCCCGCCGACTGACCTGCGTCAGGCCTCTCTCAGGCCTCTCTCAGGCCTCTCTCAGGCCTCTCTCAGGCCTCTCTCAGGCCTCCGGCAGCGTCGCCTTCCCTCGCCCCATCTGTGTTCGTACGGCGCCCATGCTCGCCACGATGACCAGGGCGATGGCCGCGGACTCGGTGGCGGTCAGGGACTGGCTGAGGATGAGGAAGCCGGCGGTGGCGGCGATGGCCGGTTCCAGGCTCATCAGGATTGCGAAGGTGGAGGCGGGCAGGCGGCGCAGGGCGAGGAGTTCGAGGGTGTAGGGCAGGACGGAGGAGAGGAGGGCGACGGCCGAGCCCAGGGCGATCGTCGTCGGGTCGAGGAGCTTCGTGCCCGCTTCGGCGATGCCGAGCGGCAGGAACAGCAGCGCCGCGACCGCCATGGCGAGCGCGAGCCCGTCGGCCTGCGGGAAGCGGCGGCCCGTACGCGCGCTGAAGACGATGTATGCCGCCCACATGGCGCCGGCGCCCAGGGCGAAGGAGACACCTATGGTGTCGAGACTGCCGAAGCCTCCGCCGCCGAGGAGGAAGACGCCGGTGAGGGCGAGCGCGGCCCAGACGACGTTGATCGCGCGGCGGGACGCCAGGACCGACAGCGCGAGCGGGCCGAGGACCTCGAGGGTGACGGCGGGGCCGAGGGGGATGCGGTCGACGGCCTGGTAGAAGAGGCCGTTCATCGCGGCCATGGTGAGGCCGAAGACGACGACCGTGCCCCAGTCCGCGCGCGAGTGGCCGCGCAGCCGGGGGCGGCAGATCAGCAGCAGCACGAGCGCGGCCGCCAGCAGGCGCAGGGTCACCACACCGAGCGCGCCGGCCCTCGGCATCAGGGTCACCGCGAGAGCGCCGCCGAACTGCACCGAGACGCCTCCGGCGAGGACCAGGCCCACCGGGCCGAGGGAGCCCCGGCGGCGTGAGGTGCCGTTCGGTGCGGAGGCCGGGGCTGGGGCGGCCGAGGTCGACGTGGAGGGGACGGCGCTGGGGGTGCTCACGGGGCCTTCCGGGCGGCTCGGGTTCGTTTCGTTCAGCTCACTGTACGGCGCGGTCCAGAGTAGTGGACTGCGTCAGGTGTGTGAACCCTTTATGGGACTGTCCCGCGTACAGGGCTAGCGCCGCGCCATGTACATCTCCAGCGCCTTGTGCAACAGCCGGTTGAGCGGGAAGTCCCACTCCCCCAGGTACTCGACGGCCTCTCCGCCCGCGCCCACCTTGAAGCGGAGCAGACCGAGCAGGTGGTTGGACTCGTCCAGCGTGTCGGTGATGCCCCGGAAGTCGTAGACGGCGGCGCCGAGTTCGTGGGCGTCGGTCATCATGCGCCACTGCATGGCGTTGTTGGGCTGGACCTCGCGTTTGCGGCTGGTGGAGGCGCCGTAGGAGTACCAGACGTGGTCGCCGACGGTGAGCATGGTGGCCGCCGCGAGGACGTCGCCCTCGTGGTGGGCGAGGTAGAGCCGCATGCGGTCGGGGTGTTCGGCGGTCAGCGCGGTCCACATGCGCTGGAAGTAGGCCAGGGGGCGCGGGAGGAAGCGGTCGCGCTCGGCGGTCTCGGCGTACAGCTCGTAGAAGGCGGGCAGGTCGTCGTGGCCGCCGCGGACGATCTTCACGCCGGCCTTCTCCGCCTTCTTGATGTTGCGCCGCCACTGCTGGTTGAGCCCGTTGTGGATGTCCTCCAACGACCGCCCGGCGAACGGCACTTGGCAGACGTACCGGGGCTGTCCGGCGGCGAAGCCGTCCTCGCCGCCGGGTTCGGTCCGCCGCCAGCCGGCGCGGCGCAGGCGCTCGGCGATGTCGAGGGCGCGGGGGTCGTGCGAGGTCGGCTCCGCGTCGCGCAGTCGCCGGGCCGCCGGGTCGGCGATCGCCTCCTTCACGGCTTCGGCACTCCAGCGGCGTACGACGACGGGCGGGCCCATCTTGACCGAGAACGCGCCCTGGCTCTTCAAATACGCGAGCATCGGTTCGAGCCATCGCTCGCGGAGATCGGACGCGTACCAGTCGATCAACGGCCCCTCGGGCAGATACGCGAGGTACTTCTTCAGCTTGGGCAACGGCCGGTACAACACGAGCCCCGCCCCGACCAGCCGCCCCTCCTCGTCGAACCAGCCCAGGCTCTCCGCCCGCCAGTCGGGCTTGACCTCGCCCCAGGAGGGCACCTGCGTGTGGCTGGCGGAGGGGCGGGCGGCGACGAACGCCAGGTGCTCGTCGCGGGTGAGGGGCTGGAGGCGGAGGGACATGTGCGGGGCTCCTTCGTAGGTTCGTACCGGTGAGACCGCAAACGTACGAGTCGGCCCCCGACCCTGCCGTGATCCGAAGACCGTCAGCGCGTCGGCGTGCGTCACGTGTCTCGGCCAGGCGCGACCTCCAACGCCTCCGCCAACACCTCCGCCAGATGCCGCCCCCGCACCCCCGCCAGTTGCTCCATCTGCGTACGGCAGGAGAACCCGTCGGCCAGGATCACCGTCCCGTCCGCGGCCTCCCTGACCTCCGGCAGCAGCCGCTCCTCCGCGCACGCCGTCGAGACCTCGAAGTGGCCCTTCTCGAAGCCGAAGTTGCCGGCGAGGCCGCAGCAGCCGCCCGCCAGATCCCCGGTCAGGCCCGCCGCCGCGCGCAGGCGGCGGTCGGCCGCGTCGCCCAGGACCGCGTGCTGGTGGCAGTGGGTCTGGCCGGCCGTCGGGCGGTCGACGCGGGGCGGGATCCAGTCGGGGGCCAGGCGTTCCAGGGCCTCCGCGAAGGTGAGGACCTTGGCGGCGAGGCGGGCGGCGCGCGGGTCGTCGTGCAGCAGTTCCGGCAGGTCCGTGCGCAGGGCCGCCGCGCAGCTGGGTTCCAGGACGACGACCGGGGCGTCCGTCTCCAGCACCGGCGCCATGAGGTCGAGCGTGCGGCGCAGCACCGTACGGGCGCGGTCCAGCTGGCCCGTGGAGACGTAGGTCAGGCCGCAGCAGACGCGGCTGCGCCGCACGCTCAGCAGGGAGATCGCCGCCCTGGACGTACCGTCCCCCACCGGGCGCACACGCATCCGCAACGTCGGCGGCAGCGCCACCCGCAGACCCGCCGCCTCCAGCACGCGTACGGCCGCCCGGCCCACGGACGGTGACAGGTGCTCGGTGAAGGTGTCCGGCCAGAGGATCACCAGATCACCGGAGCCGCCGCCCCTGGGCTCCCGCCTCCCCCACCACCGGCTGAACGTCTCCGCCGCCACCTGCGGAATCTCCCGCTCCGGTGCGATCCCGCCCAGCCGTTTAGCCGCCCACGCGAACGGCCGTACGGCGGCGAGCGCGTTCACCACGGCCGCCGTACGCGTACGGGCCACCGCCCGCAGCCACACCGGCAGCCACCCCATGCTGTAGTGGGCGGCCGGGCGGCGCCGCCCCGCGTAGTGGTGGTGCAGGAACTCCGCCTTGTACGTGGCCATGTCCACCTCGACCGGGCAGTCGGAGCGGCAGCCCTTGCAGGACAGGCACAGGTCGAGCGCGCCCCGCACCTCCTCCGACCGCCATCCGTCGGTCACCAGCTCGCCCGCCAGCATCTCGTGCAGCAGCCGGGCCCGCCCGCGCGTGGAGTGCTCCTCCTCGCCGGTCGCCCGGAAGGACGGGCACATGACGGACGACCCGGTCGCCGCCGTCGTACGGCATTTCGCGACCCCGACGCAGCGCCGCACCGCCGCCGAGAAGTCGCCGCCGTCGGACGGGTAGCCGAAGGCCACGTCGACGGGTTCGCGGGGGAGGACGGAGAACCGGAGGTTCGCGTCGAGGGCGGCCGGCCGGACCAGCATGCCGGGGTTGAGCAGGTCGTCCGGGTCCCACACGCCCTTCGCCCGCTCGAAGAGGGCGACCATCTCCTCGCCGTACATCCTCGGCAGCAGTTCCGCCCGCGCCTGCCCGTCCCCGTGCTCGCCGGACAGCGAACCGCCGTGCGTCACGACCACCTCGGCCAGCTCCTCCGAGAAGCGCCGGAAGCGGGCGATCCCTGCCTCCGTGAGGAGGTCGAAGTCGATACGGACGTGGATGCAGCCGTCCCCGAAGTGACCGTACGGCGTCCCGCGCAGCCCGTGGGAGGCCAGCAGGGCACGGAAGTCCCGCAGGTAAGCGCCGAGCCGGGCGGGCGGCACAGCGCAGTCCTCCCACCCCGGCCACGCCTCGCTCCCGTCCGGCATCCGGGTCGCCGTACCGCTCGCGTCCTCGCGGATGCGCCACAGCGCGCGCTGCCCGGCCGGGTCCGTCACCACCAGGGAATCCACAACATCCGCCGCCCGCACGACCGCGTCCGCACGCGCGCGTGCCTCCGCCTCCGTCTCCCCGCCCGTCTCCACGAACAGCCAGGCCCCGCCCCTGGGCAGCACGGCCGCGGACGGCACGAGGTCCGCCGCCATGCCCTCCACGGTGAGGGGCCCTCCCCCACTCTCAGCTTCGCTCGAGCGGGGGGACCCCCATGGCAGCAGGCCCGCCGCGGCCTCGGCGGCCGCGCTCTCGTCGCCGTACGCCAGCACGGCGAGCGCACGCGCGCGTGGCGCCTCGACGAGCCGTACGACCGCTTCCGTGAGGACCCCGAGGGTGCCCTCGCTGCCGCAGAAGGAACGGGCGACGTCCGCGCCCTTCTCGGGCAGCAGCGCGTCCAGGGCGTATCCGGAGATACGGCGGGGCAGCTCCGGGAAGCCGGTACGGAGACGGGCCAGCTCCCCCTCGACCAGGGCCCGCAGCCCATCGGGAGCCCCCGCCCACTCCTGCCCGAGCCGCAGCCGCTCCCCGCGCGCGGTGACCACGTCCAGCTCGCGCACGCTGTCCGCGGTGGTCCCCCACGCCACCGAGTGCGAGCCGCACGAGTTGTTGCCGATCATTCCGCCGAGGGTGCAGCGGCTGTGGGTGGAGGGGTCGGGGCCGAAGCGGAGCCCGTGCGGGGCGGCGGCGTCTTGGAGGCGGTCGAGGACGAGGCCCGGCTGCACGATCGCCGTACGCTCCCCGGGGTCGATCGACACGAGCCGGTTCATGTGGCGGGTGAAGTCCAGCACGACGCCCGTGCCGGTCGCTTGCCCGGCGATCGAGGTGCCGCCCCCGCGTGGCACGACCGGCACACCGCTCGCCCGGCACACCTCCAGTACGGCCGCCACGTCGTCGGCGTCGCGCGGGGCGACGACGGCCAGCGGGACACGCCGGTAGTTGGACGCGTCCATGGTGACCAGCGCCCTGGAGGTGACGTCGAACCCGACGTCACCCCGGACGACCTTGCGCAGTGCGGCCTCAAGATCCGTCATACGTCCAGCCAATCACCATGAGTCCCACCCGATGAGGCGTCTCACCCGACGGACTACGTTTCGACCAGGTTTCCCCCACCGGCTACCCTCCCTTCGTGGCTGAGATCCAGATTCCCGCTGACATCAAGCCCGCCGACGGACGCTTCGGCGCGGGCCCCTCCAAGGTGCGGACGGAAGCGCTGGACGCGCTGGCCGCGACCGGTACCTCCCTCATGGGCACCTCCCATCGCCAGGCCCCGGTGAAGAACCTGGTCGGCAAGGTCCGCGAGGGCATCACCGAGCTGTTCCGGCTCCCCGAGGGCTACGAGGTCGTCCTCGGCAACGGCGGCTCCACCGCCTTCTGGGACGTGGCGACCCACGGCCTGATCGAGAACAAGTCGCAGCACCTCAGCTTCGGCGAGTTCTCCTCCAAGTTCGCCAAGGCCGCCAAGCTGGCCCCCTGGCTCGCCGAGCCCACCGTCATCTCCAGCGACCCCGGCACGCACCCGGAGCCGCAGGCCGAGGCGGGCGTCGACGTGTACGCCTTCACCCACAACGAGACGTCCACCGGTGTCGCGGCGCCCGTGAAGCGGGTCGAGGGCGCGGACGCCGGGTCCCTCGTTCTGGTGGACGCCACCTCCGGCGCGGGCGGCCTCCCGGTCGACATCGCCGAGACCGACGTCTACTACTTCGCCCCGCAGAAGTCCTTCGCCTCCGACGGCGGCCTGTGGGTCGGCGTGTTCTCCCCGGCCGCGCTGGAGCGCGCGGAGCGCATCCACGCATCGGGCCGCCACGTCCCGGAGTTCTTCTCCCTTCCCACGGCGATCGACAACTCCCGCAAGAACCAGACGTACAACACCCCGGCGCTGGCCACCCTCTTCCTCCTCAACGACCAGCTGGAGTGGATCAACGGCCAGGGCGGCCTCGCCTGGTCCACGGCCCGCACGAAGGACTCCTCGACCCGCCTCTACAGCTGGGCGGAAGAGTCCAAGTACGCCACCCCGTTCGTCTCCGACCCGGCCAAGCGCTCCCAGGTCATCGGCACGATCGACTTCGCCGACGAGATCGACGCGGCGGCCGTCGCCAAGGTCCTGCGCGCCAACGGCATCGTCGACACCGAGCCCTACCGCAAGCTCGGCCGCAACCAGCTCCGCGTCGCGATGTTCCCGGCGATCGCCCCGGCGGACGTCGAGGCGCTGACGAAGTGCGTCGACTACGTCATCGAGAAGCTGTAGCCGCTTCGAGCGGTACAACGCTGAGGGCGCCCGTCGAGAACCGGGCGCCCATTGCTTATGCGGTCACACCGGGTAGGGAGCGGCGTCGCGCGCCGACCGGAGCGCGCCCGCCCACCAGGCCAACTGGTCGAGCACCGTCTTGGCGTACCCAGGGGCCTCAGAGTCGAGGGGACGGCCGTCCTGCCACGCCGTGAAGTAGTTCGGGAAGGCGAGACCATCGCGAATCGTCACCGCGTGCAGCTCGGTCAGCACGTTCTCCAGGTGCAGCACCGCGTGCCGGCCACCTGCCGCACCGCCGTAGCTGACAAAGGCGACCGGCTTGGCCGTCCACTGGGTGAAGTGCCAGTCGATGGCCGCCTTCAGCGACGCGGGATAGCTGTGGTTGTACTCCGGCGTGACCACGATGAACGCGTCGGCGTCCTCCAGAGCCGACGTCAGGGCCGCCATCCCGGCCGGGCGGGGGTAATCGTCGCCGGCGAACTTCGGCGATGTCGCAGGTAGCTCCAACGGGATGTCGATCTCGGCCAGATCGACGACGTCCACCTCGTAACCACCGTGCGTGCCTGCCTGTTCGGCGACCCACGAGGCCACGACCGGGCCGAACCGTCCTTCCCGGACGCTTCCGACGATGATCACCAGCTTGTGCTTGTTCTTCTCCATGACCACCACGATCGGGCCGCGCCGTGGCTCCAACCAGACCGTGCTCAGGCTGGCCCCCGCGGGGCCAGTCTGAGCAGTCCCGCGGTCACCGGGCGGCGCCGTATGCTCACGGCATGGGAACGCCGTTAGGGGATTTCGTCCGGGCCAAGCGCGACAGCATCCAGCCGGAATCGCTGGGACTGCCCGTTCAGGGCCGCCGCCGGTCACCGGGTCTACGACGCTCGGATCTCGCCGCGCGGGCCGGCATCAGCGTCGAATACCTGACCCGTATCGAACAGGGCCGTGACCGCAATCCCTCGGTAGCGGTGGTGAACGCGCTTGCCGATGCGCTCAGCCTCGACCCCGCGGAACGCAACCACCTGCGCTACCTCGCGAAGATCACTGGCGGCGAATGTTCCGCTCACACCCGGCCCGCACCACCGCGCCGCGACGTCCGTCCGTCGGTTCTGGAGACACTCCGCCTCCTTGAACCGGGGATCGCCATGGTGACCAACCGGCTGGGCGACGTCCTCGCCCACACCAGCGGCTATGAGTCGGTGACGAGCGGAACGGGACTGCTCGACTCCGACGCCCCCAACCTCACCCGCTACGTCTTCACAGATCCCCGCGCTCGGACGTTCTTCGCCGACTGGGACGACGTCGCGGACGAGCAGGCCTTCGACCTGTGGCTCGGACCCACCGCCGGGAACTACGAGTGGTTCACCGCAGAACTCTCCCCCGTCGCCGGCCCCGACTTCACGCGCCGCATGAACCGTCACGTGGTTCCGCGACGTGGAACTCTCCGCCTCAGCCACCCCTCCGGCTGCGAACTCCAGCTGCTCCGCGAGACGCTCGAACTCTCCTCGGACGCCCAACAACTGGTCGTCTTCCTCCCTGTGGACGAGAAGACGGCCCACGCCGTCGACGAACTCCGCCGCCGGCCCCACGGCCGGCTCCGGGCCATCTCGTAACCCAGCCTGACCTGCTCGGTGGTGCAGTGGGCTACACCCTCACTCCGGGAGGGCACTGCCTCGCAACGCCCGTCAGCCGACGGAATCGTGGACGTCACGGGAGAATGAGCGGCATGGCCATGGTGAAAGGCATCGATGTCCGCGGTATGCAGCACTGTGAGACGACGGCGCTGGGCGTGCTGCTGCGTCATGAGGGACTCGACTTCTCCGAGCCCATGCTGTTCGGGCTTGGCTCCGGGCTGTCCTTCATCTACTGGGACAGCAAAGGCATGGGCTTTCCCTTCCTGGGAGGCCGGGTCAAGCCGTTCGAGCTCACCAGGAGCCTGGCCGCCGTACTCGGGCTTCAGCTGCTGGTCAGGGAGACCACCTCTCCGCGCAAGGCATGGCAGAACGTGGCGGCACCCATCGACGCCGGTCGGCCGGTCGGCCTTCAGCTCGACAGCTACCACCTGGACTACTTCAGCACCAAGGTGCACTTCGGCGGGCACGTCGTGGCCATGTACGGCTACGACGAACAAAACGCCTACCTGGTGGACACCGACCCGCAGGGCGGAGCCGTCTCGACCAGCCTCGCCGGCCTGGCCAGGGCCAGAGCCGAGCGCGGCCCCATGACCGCCAAGCACCGCTCCTTCACCATCACAGCGCCCAGCAGCCTGATGGCACCGCAGGACCGGATAATCCCCGCGATCAAGACCTGCGCCGACGCCTTCCTGAACCCGCCCATCGCGAACCTGGGCCACCGGGGCATCGAGAAGACCGCCAAGCAAGTGCCGAAGTGGCTGCAGCGCAGCGACAATCCGCGGGAGGACCTGCCACGGGCCGCCGTCCTCATGGAGAGGGCCGGCACCGGCGGCGCCCTGTTCCGCAATCTTTACCGGGACTTCCTCGCCGAGTGTGCCCAGCTGATCGACAGCAGCCACCTGCGCACTGGCCACAGCCTGTATACCGAGGCCGCCACCCTCTGGACACAGGTGGCCACACTCGTCGCCACAGCAGGCGAATCCGGCGACGCGGAGAACCTCATGCAGGCCGGCTCCATCCTCCACGAGCTCTCGCGCATCGAACGCGATGCGATGCAGGCACTCAGCATGCTCTAGGGGGCCTGTCCGGCGGGTCATGTGCGGAGCCAGAGTCGGATCGAGGCAACGGTGACGGTGCCATGGAAGACGTAGGCGCGCTTGTCGAACCTCGTGGCGACGGCCCGGAAGTTCTTGAGGGCGTTGATCGTCCGCTCAACTTCGTTCCTGCGCTTGTAGATCGTGGCGTCGAAGCCTGTGGGCCTGCCGCCCTTGCTCCCACGGCGCTGACGGTTGGCATGCGGGTTCCCCGGTTCCGGGATGGTGTAGCCGGCTCCCCCGAACAGGGCGACACCCCACACAGGCGGCTCACCCTGTGCTTGCACCTTGCCACATCTATCGAAACTCGATAGATTTCCATCGCGACTCGATCGAAGAAGAGGTGAGGGAGAGGCGATGGGAAAGCTGACAGTGCTCGCGCTGCGCGCCGTGCTCGTGGCGTTGCTCGCCGGCTCGGTGTTCGTCCAGGCGGTGATGGTGCCGTTGCTGGCCAGTGACCTGGACGGGATCGACACGGACCTCGCGTACCCGCCCGCCGCGTTCCTCGTGACCATCGTCCTGGGCATCGTGACCGCCCAGGTCGTCCTGGTCTGCGTGTGGCGGCTGGTGACGATGGTGCGCCGCGGAACCGTGTTCTCCCACGCCGCCTTCCGTTACGTGCACATCGTGATCGGCGCGTTCGTGGCGGCCGCCCTCCTGATGTTCACGCTCGGGGTGCTCCTGGCGCCGGGCGAGGCTGTCGCGCCGGGCATCGTCCTCCTGGTGGGCGGGGCTGTCGTGGCCATCCTGGGGGTCGCGCTCGTCGTGCTCGTGCTGCGGATGCTGCTCGCCCAAGCCGTCGCCCGCGACGTCGAGGCGGCGCAGATGCAGGCCGAGCTGGCAGAGGTGATCTGATGCCGATCGCCGTCGACATCGACGTGATGCTGGCCAAGCGGAAGATGTCCGTGGGCGAGCTCGCGGAGCGCGTCGGAATCACGCCCGCCAATCTGGCCGTGCTCAAGAACGGCCGCGCCAAGGCGGTGCGGTTCACCACGCTCGCCGCGCTCTGCGAGGTGCTCGAGTGCCAACCGGGAGACCTGCTGCGCTGGGAGGCCGAGGAGGTCGGATCCGGCCAGAAGTCGGTGGCACAGCGGTGAGTTCCGGGGGCTTGCCGGGTCTGTGCGCACAAGAGACGTACCGATGGCGGTGACCACGGGGGCGCCCGGCGAACACCGGGCGCCCCCGTCTCGTCCCGCCGTCACGGCATCACGCGGCATCACGCCGCCACGCCGTCACGTAGCCGTACAGCTCACACTCGGCACTCCCCCGCCCCCGGGCGCACCCCCGAAGCCCAAGCTCGCCGAACCACCCGCCGCGATCGCCCCGTTGTGGTCGGCGTTCGACGCGGTGACGGTGCCGCCCGTCTGCGTGTACGACGCGTTCCACATGCTGGTGACCTTCTGCGCGCCCGGCCAGGTCCACGTCACCTTCCAGGACTTGAGCGGTGTCGTGCCCGAGTTGGTCACCTTCACCTCGGCGTTGAAGCCGCCGCCCCAGTCGCTGCTGACGGTGTACGCGGCGGTGCAGGCGGCCGTACCGCCGGGGTCGCCAGGACCGCCGGGGTCGCCCGGACCTCCGGGCCCGCCTCCGCCGGCCGGAAAGCCCGGTGCCTTGATGCTCGCCAGGTAGCCGTCCTTCACCGTGTCCACCGTCTGCCAGTCGTCCTTGAGGATCCCGCCGGTGTCACCGGAGTTGGGGTTCCAGGACCAGAAGGTCCAGTGGAAGGAGTCGGCGCCGTACGTCGATGTGGAGCGCAGGTACGTCACCAGCGCGGACAGCCACCTCTGGTCCACCGTCGACTGGAGCGTCGTACCGAACTCGCCCACCCACACCGGAGCGATGTTCTGCTTGAAGATGTAGCCCCAGTACTTGTCCCAGATCCCCGGCATGTTCGCGGGGAACGACGGGTCGTCGAACCAGCTCTGCTGGGCCACGCTGGTGGCGTAGTCGTGGGCGGAGTACACCAGCCGGTTCGGCACGTCGAGCCGGACCGGGTGCTGGGCGACGCCCATCAGGTTGCCGCCCCACCAGCCGGAGACGCCGTTGAAGGTCTGCACGCCCTCCACGAAGATCAGCAGCTCGGGGTTGACGGCCAGCACCGCGTTGCCCGCCCGTTCGGCAGCCAGACGCCAGTCCCTGGCCGTGTCGCCGCAGCCCCAGCAGGCGGGGTCGTGCGGCTCGTTGTGCAGATCGATGCCGATGACGGTGGAGTTGCCCTTGTAGCGGGTGGCAAGGGCCTTGAGGTTGTTGATCCACGTCGACTCGGGGACCGCCGAGGTGTACCAGAGCGCCGACTGGCCGGCCGCGTCCGGGCGGTGGCGGTCCAGGACGACCTTCAGGCCGCCCTGACCGGCGTACGTCACGATCTTGTCGAGGACCTGCAAGGACGTCAGCCCTCGCAGATCGGTGTTCTTGCGGTCGAAGTTGATGCTGTCCGGCATGGTGCCGGGCTTGAGGATGTCGTCGCTGAAGGGCACGCGGAGGGTGTTGTAGCCCAGCGACTTCATCTGGTCGATCATGCTCTTGTAGTCGCGGGCCCACAGGCCGTGGGTGACGTGGTTGGCGGTCTCGAAGCCGAACCAGTTGATCCCGGCGATACGGACCGGCTGCCCGGCCGCGTCCAGGATCTGACGGCCGCTGGTGTGCCAGTAGCCGGCGCCGGGCTCCGCCGCGTGGGCCGTCTGCGCGCCGGCCCCCAGCGGTAACAGGAGCGCGGCGGCCACCGCGCACAGCGCTCTTCGCAAGCTGCGGAACATGTCGCTGCTTCCTCTCGGGAGGCGCGGGCCCGGAACGAGTGGGAGCGCTCCCACTTCCCGCTCTCCCATGGACGTCAGATCACATGAACACGTCAAGAGAACTGACGTCGCCCGGTGCGCGGGATGTCACTCCCGCGCACCGGGCGTCACCGGCTCGGCCTCCGGAACCGCCGGACATCACCGGCTCAGCTTCTGGAACCTCCGCACCGCGAGCGGCAGAAAGATCACCGTCAGCACGACCGGCCACACCCCCGCCATCAGCAGCGCGTGCTCCTCGACCCACGAGTCACCGCCCCCGCCCGGCGTCCCGAACAGCTCGCGGGCGGCCGCCGCCGTGGAGGAGATCGGGTTCCAGGCGGCCACCCAGCCCAGCCAGTCGGGCATGAGCTGGGGCGCGACGAAGATGCTGGAGATCATCGTGAGCGGGAAGGCGACCGCGAAGAGACCGCCCGCCGCCTCCGGGTTGGGCACGAGCAGCCCGAGCCACACCCCGATCCAGATCAGCGCGAACCGCAGCCACAGCAGCAGCCCGAACGCGGCCAGGAAGCCCCAGCCCCCGTCCGGCCGCCAGCCCATGGCCAGCGCCGTGAGCATCATGATCCCCAACTCCGCGCAGGCGACGATCAGATCGGTCACCCCGCGCCCGGCGACCACGGCGGACGACGCCATCGGCATGGAGCGGAAGCGGTCGATGACGCCCTTGGTGGAGTCGTAGACGACGACGGTGGCGGTGTTGATGAAGCCGAACGCCATCGTCATCACGAACATCCCGGGCATCAGGAAGTCCTTGTAGTTCCCGCCGCCGGGCACCTGCATGGCGCTGCCGAAGACATAGCCGTAGAGGAGGACGGACAGGATCGGGAAGCCCAACTGCCAGGCGATGTTGATGGGTTGGCGCTGGTAGTGGGTCAGTCCGCGGCGGACGATGTTCCAGCAGTCGGCGAGCAGCCAGTACGTACGACCACGCGTGCCCGGCGCGCTCAAGTCGACGGCGCTCATGCGGCGGCCTCCTTCGCTTCCGACGATTCGGTCCGGTGTCCGGTCAGGCGCAGGAACACGTCGTCCAGGCTCGGCCTGCGCAGCCCGATGTCCTCGACCCGGACGCCCTCGTCCTGGAGGGTCCGCGCCACCTCCGTCAGCGCGGAGACCCGGTCGGTCACCGGGGCGTGCACCCGCAACTCGCTCTCGTCCGCCTCGGGTTCGCCGTCCGAAACCCGGGCGACCACCTTCACCACGCGCGGTATCTCGGACCGCTCGGCGACCACGACCTCGATACGGTCGCCGCCGATCCGGTTCTTCAGCCCGTCCGGGGTGTCGTCGGCGATGGATCGCCCCTGGTCGATGACGGTGATGTGCGAGGCGAGCTTGTCGGCCTCCTCCAGGTACTGCGTGGTCAGCAGCACGGTCGTGCCGCTCGCCACCAACGCCCGTACGGACTCCCAGACCTCACCCCGGCTACGGGGGTCGAGGCCCGTCGTCGGCTCGTCGAGGAACAGGACGGCCGGCGCGAGGATCATCGAGGCGGCGAGGTCGAGACGCCGCCGCATGCCGCCGCTGTATCCACCGACGCCCTTGTCACCGGCGTCGGTCAGGTCGAACTGCTCGAGCAGTTCGGTGGCCCGCAGCTTGGCCCGCTTGCCGCCGAGGTGGAACAGGCGGCCGAACATCTCCAGGTTCTGCCGCCCGGTGAGCACCTCGTCCACGGCCGCGTACTGCCCGGTGAGCCCGATCCGGGCGCGCACCTCGCGCGGCTGCCGGGCCACGTCCAGTCCGGCCACGGTCGCGCTGCCGCCGTCCAGCCGGACGAGCGTGGACAGGATGCGGACGGCGGTGGTCTTCCCGGCGCCGTTCGGCCCGAGCAGGCCGTGCACGGTGCCCTCGCGGACGGCCAGGTCGAAGCCGTCGAGAGCGCGTTTCTCGCCGTAGCGCTTCTCCAGGGACTGTGCCTGTACGGCGTACCCCTCCATGGATCCCTCCCTAGGTAACTGAGTACACCGTACCCGATTGCGCGTACGCCGTACCCAATTTTTTTCCGAGGACCTAAGCTGAATCGCATGACGAGCGGCAAGGGCGGCGGCAGCGGTGCCGGCGGCGGTACGGAAACCAGTGGCAGCGGCGACATCGAGCGCACCCTCCAGCTGCTGTGGGACACCGGCCGGCGCCCCAGTCGCGGTCCCAAGCCGACCCTGACGCTGGACCAGATCGTGGAAGCGGCCGTCCGGGTCGCGGACACCGAGGGCCTTCAGGCGGTGTCGATGCGCCGCGTCGCCGCCGAGCTCGGCACCGGCACGATGTCGCTGTACCGCTACGTCCCCGGCAAGGGCGAGCTGCTCGACCTGATGCTGGACCGCGTCCAGAAGCCGTCCGAGAACCCGGCGGACCTCGGCGACGGAGGCTGGCGCTCGGCCCTGGAGGCCCTGGGCCGCGCGACCCTCGCCCTGTATCGCCGCCACCCCTGGCTGCTCCAGGTCAACCAGTCCCGCCCGATCCTCGGCCCGAGCGCGCTCGACGGCATGGAAAAGGTGCTCTCACGCATCAGGCCGATGGGGCTGACCGACCCCGAGCTGGTCTCGGCGATCATCGCGATCGACGGGTACGTCGTCGGCGCCGCGCGCACGCAGGTGTACCAGGAGGAGGCGGAGCGCCGGACCGGCCTCACGGACGCGGAGTTCTGGCAGGCGCAGGTGCCGACGCTGGAGAAGGTCCTGGCGTCGGGCCGCTACCCGGTCATGGCCTCCCTCTCCGAGGACACCTTCGGGCCCGGCTTCGACCACTTCGAATTCGGGTTGCAGCGGATCCTGGACGGGCTGGAGGTGTTCGTGGCACGGCGGCGGGAAGCGGAGTGACCTGCGAGTGGCCTACCCGCGACGCCGCAGCCGCCGGAAACCCAGCAGCGCCACGAAAGCGATGCCCAGGGCGAGCGCACCCACCTTGACGTTGCCGTCGCCGCCCTCGCCGTCCGAGGTGTCCGACGCGCCCGAACCCCCGCTGCCGGACGGCGACTTCGAGCCACTGTCGCCGGGCGCGTCCTCCGCCGCCACCGGGCTGTCCGTCCCCTCGCTGCCGTACATGACCTTCGTGCCGTCGGCCGAGTAGCTGACGGACTCCCCCTGCCCCTGAAGGGGCACGCTGAGCCGCCCCTCCCGCTTGATCTTCCCGGCGTTCCAGTCGTACCAGATGCCGCCGAGGTAGCCGCGTACGGCGAGCTGCTTGCCGTCGGGGGAGAGCGCGGCGTCGGTGGCCCAGAGGTCGACGGCGGCGACGGGCTTGAAGACGTTGGATCCGGAGGCGGAGAGCTTCGCCGGGCCCTCGTACAGGTGCCCGCCGTCCTCCTTCTTGTCGATGATGTACGTCCGCCCGGTCTTGGGGTCGACGACGAGGGACTCGGCGTCCCGGGGGCCGTCGGAGTACTTCACGACGTACTGCGTGGCGCGGATGGTCTGGTCCTTGAGCGCCTTGGGCTCGGTCAGCTGGTAGATCCACACGTACGGCCATCTGCCGCCGAAGTTGTCGCCGATGTCGCCGACGTAGATCTGGTTGTCCGGGCCTATGGAGACGGCCTCGACGTCCCGGGGCGTCCCGACACCGGTGAGGGTGATCGTGGCGACGGTCCTGCCGGTGGAGCTGTCGACGGCGTAGAGGTACGGGCCGTCGTCGCTGTCGTTGTGCGTCCAGTAGATGCCGGGGTGCTGACGTGAGGCGGCGAGGCCGCTGGACTCGGTGATGCGCGTGTCCCTGATGGTGAAGCTCTTGTCGCCGTCGGCGGCGGAGGCGGGCACGGCGAACGCACCCACGAGCAGGATTCCGGCGAGGAGAGCGAAGGGTCGGCGCATGCCGTCAAGCCTGCCATCCCGGTCGGCGTTTCATGGCGCGTGGCCGGTCTCACACCACGCCCGCCGCCGTGATCCCCCATGATGAGCGGATGCTCAGGATCATGCCGGTCGGCGACTCCATGACGATCGGAAGCACGGGGGACCACACGTGGCGGTACCGGATGTGGCGGCACCTGTGCACGACGTACGGCGGCCCGTTCGCCCTGGTCGGCCCACGCGAGACGCTGTACGACAAGGCCGCGGACGCGCCGACGTCGTACGCCTACGCCGAACCGGACTTCCCCCGCGCCCACCTGGCCGGTTGGGGCGAGGGCTGGCTGCACATGGCTCCGCTGATCGGGGAGGCGGTGCGTGCCTGTCGGGCGGATGTCCTGCTGGTCTCCTTGGGCCTGATCGACCTCGGCTTCTACACGAACGCGGAGCAGACGGCGGAGAACGTACGGGAGTTTGTGGCCGAGGCGCGGGCGGCCAGGCCGCGCGTGCGGATGGTGCTGCTGCCGGTGATCCCGAACACCCGGGCCGCGTCGGACGCGTCCTTCGCCGCGCAGGTCGACCGTTTCAACGAGCTGCTGGCGAAGGCCGTGGCGGACCTGGACGAACCCCGCTCACCGCTGCTGCTGGCCTCGATTCCGCCGTCGTACGACATCCACGCCGATACGTACGACGGCACGCATCCCAACGCGAGCGGTGAGCACAAGATCGCGGGGGCGTTCGCGGACGCCCTGTATCAGGGGTGGGCGATGGGGGAGCCCTACGCGGCCGACTGACCTCCGATGGCCCGGAGGAGGAAGTCGGCGCAGGGGCGGACGGCGGTGCGCAGCTCGTCCCAGTCCCAGTCCCAGTCCCAGTGCTCCTGCTCGTCGCCGAGGTAGACGGCGCGGGCGTGTGCCAGCACGGGCCGGTGCTCGTCCGGCATCCGGGGGAGCACCCAGTCGGCGGCCGCGTCCTTGGAACGGATCGTGCCCGTGGCGAGGGTCGTCCAGATCCGGGCGAGGGTGAGGAGCACGTTGCGGGTGTCGGAGTGCAGCTCGTCCATGAGCTGCGGCACACCGGCGACGATGGCGCGCCTGAGGTCGTCGTGCGGGACGGGGTCGAGGACGTCGGCGGGCGGGGGGCCGTAGAGGGGTGCGTCGCCGTTCAGGACCATGGTGAGGAGCGGGGCGAGGTCGGGGCTGGGCTCGGGGGCGGGGACGAGGCCGCGCTCGAAGTCGGCGCGCAGCCATTCGCCGTAGAGGAACTCGCAGCGTCCCCCCGCCGGGCAGGGGGTCAGCCGGATGTCACCCCCACGTGGGGTTTGCCGGAGACCCGCCCCCGCGCCTCCCCTCCCCCGCCCTACCGTCCCCCCATGGCGACACAACCAACGGTCGAGGACCTGGCCCGACGAGTGGCCGACGACCTGCGCGGTGAGTTCCGGAACCGGCTGCGGGCGGAGCTGCTCCAGCAGCCCATGGAGTGGCTGGCGGACGAGCTCCTCGCGCGCGTACCCGACCCGTACGTACCGCACCCCCGTACACCCCGGGAGAACCCGTCGGCCGAATCCGACGAGGACCGCTCCCGTCGTCTGGAACGGATCCGTGCCTGGCGGCTGGACCACGGCACTCTGGAGGAACGGGTCGATCGCTTGCAGTCCTGGTCCCGGGAACGGCTGGAGGCCGAGGGCCTGCTGCTCGGTCCGCCGGCCAAGGGCGGGCCCCTCATCGCCCCTGCCCATCGCTCCCCCGTCGGCGAGGAGTTGCTGTGCGAGGCGAAGGACGTGCTGTACGCGCTGCTGTTCGGCGGACCGGAGGAGTGCGTCGAACTGAACCGTGTCGAGCGGGAGTTGCTCACCCTCACCCTGCCCCGCGCCAAGGCACACGCGGTGTCGTTCATGCTGCGGGCCGCGACCGAGATCGGAGCCGTGGGCACCTGGCAGGACCCGGCCGGGCGGGCCAATGACGAACGCGCCCCGAACATGCTGGTTCAGGTCGAGTACGGAGAGGTCGCGGACGAACTCGTGGGGCACGGAATCGCCGCATCTCTCCGCCTCATCAACGACCTGGAGGTCAACGAGCAAGTGCTGTATGGCCGTATGGAGAACGTCGAGGAAAGCACGCTTGCGTAGAGCGCACTCCAAGCCGTTGGCTAGGCAGACATGAAGTACACGCAGCTCGGACGCACGGGCCTCAAGGTCAGCCGACTCGTCCTCGGGACGATGAACTTCGGTCCGCAGACAGACGAATCCGACAGCCACACCATCATGGACGCCGCGCTCGACGCGGGGATCAACTTCTTCGACACCGCCAACATCTATGGCTGGGGCGAGAACAAGGGCCGCACCGAGTCGATCATCGGGACCTGGTTCGCCAAGGGCGAGCGGCGCGACAAGGTCGTCCTCGCCACCAAGGTGTACGGCAACATGGCCGGGGACGGCGAGGCCTGGCCCAACCACGACAAGCTGTCCGCCGCCAACATCCGACGGGCCGTCGACGCCTCGCTGAAGCGGCTGCAGACCGACTACATCGACGTCTACCAGTTCCACCACATCGACCGGAACACGCCCTTCGAGGAGATCTGGCAGGCCATCGACGTCCTCGTCCAGCAGGGCAAGATCCTGTACGTCGGCTCCAGCAACTTCCCCGGCTACAAGATCGCCCAGGCCAACGAGGTCGCCACGCGGCGCGGGGGCACCATCGGTCTCGTCAGCGAGCAGTGCCTGTACAACCTCGCCGAGCGGCGCGCCGAGATGGAGGTCATCCCGGCCGCGCAGGACTATGGCCTGGGCGTCATCCCCTGGTCGCCGCTGCACGGCGGTCTGCTCGGCGGTGTGATCAAGAAGGAGGTCCAGGGCGGACGCCGTGCCTCCGGACGGGCGGCCGACGCGCTCGCCGACCCCGCCACACGTGCGCAGATCCAGTCGTACGAGGACCTGCTGGAGAAGCACGGATTGGAGCCCGGCGAGGCCGCGCTGGCCTGGCTGCTGACCCGGCCCGGCGTGACCGGGCCCATCGTCGGGCCGCGTACCGCCGAGCAGCTCGAGTCCGCGCTGCGCGCGGTCGAGCTGGAACTGAGCGCGGAGCTGCTGGCCGGCCTGGACGAGATCTTCCCGGGCCCGGGGCCCTCCCCGGAGGCCTTCGCCTGGTAGCGCCCGGCCAGGGCCCAGCAGGGGGCGGGGGCGGTCGGTTACCTGCCGACCGCCGCCGCCACCGCCACCACCACGAGCATCAGCACGAGCACACCGGCCATGATCCGGTTCCGGGTTTTCGGGTCCACGCCTTCGAGCCTAACCGGCCGCCCCGAGTGACCAGCGGTCGACCGCCTCGTAGCGGGGCTGCTCCCCCGGTACCCCCGACTTCGGCAGGTTGCTGCGGACCAGGACCAGCTCCTCCACCGTCCACGTACGGCTCGTGAAGGTCTTCAGGGCCGCCAGATACGGCCGTACGTCGATGTCCTCCCGGCTGCGGGCCACCGTCAGGTGGGCCTTGTAACGGCGGTGCTCCCCCATCGGTACGCCCGCCTTCCGCGCCGCCGACTCCGCCCGGTCCGCCAGCAGACCGAGGGTCGGCAGGTCGCCCTCCGCGCCCGCCCACAGCGCGCGGCCGTGGCCGAACTGGCCGCCTCCGCGCAACGCCAGCGGGAACGGGGCCGTGCGGTGGGCGGCCCGCTCCAGCCGGGCCGACAGTTCCGGTACGAGATCGTCGTCGACCTCGCCGTAGAACGCGAGCGTGAAGTGCCAGCCGGGTCGGCCGGTCCAGCGCAGGTCGTCCGCGCCGGGCAGTTTCCTCAACTGGGCTACCTCGGCGGCGAGTTCGCGGGTCACTTCCTCGGGGGGCAGCACGGCGGCGAAGAGTCTCATGGACGTCACCCTTCCAGGGAACGGTCACCTAGTCTGCCTCCATGGAGATCACCATCAGAGAAGGCGGCCCGGACGACATCCCCGTGATACTCAGCATGCTCGACAGCTGCGTGGAGTGGCTCGTCGAGCAGGGGCGCCCCGGCCAGTGGGGGACGAAGCCCCTGTCGGAGAGCCCGAAGACAGTGGAGTCGGTCGCCCGGTACATGGACGAGGGCGATGTGTACATCGCCGAGGTCGACGGCGTACCGGCCGCCACCCTCACCCTCACCGACTCGGCCGGCGCCTACCTGTCCCACCTCGCACCGCCCGGCGAACCCGAGCGCTACATCCACTGGCTCGCCTCCGACCGCCGCTTCAAGGGCCACGGCGTGGGCAGCGCCCTGCTCGCGCACGCGGCCGAGGAGACGAAGCGCGCGGGGGTCTCCCTGCTGCGGGTCGACTGCTACGCCGGAGACGACGGCAAGCTGGTGCGCTACTACGAGAGCAACGGCTTCACCCGCACCGAGGCCTACACCACCGGCGAGAACGACTGGCCGGGACAGGTGCTGGCCCGGAGGGTGTGATCACCCTCCGGGACTCCGGGACTCCGGGACTCCGGGACTCCGGGACTCCGGGACTCCGGGACTCCGGGTGACTCACGCCACCGTCGCCAGCTGATCCTCCCGCTCCTCCCGCTGATCACGCGGGACGAAGCGGACGTGCGGGTGGCCGCCGTTCCAGCCGACCGACAGCCGCAGGTTGCCGACGCGGGCCAGAATCAGGCCGATCACCGCGGCGGCGGTGGCCGCCACGGCGCCGCCGGCGGCGAGGCCGACCCGGGCGCCGTAGGTGTCGGTGACCCAGCCGACGATCGGGGCGCCGACCGGCGAGCCGCCCAGGAACACCATCATGTACAGGGCCATGACGCGGCCGCGCATGGCCGGCTCGGTGGTCATCTGGATGCTGGTGTTCGTGGTGACGTTGACCGTCATGCCGAAGAGGCCGAGCGGGATCATGAGCAGGGCGAACAGAAACAGCGTCGGCGTCATGGCCGCGACGATCTCCAGCGCGCCGAAGGCGATCGCGGCCGCGATCAGCAGCCGCAGCCGGGCGGTGCCGCGGCGGGCGGCGAGCAGGGCGCCGGCCAGGGAACCGACCGCCATCAGCGTGTTGAACATGCTGTAGGCGCCCGCGCCCGCGTGGAACACGTCGTCGGCGAAGGCCGAGAGGTAGACGGGGAAGTTGAAGGCGAAGGTGCCGACGAAGCCGACGAGGACGATCGGCCAGATCAGCTCGGGCCGGCCGGTGACGTAGCGGACGCCTTCCCGCAACTGCCCCTTCCCGCGCGGTGCCCGCTCGACGGCGCGCAGGTCACGCGTGCGCATCAGCAGCAGGCCGGTGAGCGGCGCGACGAAGGACAGGCCGTTGAAGAGGAACGCCCAGCCCGTGCCCACGCCGGTGATCATCAGGCCGGCGACGGCGGGGCCGACCAGGCGGGCGGACTGGAAGTTGGCCGAGTTCAGGCTGACCGCGTTCTGCAGCTGGCGGGGGCCGACCAGTTCGGAGACGAAGGACTGGCGGGCCGGGTTGTCGACGACGGTCGCGAGGCCCACGGCGAAGGCGGCGACGTAGACGTGCCAGACCTGGACGTGGCCGGAGATCGTGAGGACGGCGAGGGCGATCGCCGTGAGGGCCATCGCGGACTGCGTGACGAGCAGAGTGGGGCGCTTGCGCAGGCGGTCGACCAGGACACCGCCGTAGAGGCCGAAGAGGAGCATCGGCAGGAACTGCAGGGCCGTCGTTATGCCGACGGCGGCCGAGGAGCCGGTGAGGCTGAGGACGAGCCAGTCCTGGGCGATGCGCTGCATCCAGGTGCCGATGTTGGAGACGACCTGGCCCACGAAGAACAGGCGGTAGTTCCTGACCTTCAGGGAGCTGAACATCGACGACTTGCGGGGGGTGTCGGGAGCGGTCTGGGAGTCGTGGTGGGTAGGTGCGGGGGCGGAGTCTGCTCCGGATCCCGTACTCAAAAGGGTTCGCCTCCTCGTGAACGCTGCTTACAGGTGTGCGAGCTTCTCCAGCACGGGGGCGGCGGCGCGCAGCTTCGCCCACTCGTCCTCGTCGAGGCCGTCGACCAGGGTGGCCAGGAAGGCGTTGCGCTTACGGCGGCTCTCTTCGAGCATCGCCTCGGCCTGCTCGGTCTTCGTGACGACCTTCTGGCGCCGGTCCTCGGGGTGCGGCTCCAGACGGACCAGCCCCTTGGCTTCGAGCAGCGCCACGATGCGGGTCATCGAGGGCGGCTGGACGTGCTCCTTGCGGGCGAGCTCGCCCGGGGTGGCCCTGCCGTAGGTGGACAGGGTGCCGAGCACCGACATCTCGGTGGGGCTCAGCGACTCGTCGACCCGCTGGTGCTTGAGCCGACGGGACAACCGCATCACGGCGGAGCGAAGGGAGTTCACGGCGGCAGCGTCGTCGCCATGTGTAAGGTCCGGCATCTCTTTAGCGTAACTCATTACCCTAGCTAAACAAGCTGGCGCGCACAGGGATTCCCGTGAAACTGACCACGAAAACCTGATCATCACCCATACGAGTGAGACGGTGGCGGAAAGTGAACGCCAGCCGGCACACGACCGCGACCCTCGTGCCCATGGGGACCAGCGTGCTCAGCCTGCGGATAGACGGGGAGCTGCTCGAGCGGCTCCGGCACCATGCGGCGAAACGGGGAATGAGCGTCCAGGACTATGTGGTCCGGACGCTCATCCGCGACGACTTCGACGAGCGGTTCCAGGCCGCCGTCGAGGAGACGGAGAAGTTCTACGGGGTCACGTGACCCTCGGGATCACGTGAGACCGAGCGCCGGCATCAGGTAGTAGAAGGCGAACACGGCGGACACGACGTACATCGCGGCGGGAATCTCCTTGCCGCGCCCGGCCGCCAGGCGCAGCACCACGAAGGTGATGAAGCCCATGCCGATGCCGTTGGTGATCGAGTAGGTGAACGGCATCATCACCATCGTCACGAAGGCCGGGACGGCGATCGTGTGGTCGGCCCAGTCGATCTCCTTGACCGAGCCGGCCAGGATCAGGAAGCCGACGGCGAGCAGGGCCGGGGTGGCCGCCTGGGACGGGACCATCGTGGCGACGGGCGTCAGGAACAGCGCTACGGCGAACAGCCCACCGGTGACGACGTTCGCGAAGCCGGTACGCGCGCCCTCGCCGACGCCGGCCGTGGACTCCACGAAGGCGGTGGTGGCCGAGGACGAGCCGGCGCCACCGGCGGCGACGGCGAGACCGTCGACGAAGAGGACCTTGTTGATGCCGGGCATCTGACCCTGCGCGTCGGTCAGCTTGGCCTCGTCGCTGACGCCCATGATCGTGCCCATCGCGTCGAAGAAGCACGACAGCAGCACGGTGAAGACGAAGAGGACGCCGGTCAGGAGGCCGACCTTGTGGAAGCCGCCGAAGAGGCTGACGTCGCCGATCAGCCCGAAGTCGGGAGTGGCGACGGGGTTGCCGGGCCATTTGGGGGTGGTGAGCCCCCAGGAGGGGACGTCCGCGACCGCGTTGATCACGACTGCCAGGACGGTCATCGTGACGATCGAGATGAGGATCGCGCCGGAGACCTTGCGGACGATGAGCGCGAGGGTGAGCAGGGCGCCCAGGACGAAGACGAGGACCGGCCAGCCGTCCAGGTGACCGTCGCCGCCGAGTTGGAGCGGGACGGTGGTCCGGGCGACGTCAGGGATGCGGGAGACGAAGCCGGAGTCGACGAGGCCGATCAGCATGATGAACAGGCCGATGCCGATGGAGATGGCCTTGCGAAGGCCGTAGGGGACGGCGTTCATCACGCGCTCGCGCAGGCCCGTGGCGACGAGCAGCATGACAACGAAGCCGGCGAGGACGACCATGCCCATCGCGTCGGGCCAGGACATCCGGGGCGCGAGCTGGAGGGCGACCACCGAGTTCACACCGAGCCCGGCGGCGAGCGCGATGGGCACGTTGCCGACGACGCCCATGAGCAGCGTGGTGAACGCCGCCGTCACGGCCGTCGCCGTCACCAGCTGTCCGTTGTCGAGCTGGTGCCCGTACACGTCCTTCGCGCTGCCCAGGATGATCGGGTTCAGCACGATGATGTAGGCCATCGCGAAGAAGGTGGCGAAACCGCCGCGGATCTCCCGGGGCAGGCTGCTGCCGCGCTCGGAGATCTTGAAGTAGCGGTCGAGAGCGCCGTACGCGGGGGCGCCGCCCGGCTGCTCGGGCGCGGCCTTGGCGGGGGCCGAGGTGGACATGCGGGACCTCATCACCGGCGGACTTCCCCCAGGCCGCATGGGTGTTTCCTACGAACAGAAGTGGTCAGAGACAAAACCGTTTCAGTATGAACATATGAGGTCCCGAACGCTATCTCCGCGCGTAGACCTGATCGCCTCGTAAGCTGTGACCATGGCCAAATGGACCCCGAAGCACGAGGCGCCCGAGCCCCTGGAGGGCCCGGTCGTCGCCACCGTCACCGGCGGCACGATCATCTGGCTCGTCCTCTTCCTGGTCCAGCTCCCCTTCTACGGCTGGTTCGACGACCACGGCCACACCTGGTGGCTGTGGACCTGCCTGGCCGGGGGCGGCCTGGGATTCATCGGCATCTGGTACGTCCGCAAGCGCGATGCGGCGATCAAGAGGTCGGCGGCCACGGAGGACGCGCCGGCTGCCGCTGCCGAGTGACCGGCGGGCCGCAACCGCCGTGATGGCCCGCAACGGCCCATAACCCGCCCCGAGTAGTACCACGGCATCAATTGCCGTCATGTGCCTCATTCCCAAGTCGGATCTTCCGCCCACTCGGCGGGTGAACCCCCAAATCCGCACGTACCGTCGAATGCATGACGCACACCGACGCGGGCACCGAACTCGGCCCTGTGCACCCCACCGCGATCCCGACCCCGGTGACCGGCCTCACTGCCGCAGAGGTCGCGGAGCGCGTCGCACGCGGCCAGGTCAACGACGTGCCGGTGCGCAGCAGCCGGTCCACCGTCGACATCATCCGGGCGAACGTCTTCACCCGGTTCAACGCGATCATCGGTGTGCTCTGGGTGATCATGCTGTCCGTCGCGCCGATCCAGGACAGCCTGTTCGGCTTCGTGATCCTCGCCAACACCGGCATCGGCATCGTCCAGGAGTGGCGGGCGAAGAAGACCCTGGACTCGCTCGCGGTGATCGGCGAGGCCCGCCCCACCGTGAGACGGGACGGCGTAGCCGCCGAGGTCAGTACCTCGCAGATCGTGCTGGACGACCTCATAGAGATCGGTCCCGGCGACAAGGCGGTCGTCGACGGCGTGTGCGTCGAGGTCGACAACCTGGAGATCGACGAGTCGCTGCTCACCGGCGAGGCGGATCCGGTGGTCAAGCGGCCGGGGGATCAGATCATGTCCGGGAGCTTCGTGGTCGCGGGCGGCGGCGCCTTCCAGGCGACCAAGGTCGGCCGCGAGGCCTACGCCGCCCAGCTCGCCGAGGAGGCCTCCCGCTTCACGCTCGTCCACTCCGAGCTGCGCTCCGGCATCTCCACGATCCTCAAGTACGTCACCTGGATGATGGTCCCGACCGCGATCGGCCTGATCATCAGCCAGCTGTTCGTCAAGGACAACGCCCTCAAGGACTCCATCGCCCGCACGGCCGGCGGCATCGTGCCCATGGTCCCCGAGGGCCTGGTCCTCCTCACCTCCGTCGCCTTCGCGATCGGCGTGATCCGCCTCGGCCGGAAACAGTGCCTGGTCCAGGAGCTCCCCGCCATCGAGGGCCTGGCCCGCGTCGACACCGTCTGCCTCGACAAGACCGGCACCCTCACCGAGGGCGGCATGGACGTCACCGAGCTGCGCCCGCTGGGCGGCAGTGACGAGACGTACGTACGCACTGTGCTGGGCGCCCTCGGCGAATCGGCCCCCCGCCCGAACGCCTCACTCCAGGCGATCATCGCCGCCTACCCGGACGGGGAGGACTGGCGCTGCACGGAGTCCCTCCCCTTCTCCTCCGCCCGCAAGTACAGCGGCGCCTCCTTCAGCGAGGGCAACGGGGAGGCCAGTACGTGGCTCCTCGGCGCCCCCGACGTCCTCCTGTCCGACGACGACCCCGCCCTCGCCGAGACCGAACGGCTCAACGAACAGGGGCTGCGGGTGCTGCTGCTGGCCCGCGCCGCCCGCGACCTGGATGATCCCGAGGTCGCGAAGGGCGCCCGGCCCACCGCCCTGGTCGTACTGGAGCAGCGGCTGCGGCCGGACGCCGCCGACACCCTGCGCTACTTCGCCGAGCAGAACGTCGACGCCAAGGTCATCTCCGGCGACAACGCGGTGTCGGTGGGCGCGGTGGCATCGAAGCTGGGGCTGACCGGAACCACCATCGACGCGCGCCGGCTCCCCGCCGACAAGGACGAGATGGCCACGGCCCTCGACGAGGGCACGGTCTTCGGACGGGTCACCCCGCAGCAGAAGCGGAACATGGTGGGGGCGCTTCAGTCCCGCGGCCACACGGTCGCGATGACCGGCGACGGCGTGAACGACGTACTCGCCCTCAAGGACGCCGACATCGGCGTGTCGATGGGCTCGGGGTCCGAAGCCACCCGGGCGGTCGCGCAGATCGTGCTGCTCAACAACAGCTTCGCGACGCTCCCCTCCGTGGTGGCGGAGGGCCGCCGGGTCATCGGCAACATCACCCGGGTCGCCACCCTCTTCCTCGTCAAGACCGTCTACTCGGTGCTGCTGGCCATCCTGGTGGTGTGCTGGCAGGTGGAATACCCCTTTCTCCCCCGCCACCTGACCCTGCTCTCCACCCTGACCATCGGCGTCCCGGCCTTCTTCCTCGCCCTCGCGCCCAACAAGGAACGCGCGAAGCCGAACTTCGTACGGCGGGTCATGCGGTACTCGATCCCCGGCGGGATCGTGGCGGCGACGGCGACCTTCGCGACGTATCTGATCGCCCGGAACCACTACGCCGGCAGCGGCGCGCTGGACGCCGAGACCAGCGCCGCGACGCTGACGCTCTTCCTGATCTCGATGTGGGTACTGGCGATCATCGCCCGCCCCTACACCTGGTGGCGGATCGCACTGGTGGCGGCGATGGGCGCCGGGTTCCTGCTGGTGCTGGTGGTGCCGTGGTTGCAGGAGTTCTTCGCGCTGAAGCTGGTCGGGATGACGATGCCGTGGATCGCGGTGGGCATCGCGGTGGTGGCGGCGGTCGCCCTGGAGATGCTGTGGAGGTGGGTCGACCGCCGGTTCCCGGCCTGAGGCGGCCGGCGGTTACCTCACGTCGACGTAGTCACCGGTGGCACTCACCGCCGGCGTCGTGGTGGTGCCCGCGAAACTGAACCGCCAGTAGCCGTCGTACTGCGCGGTGGCGGTGGCCTTGAGATTGCCGTACGAGTCGGAGTACACCGTCTTGACCGTGGTGTACGTGCTGGTGCCCGCCTTGCGGAACTGGAGCTTGACCGGCTGACCGGTGTAGCCGTGGTACTGGTGGTCCTCCCAGTTGGCCCGGGACAGCTTGCCCGTGGTCGTGATGGTCCTGCCCTTGTAGACCGGCTCGGGGCCGGCGTTGGCGGTCAGCTTGGAGTAGCGCTGGACGAGCGTGCTGCCGAGGTCGCCCTGGTCCTTGTAGCCGACCTTGCTCAGGTCGAGGCTGCTGCTCGAGGGGTCCTGGCCGTTGAAGTCGGTGGCCTCGGCGGCGGCCTTCCAGGTACCCGCCTGCGAGTTCAACAGGTCGCCGTCGGCCGGGTGGATGTCGATCGTGCCGGTGCAGGTGGCGGTGGTCGACGAGGTGGCGGTGCAGGTGGCGAAGTCGTCGCCGTAGAGCTCCGGGGTGCTGTCGCCGCCGAAGGTGCCGCGGTAGAGGAACGGGTCGGTGTAGAAGTCGTCCGAGGTGATGTCGACGTCGGCGCCGTGGGTGAGCGTGTAGGTGACCTTCGTGGAAACCACGTTGGTGGTACCGACCTTGATCGCCGTGGCGATCTTGAAGTTCGAGAAGCTGACGTCCAGCGTGTACGGGGTGCCGGAGTCGGCGGCCTGAGCGGCCGGGGCGGCGAGGGTGGAGAGGGCCAGGGCGCCGGTCAAGGCGGAGACGGCGGCCAGGGTGGCTCTTGTGCGCATTGCGTTTCCCCAGGGGGAGAAGTGATCGAGGAGTCTGTTGACTCAGGTGATCAGATCCGCGAGGGGTGGGGTGGGTTGTGGCCAGGAGGCCGGATTTGGCCTGTGCGTAGGCAATGTTTGGCATGCGTATGACGCAAGCAGAACGCCGGCCTCGGGGGATCCCGGGGCCGGCGCCAAGTACCGCTGTTTACCTCACGTGATTACCGCACGCGATTACTTCACGTCGACGTAGTCACCCGCGGCGTTGACCGGAGCGGTGCTCGTGATGCCCGCGTAGCTGAAGCGGTGGTAACCGTCGGCGGACGCCTTGACGGTGGTCTTCAGGGCGCCGCCCGTGGTGGACTTGATGCCCTTCACGCTCGTGTAGGTGCTGGTGCCCGCCTTGCGGAACTGCAGCCCGACCGACTGGCCGCTGAGGCCGACGTACGTACCGGTCTCCCAGTTGGCGCGCGTCAGCTTGCCGGTGACGGTGATGGTGGCGCCCTTCTTCACGGGCTCCGGGGCGGCGTTGACGGTCAGCTTCGACAGCCGCTGGACCTTGTGGGTCCGGTAGTAGTCGTTCCAGTAGATCTCGCCGTCCGTGGACAGGGCTCCCACGGTGACGTGCCAGGTGCCGGCCAGCGCGTTGGCGTACAGGTCGCCGACTCCGCCGCCGGTCGTACCGGGGGTGGCCGTGATGGTGAGCTTGCAGTTCGACGTCGTGGCGCTGGTGGCCGTGCAGTTGGCCGCCTCCTCGTTGGGCGGGAGGAAGCCGTCGACGTCCTCATCGACGTCCGTTCCGTGCCACAGGTCGATGTAGGCGTCCTCGATGCCGCTCGGGTGGCTGGCGGTCAGGGACACCGTGACGGTCTTGGCGGCGGTGGCACCGACGACGACGTTCTTGCCGGCGTTCACCTTGACGTTGGAGACGGTGGGCGCGGCAGCGGCCGTGCTGAACGCCGACCTGGCGGACGAGGCGCCGAAACGCTCCGCGGCGCTCGGCCGGTCCAGGCTCACGGCACCCTGCGAGTCGGCCTGCGCGGCCGGGGCGACGAAGGCGGAGAGGGCCAGGGCGCCGGAGACGGCGGCCACGGTGGCACGTATGCGCATGTGTTCCCCACGTGGAAAGGGGCCCCCGCCGCCCGTCGTCGCACACGGCTCGTGGTCACGGCGGGGCCCAAATGATCATGGAGCCTGTTGGCTCGCATGATCAGACCCGTGACGGATGTGGATGGTTGTACTGGCGAGCAGATTATGCGTATGGAATGCCAGGACCTTGCGAAGCAAGTGTGACGCCGGGCAACGGCACCGGGCTCAGTCGAACCAGCGATCCCGCGCCAACTCCTCCGTCCGCGAAGGATCCTCCAGCAACGCCGCCACCTCGAACCGCCGCGGCCACTGCTCCGCCGCCCAGGCGAGCCCGGCGGCGACACCCTCCAGAGTCGCGGCGTGCAGCACCCCGTCCGTCGTAAGGCGCCAGTCCAACGCGACCCCGTCGACGACGAGTTCCTCATGCTCGACGTACGACGACGGCGTCCGCGCCCCGAGCAGCACCCGTACCGATTCCGGTACGTCGTGCTCGGTGCCCTCGGAGGACACCTCGCCCGTGACGGACTCGCTCAGGCGCCGCACCTGGAACAGTTCGGCGAGATCGGCCGCCCGCGTCGGTCGTACCGGCAGCAGCGGCACACCCTCGGTGAACGGCAGCAGATCCGGCGAGTCGACGACCACGGCGTCGGCCGCGTCCACGACCACCACCCGCCCGTCGACCACGGCCCGCAGCTCGTCCGGCAGGGTCACCTGCTCGGGGTCCAGGTCGGCCAGCGCACTGTAGAGGGCGTGCAGTTGGGTGGAACTGACCCGGCGGTCCGGGTCGGCGAGGCGGTCAAGGAGCTCCGCGGCGCCGCCCGGCTCGTCCAGCAGCGCGGCCACCGACGTCCGTACGCCCAGCGCCCGCAGCACCTGCTCGTCGTCGAAGCCGGTCGCGTCGGCCTCGTCGTAGAGGCCGCGGAGGAGCGGGTCGCCGCCGGCGGCGAGCAGGCCCGCCGGGCGGCGGCCGTCGAGTACCGGGTGGCCGCGCAGCCACCAGGCCGTGTACGGCCGTACGACCTCGTGCGTGCCGTCGGGGAGGAGGATCCGTACCGGTTGGACGATCGCGTCACGCAAGGGCGGCTGCGACAGCAGAGCCAGCGCCTGGGGCCACTTGTCGTCGTCGACCAGGTCCAGGTCCCGTACGGCGACGAGCTCCGTGGCGACCGGCGGTACGGGTGTGTCCGGGAAGCGGTCGAGGATGTCCTCGCACCACACGTCCACCGCGTCGAGCAGGCCCGCGTCGTCGGGCTCGGCGAAGTCGCCCTCGCGGGGCTCCAGTTCGTCCGGGTCGAGGACGACGTCGGTGGCGCGGACGAGGGCGAAGTTGGCGAGGACGCCGCAGGCGGCCAGCGGTTGTTCGCCCCACTTGTCGGCCAATTCGGCGTCCACCGCGGCGAGTTCGCCCTCGCGCATGACCTGGTGGAACGGGCTGCCGGGGAGGACGAGTTCGCCCGCGGGTGCCGGTTCGCCTTCCTCGTCGGGGAGGGCGAGGGCGCCGAGCCAGGGCTCGTCGCCGGGTTCCAGGCCCGCGTCCCGGACCAGGGCGAGGACCGTGTCGGCCAGTTCCTCGGCGTCGGGAGCGTCCTGCTCCCAGTCCAGGCCGCCCTCGTCGTCGAGGGACGTGGCTACGGCGGCTCGGACCTGGGGCGTCGTGAGGACGGCTCGCGGCGTCGCCGGGAGGGCGCCGAGCTTCTCCAGGAGCGGGTGGGCGGCGTCCGGGTGGGCGACCTTGAGGCCGAGCCGGGCGAGGATCTCCGGGTCGATACGGGCCGCGTCCGGGGTGGGGAGGAGCACCTGGCGCGGGCCGATGGTGGTCCGGCCGTCGGCGAGCGGCACGGGCAGCCCGGAGAGCCGGTCCGGGTCGACGCCCGCGAGGCTGTCGTAGAGCCGTCGCCACCAGTCCGGCGCCTTCTCCAGCCCCGCCAGCCGGTCCACGGCGTCGGTCAGAGGGACGCGGACGACGCCCAATGTCCGCAGCTCCACACGCCGTTCGAGCCCGGCGGGGAGGAGGGTGGGGAGCACCTCGGCGAGGACGCGCACGGTGTCCGTGCCCGCGCCCTCCACTACCTCGGCGTCGCGGGGGCGGAGGGATTCGGGCAGCTCGGTGTCGTGACGGGCGGGTTCGAGGGCCGGGGGCAGGAAGGAGGTCCGGGGCAGCCGTTCGAGGATCGCCCGCCGCAGCGCACCGTCCAATTCACCCTTGCCCAGCGGGCCGGGCACGAGGTCGATGATGCCGGCGGTCACCGGCCGCCAGTCGGCGAGGAGTTCGGCGTACGCGTCCGCCGCGCGCTGGACCAGGAAGTCGGTCAGCGGGCCGGGCGCGGCGTGCCGGCGGGTGGAGTCCAGCGGGAGGGACGCGATGAGCAGGGCGGGCACGCCGAGGGGCTCGTCGCTGGGGGTGGGGGCGTGGACGAACGGGCTGGTGCGGGGGCGGACCGGGGTGCCGTCGGTGGCGTCGACGGGCACGGCCCAGGTGACCGACCAGTGGGGGCGCAGGCGCTCCTCGACGGGGCGGTCGGCGAGCAGGTCCGGGGTGAGCGGTCCGTACGCGGCGGCCGTACGCCAGTAGGTCGTACCGTCCCGCGAATCATCTACGACGGTGAAGGCGCCGTCGGTGCGGCGGCGCAGGGTCCGGGTCTCCTCGGTCTCGATCACGACCTCTTCGAGGCCGGGGAGGGCGAGGAGCAAGGCGTCGTCGACGGCGGCGAGGAGGCGTTCGGCGAGGTCGGTGGCGGCCGCGTCGCGCAGGGGCAGGATGACGGCCGTGTCGTACGGGTCGGGGGCGGTGCCCTCGGCGGCGAAGGGGAGCCGGAGGAGCGGCACGTGCCCGTCACGGCGGCGGATCTCGTCCCCCAGCCCAGGGCTGTGCCGGGCGGTGTCGGCGGCCAGGACGCGGGCCTCGCCGAGGGACCAGCGGACGCCGCCGTGCCGGCCGACGACGGCGGGCTCGTCGGTGACGGCGAGAACGGCGGCGAACCCGACGCCGAAGCGGCCGACGGAGGGGGTGTCGCGTTTGGCGGAGGCGCGGAGGGTCGACAGGGACTCCACTCCCGCCGCGTCGAGAGGGGCGCCGGTGTTGGCGGCGACGAGGACGCCGTCGCGGAGGGTGAGGCGGAGGCGGCCGGGTACGCCTGCCCTGGCGGCGGCATCGGCGGCGTTCTGGGCGAGCTCGACGACGAGCCGGTCCCGATACCCCCCGAGGACGAGATCCTCCTCGGCGTTGGCGTCCTCGCGGAAGCGGGCGGGGCTGGTGGCCCAGGCGTCGAGCACGCCTCGCCTGAGACGGGCGGTCCCGAAGGGGTCCGCGCCCTCGGCCGCGGGCCGCACGAACTTGCTCACGTTTCCTTCTCCTCATCGACGTGAGGACGAAGGTACCGCCTGGGGAGCGCGGGTGCGCCGCCGCCCGCCCCGGGGTCGGCTGGGGGGCTCCGGGCGTGGTCAGGCGCGGGGTCAGGGGCGAGGTCACGGAAGCCGGTGGGATGTGGAAGATCCCTCGGCCGAGCGCACCGCAGACCGGGTCGGCCGCCTGGACGGAGTCCATCGGCACCGTGGGGGCCGCCCGCTAAGAGCGGGTGGCCAGGTCGGCGGACCTTCGGGTCGGTCGAGGGGTGGACCGGCGTCCGGGGGCGCGCTCGCGCCTCGCCAGCACGCCGGGTCGGCTCAGCGGCTATCGGTGAGTGGGGGGCGCGGCAGCTGCACTGGCGGATGTGACGGATTTGGCGAATCTGTTCGCGGGGAGCCACACGCTCACACCCCCGCGCCAGCCGTCACCCATCCGCCGAGGGGCCGGCTCAAGCAGTGATTGGCAGATCTGTTCCACCCCCGCTAGAGAAAACCGCAGGTCAGGTGCTCGTGCCGATGGAACAGATCTACCAATTACCGGGCGAGCGCCCGAGTTGTCCGGTGTCCCGGTCTGTCGTCGGGCGCTCAGCCGACTCGAAGGGCCCGGACCCCGCACCGCACCTTCACCGAGCCGATCCAGGACCACGCGGCGCAACTCCAGGTGCCGGCCGCCTCTTCCTACGGCAGGTCGAGGTCTTCGAGGCGGAGCTCAAGCTGTCATCGGGAATCGGTCAGGGCAGGTATTGGGGCGACCCCGACACACTCGCGGTCGATCCGGCCGTGTACGCGGAGTTCGTACGCGGCCTGGTCGCTTGGCACTGCCGGACGGGGCACTCCGTGATCCTCGCGCTCTCCGAGGGATTCGTGGCGACGGCGGTCGCGCTCGCGCGGCGCGCGGGAAGCGAGGTGGAGATGCCCGAACCGGGGTCCGGCCATGTGTGTGGTGGCGTCCAGCGCGACGTGCAGATTCCCGGCAATCCCCTGACCGCGTCAGCCACCTTCGTCACCGCGCTGGATACGCGGGCGCGGGAGATGGACCGCTGGATGGCCCGCTGAGCCGGTGCGCCCAAGACCGCCCCTTGCCCGACCCAACGCCCTGGACCAGCCAGCTTGCCGTTTCTGCCTCTCACCCGCCCCAACTGAGACGTCCCTTTGGCCGGCCCCTCGGCGGATGGGTGACGGCTGGCGCGGGGGTGTGAGCGTGTGGCTCCCCGTGAACAGATTCGCCAAATCCGTCACATCCGCCAGTTGCAGCTGCCGCGCCCCCCCACTCACCGATAGCCGCTGAGCCGACCCGGCGTGCTGGCGAGGCGCGAGCGCGCTCCCGGACGCCGGTCCACCCCTCGACCGACCCGAAGGTCCGCCGACCTGGCCACCCGCTCTTTCCGGGCCGCTCGCTCGCTTCTCACCCGTGCTGGAGCGAGCCGAGTCAAGGGTGGCCCGAAGGGCCATCGCCGAAGGCGACGCGGAGCGTCAGCGGAGCGCCCTTTACTCGGGTCGCGGAAGCACGACACTGGCAAAGAAGCGGGCGGCTCCCACGGTCACTTGCAAACGCCGGACACGAAGGAGGCCCAGGCCTCCGGCGCCAGGGCGAGGCGGGGGCCGTCGAGGTTCTTGGAGTCGCGGACGTGGACGGTGCCGGGGGTGGTGGCGAGTTCGACGCAGGAGTCGCCCTCGCTGCTGCTGCTGTAGCTGCTCTTGAACCACGCCAGATCGGAGGCGTCCCCGGCCGAGGTCTTGCGGATCATGTTTCCCCCAGCAGTTGCTCGATGAAGGCGGTCGACTCACGAGGCGTGAGAGCCTGCGCGCGGATGATGCCATACCGCAGTTCAAGGATACGGAGCTGCCTGGGTTCGGAGACCGGCCGGCCGTTGGCCACCACCGGTGAACGTCCCACCGCTGATCCGTCCTGGAACTTCAGCACCTCGATGCCACCGGCCAGTCCAGCGTGCTCCTCGCGATCCATCGGCATCACCTGAAGCTCGACGTTCCGCAGCTGCCCCGTCTCCAGCAGATGTTGCAGCTGGCGCCGCAGCGCCGCCTTCCCTCCGAGCGGACGTCGCAGCGTCCATTCCTCCAGCACGAAGCTGATTTCAGGCGCCGGGTCCCGTTCGAAGAGGGCCTTGCGGGCCACGCGGGCGGCGATGAACCGCTCCACCTCGTCCTCGGTGTACGCGGGGCGCCGCATCAGCAGGAGCCCGCGTGCGTACTCCGGCGTCTGCAACAGCCCGTGGATGTTCAGAGGGTCGTAGAGCTGGAGCTCGACCGCCTTCGCCTCCATCTGCGCCAGGTCCCGCACCTTCTTCGGGTACCGGACCTTCTTCACGTCCTCCTTCATCGCGGAGATGAGCCCACCGGCGCCCAGCACCTCGTCCGCCTTGTCCAGATACTCAAGCCGGGGAATCCGTTTTCCGGCCTCGATCTTGTAGATCATGTCCTCGCCGTACCCGACGGCGGTCCCGAAGTCGGCGGCCCGCATCCCCACGGCCTCCCGCCGCAACTTCAGCTGCCTCCCCACGGTCGCGATCACCGCAACACCCCACTCGTCATCCGGATCCACCTCCCAACCCGGCTCGTCCGCCTCCGTCTTGAGCCGCCCCGCCACCCCGTCCACCTGCTGCATCCCGCACCCCTCCGTCGTACGACCGTGCCGCGACGCCCCCCACCCGCACGGCCGGTCTCGACAGCCCGGACACGACCGGACAACGCCCGGACAGTCACCGTACGCAACGGAGTCGTCACTGTTCACGGCAAGCGCGGACCGCCACTCTGAGTCACGTGATCCACGAAACAGCCGCCCCCGAGGCCCGACTCGCCCACCCCATCCGCAACTTCAGCGTGCAACTGTCCCCCACACCACGCGGAGCCCGCCTCGCCCGCCTCCTCGCGACCGAACAACTCCGCTCCTGGGAGCTGCCGTTGGACCCGGCACGCCAAGTCGTCGCCGAACTCGCCGCCAACGCGGCCACGCACAGTCGCGTCCCCGTCAGGGACTTCCGGCTCACCCTCTACGTCGTCGGCGGCACCCTGCGCATCGAGGTGACCGACACCTGCGGCGACCGCCTTCCCTGCCGCCAAGCCCCCGCCCCGGACGCGGAGTCCGGCCGGGGGCTCCTCCACCATCGCCCCGGACAACGCGCGGCAGGGTGCTTCCCGCCTGTACCGAGCCATGCGCGACTTCGTGGAGTCGACGGACGGCGCCCTCCCCGGCAAGTTCGAGATCACCAAGGAAGGGATCGTCCTCGACATGAGGTCGCCCGTCCGGGCCACCCTCGACGGCCCCCGCTACGCGACCCGCAAGGACTTCGTGTACGGAGAAGATGTCACGATCGCGCAGTGGACGATCTCGACCGAGGACCTGCCGCGCTACAAGGGCGAGGACGAAGCCGACGGGCAAGGACTCACCACAGGTGAGTAGCGAGTCCGATCACGGCCGCGAGTGGGCGCCCCGTCCCGAGCAGACCCCGGACGCCCTGCGCGCAGCCTTCGCCGTCGTCGCCCCCGGGCGTCTGGAGGAGTTGCAGACCGCCAAGGACGAAGCCTTCGCCAAGGCTGTCGAGTGGCAGTCGCTGAGTCCTGTGCAGAGCTGGGTCCTGATGTGGGCCCGGGAGATCGAAATCGCTCGCCGCCCCGATCTGTCCGCCCGCCACACCCGCGCGAGGAGCGGCATGGAGCACGAGGACCCAGTCACCGCGCAGGAAGCACTGCGGAGTTGAGCGCAGTGCTGGACGAAGCGATGAGAGCGGTCCGCGAGGGAAGACCGGACCGAGCACCCGACTCGGTCGCCTGAAAGGTCGGCCCCCACCCGAGCGGCGCACCTCTCGAGAGACCGAGACAGACGGGCGGGCAAAACCTACGAGTGCCCCAACTCCACATCCTCGTCGGACACCTCCGGCACCGACCCCGAATCCCGAGCCGGCCGCAGCGGGAACGGATCCACCCGCGTCTCGTCGATCACCGGCGGAGCCGGCCGCGGTGGCTTCGGCATGACCGCTGCCTCGGAGTGCCCGCCGCAGCCGTACGACAGGGACACCATCCGCCCGTCGGCCGGTGAGAACTCGTTCGCGCAGACGCCGAAGGCCTGGCCCAGCGATCCGCCGATCGGTACGAGGAAGCCGCAGCTCACGCAGGACGCGGGTGCCGCCTGGGCCATGGGGGTCTTGGCGCCGTAGGACTCCTCCCAGCGGTCGGCGGCGACGTGCAGGCCGTAGCGGGAGAGCACCCGGGCCCGGCGCATGCCGAGTTCCTCGGCGATCGCGGCGATCGAACCGCGTACGGGGGCGACGGGGAGGTTCGCCGGGGCGGCCTGCGTGACCTCCGCGTCCTCCGCCTCGACCAGCTCGGCCATCTCCTCCGAGACGGGCGAGCTCGGCAGCGGCTCGTCCTCGCCGGTGTAACCGGGCTCCAGGCGGAGGTCCTCGGCGTCGGTGGGGAGCAGGTCGCCCGGGCCCATGTCGCCCGGCCGCAGCCGCTCGCTCCACGGCACCCACTCGGGGGCGAGGAGCGCGTCCGGGCCCGGCAGCAGGACCACCTCGTCCAGCGTGACGACCTTCGCGCGGGAGGCACGGGCGACCGTCACGGCCCAGCGCCAGCCCCGGTACCCGAGTTCTTTGCACTCGAAGAAGTGCGTGACGACGCGGTCACCCTCTGACACCAGACCGGAGTGCTCGCCCACGACACCTGGTGCGGCTGCCTCCTCCGCGGCGGAGCGGGCGAGGTCGACGGCCTCGGCGCACAGGCGGTCGGGGGTGCGGCTTCGCGTGGTCGCTGCGCTCACAGGTATCGCTTCTCTCCTACGCCGTCTCTAGGGTGCCGCTGCCTGTCGGCGACGGGGCGGACGGAGCGGACCGGGGGACCGCGTCAACGTCCACGCCCGCTCACGCTCGGGCGCACCTCTACCACCCATTCTGCGGGATGGCTGAGATATGCACGCTACCTGTTCGCGTGGCCCTGGCCTACACCGACGCCTACACCCGCTGGACTGTCACCGGACTGTTCCCCGTCGGAAGTGCGCGGTCATGCGCGCGTAACCGCACTACACACGGCTTTCTCGGGGCACTATGACGGGGTGGCAGCCGCGAAGTCGCCCCAAGATGCCACCGGGATCGGTGGGCCCAAAGGGATGCCCAAGGGGATCAGGAGCCTCAAGGGAAGCAAGGACATCAAGGGGAGCAAGGGGAGCAGTCGAGACAGTGGATCGGGCCGGGTCGGCGGCTCTCTCCGCTCGGTCGGTCGTGCCCTGCACCTTCCCGTCACCGGCCCCGCCCGCGGCATCCGCAAGGCGACCCACGCGCACGGCGCCGGCGAGTCCGGCCTGGGCAAGCTGATCGAGCTGCACGGTGTGAACGGCGCCGGGGATGTGATGATCACCGTCGCCCTCGCCTCCACCGTGTTCTTCTCCGTCCCGACCGACGAGGCCCGCGGCCGCGTCGCCCTCTACCTCGCGATCACCATGGCGCCCTTCACGGTCCTCGCCCCGGTGATCGGCCCGCTCCTCGACCGACTCCCGCACGGCCGCCGCGCCGCCATGGCGGGCGCGATGCTCGCCCGTGCCCTGCTCGCGCTCGTCCTGTCCGGAGCGGTCATCTCCGGCAGCATCGAGTTGTATCCGGCCGCGCTCGGCGTGCTGGTCGCGTCGAAGGCGTACGGCGTGGTCAGAAGTGCCGTCGTCCCCCGGCTCCTGCCACCCCGCTTCTCCCTGGTGAAGGCGAACTCGCGCGTCACACTCGGCGGACTCCTCGCGACCGGCATCGCCGCGCCGATCGCGGCGGGGTTGCAGGCGATCGGGCCGCGCTGGCCGCTCTACGGCGCCTTCGTGATCTTCATCGCCGGTATGTTCCTGTCCTTCTCGCTGCCCCCGAAGGTCGACTCGGCCAAGGGCGAGGACACCGCGCTGCTGGCGGCGGACGAGGAGCATCTGCACGGGCCGCACCTGAAGCCGGTCAAGCGTCCCGGGCTGCGGACGGTCGGTATCGCCGTCACCCACGCCCTCGGCGCGAACGCCTCCCTGCGCTGGCTCTCCGGCTTCCTGACCTTCTTCCTCGCCTTCCTGCTGCGGGAGCACCCGCTGACGGGCGAGAGCGCGGCGGTGTCGCTGGGCCTGGTGGTCGTCTCGGCAGGCGTGGGCAACGCGCTCGGTACGGCGGTCGGGGCGTGGCTGCGCTCGAAGGCGCCGGAGATCATCATCGTGACAGTCGTCGCGTTCGTGCTGGGCACCGCGATCACGGCCGCGACCTTCTTCGGCGCCACCCTGGTGGCGTGTCTGGCGGCGGTGGCCGGGTTCGCGCAGGCCCTCGCCAAGCTGTCGCTGGACGCGCTGATCCAGCGGGACGTACCGGAGCAGGTGCGTACGTCGGCGTTCGCGCGCTCCGAGACGCTGCTCCAGATGTCCTGGGTGTTCGGCGGGGCGGTCGGCATCGTGCTGCCCCTCAACGGCACGCTGGGCCTCTTCGTGGGCGCCGCGATCGTCGCCACCGGCTGGCTGACCACCGTCAAGGGCCTGCTGAGCTCGGCCCGGCAGGGCGGCCCCGCGCGGTCGAGGGTGGCCTGAGGATCTTCTCGGGTACGGCACGCCGCACCCCGCGTGGGAGGACCACTCACGGCGCCAGATAGCCTTCGGCCATGACCACGCTGCAATCCGCTGTGCGACGCCGCCGCGCCGTCGCCGCCGCCGGCGCCGTTACCGCCGGGCTGCTCGTCCTGTCGGCCTGTGACAAGCCGACGCCGCGCGCCACCGTGACGGTCGGCGGCGACTCGGTGAGCGCCGAGGCCACGTGCTACGAGGGCGGCAAGAACCTCGGCCGCGAGGAAGCCACCAAGTGCGCGCTGAAGAAGGCGTCGGACACGATCAAGGTGCCGCAGAGCGAGACGCTGCGCATCGGTGTCGACCCGGAGGTCGCGGACACGGGCTGGGCCCTGTGGATCAACGGTCAGCAGGTCACGAGCGTGTACAAGAAGACGTACTACTCCTTCCAGGGCGTCGACCTCTTCGCCGACCAGCAGGGCCAGGCCGCGCCGAAGACGCTGAACATCAGCATCGTCGAGCAGAACAAGGCCGCCGAGAGCGACGAGTTCAAGGGCGTGTGGAACTTCAAGCTGGAGAACGCGGACGCGTGAGCTGCCGCCGGCCATGCGCGTCCTGGTAGCCACCGCGGTTCCTGTTGAAGGGGACGCGGTGGCACGGGCGTTTGACGGGGTGCCGATGGGCCGGCTGTCCCTGAGGTCTGTCGAGGCCGTACCCGGCGTTGCAGGCAGCGACAGCGGTCGACCGCCTGTGGCGGCGGGCACGACCATCGACGTCCTCGCCGTCGGTGTAGGCCCCGCCCTGGCCGCCGCCTCCACCGCCTCCGCCCTCACCGCCGCCGCCCTCGAAGGCGCCCCTTACGATCTCGTCGTCTCCGCCGGGATCGCCGGTGGTTTTCAGCCCGGGGCGCCCCTTGGTTCCCTCGTCGTCGCCGATGAGATCACCGTCGCCGATCTGGGCGCCGAGACCGCCGACGGGTTTCTGCCGGTGACCGAGCTGGGCTTCGGGGGTGTCAGCCACCGTCCGCCGGAAACACTCGTACGAGATGTCGTGGCCGCGACCGGCGCGCGCCCCGGCGCCGTACTCACCGTCTCCACCGTGACCGGCACCGCCGAGCGCGCCGCAGAACTCCGCGCCCGTCACCCCCGTGCCCTCGCCGAGGCCATGGAGGGCTTCGGTGTCGCCGAGGCGGCGGCGCTCCACCGCACGCCCGTGCTGGAGCTGCGCGCGGTCTCCAACCCGGTCGGCCCGCGCGACCGCGCCGCCTGGCGCATCGGCGAGGCCCTCACGGCCCTGACGGCGGGCTTCGGGAAGCTCGCGCCCGCACTGGAGAGTTGGAACCCACATGACCCCACCGAGTGAGCCCGTGCGGCCTCTGCAGATCGCCTACTCCCCCTGCCCCAACGACACCTTCGTCTTCGACGCCCTCGCCCACGGCCGCGTCCCCGGCGCCCCCGCCCTCGACGTGACCTTCGCGGACATCGACATCACCAACGGCTTGGCCGAGCGCGGCGAGTTCGACGTGCTGAAGGTGTCGTACGCCGTGCTGCCGTACGTCCTCGACGAGTACGCGCTGCTGCCGTGCGGGGGCGCGCTGGGCCGGGGATGCGGGCCGCTGGTGCTGACGCGGGAGGCCGGGGTCGACCTGACGGGCCGTACGGTCGCCGTGCCGAGCGAGAGGTCGACGGCGTATCTGCTGTTCCGGCTGTGGGCGGCGGACACGCTCCCGGGCGGGGTCGGCGAGATCGTGGTCATGCCGTTCCACGAGATCATGCCCGCCGTACGGGACGGCAAGGTGGACGCGGGGCTCGTCATCCACGAGGCGCGTTTCACGTACGGGAACTACGGGCTGCACAAGCTCGCGGACATGGGCGAGCACTGGGAGAACACGACCGGGCTGCCGATCCCGTTGGGCGCGATCATCGCCAAGCGTTCGCTGGGGGCCGAAACTCTGACGTTGTTGGCCGATTCCATTCGTACGTCCGTACGCGCGGCCTGGGACGACCCGGAGGTTTCCCGTCCGTATGTGATGGCACACGCCCAGGAAATGGACCCGGCCGTGGCCGACCAGCACATCGGCCTGTACGTCAACGAATTCACCGCCGACCTCGGAGAGGACGGCTACGCGGCCGTGCGGGGTCTCCTCACACGCGCGGCGGCCGAGGGGCTGGTGCCGCCCCTCGGCCCGAACGCGCTCGATTTTCCCTGACCGGGTGACCGGGTGACCGGGTGACGGGGACCCGGGTCAGACGTCCAGCTGGTCGGCGACCGCGCGCAGCAGGCCCGCGATCTTCTTGCCGGCGGTCTTGTCGGGGTAGCGGCCCCTCTCGAGCATCGGGGTGATGTTCTCGAGGAGGGTCGTCAGATCCTGGACGATGGAGGCGAGTTCGTCCGGCTTCTTACGGGTGGCGGCCGCGACAGAGGGGGTCGGGTCGAGCAGGGTGACGGAAAGTGCCTGGTCACCGCGCTGCCCGGCGACGACTCCGAACTCGACTCGCTGTCCGGGCTTGAGCGCCTCGACTCCGGCGGGGAGGACCGAGGAATGGACGAAGACGTCACCGCCGTCGTCGCGGGAGAGAAAGCCGAAGCCCTTCTCGCTGTTGAACCACTTGACCTTGCCGGTAGGCACGTCTGTCCTCGTCCTCGTACTCGTCGGAAAACTGCTTCTGAAACGGCTCTTGATAGCACTCGGGCGGGTCGTCGGGACCCGCCGGTACCAAGGCTAATGCTCTTCAGGCCGGTGACAAGACGTCACCCGGTTGTTCCTTCGCGCAGGGAACTACCCTGGTCCGGTGCGTGACAAAACCCAAACGAATTCCGCCGCTCCTGGTGACCGACTGATCCGTACCGGTGCGATCGTGTTCTTCATCGGTGCCTTGGCCACTCTCGTCACCGTGGCACCGTTCCTTCTCGGTACGACGCCTTTTCCGACGTACATGTTCGGTTTGAGCATGCTCATGGGCGTCGGGTTCCTGCTGTCCGGCGCAGGCGTACTGCAGTCGATCGCGGCGGGGCGCCGTCAGGCGCGGGCCGGGAGGTAGGGCCTGTCCGGCGGAGCAGCCCGCGTCTGCGGCATGATCCGCCGGGCAGGCCCTACGCCGAAAGCCAACCGGGAAACTCGGTGAGGTCCGCGAGGACCACGTCCGCCCCGGCGGCGCTCAGCTCCTCCCTGCCGCACGGGCCCGTCGCCACCGCCACCGACAGCGCGCCGGCGGTCCGGGCGCCCCGGACGTCCCCGACGTGGTCGCCGACGTAGACGGTTGCCCCGTGCTCGCGCAGCGCCTCCGCCTTCTGCTCCGCCCACAGGTCGCCGACGACCGCGTCGGGCTCGATGCCCAGGTGCTCCAGATGCAGCTTGGCGTTGGGCTCGTGCTTGGCGGTGACGACGACGGCCCGGCCGCCGGCCGCCCGCACGGCCGCTATCGCCTCGCGGGCACCGGGCAGCGCGGGCGTCGGCACGATGGCGATCGCCGGGTACATCGACCGGTAGAGGTCGCCCATCGCCTCCACCTCCTCCGCCGGGAACCAGTTGATCAGTTCCTCGGCCAGCGGCGGCCCGAGCCGGGTGACGGCCAGGTCGGCGTCGATGTACGTCCCCGTCCGCTCCGACAGCGCCAGGTAGCAGGCGCGGATGCCGGGCCGGGAGTCGATGAGGGTCATGTCGAGGTCGAAGCCGACGGTCGGGGCGGAGAAGGTCGTGGAGGCCATATCGGCCATTGTGCCCAGCGGGTACGCGGGTCAGGCGCCGAGCGGGTGTGACCTACCTCCGCTTCTGCGACCGCCACACCAGGTACAGCGCCGACGCCACGGCGGCGCCCCGCACGACCCACGGCCAGGTCTGGGCGACCGCGTCGTTCATCTGTCCCTCGGCGATGGGGGTGCCCCAGCGGCCCTCGGTACGGCCCCACAGCCAGACGATCCCGGCCGTGAGCGACAGGCCGGGCAGGATCATGACCGCCCACTTCGTCTCGGCGTCGGACAGCCGCCGCGAGGCGTAGGCGATGACCCAGCCCAGCAGCAGGGCGAAGAGGTTGCCGAGGATCGCACCCGCGACGAGGAGTCCGGCGGCGAGGAGCAGGAGGGGGTTGGTCCAGCGACTGCCCGTGCCGGTGCCCGTGGCCACGCCCTTGCCCTTGCCACGCAGCGGGGGCAGGAAGCGCCGCCGCCGACGGGCCGGGGCCTCCACGACGGCTTCGGCCTCCTCGGCCGTCTCCGCCTTCCCGAGGGCCGGGGCGGGCTTCTCGACCGCCGTCTCCTTCGGTGGCGGTGGCTTGAGCAGCTCCGGGATCTCCACACCACCGACGAACCCCGGCACGCTGTCCCCGACCCCGAAGGGGCTGCTGTCCACCCGCCACCAGTCGGGCTGCGTCGCGCTGTCCCCGAGCTCGTCCACGCCCGCGAGGTGCGGTGGGGAGGGCCCGTCGGAGGGCTCGGGGCTCGGCGCCCGGGCCGGGCGTGGCCGTGGCACGACGCGCCGCAGCCCCTTCGGCCGGCCGCCGTCGTCGGACTCCTTGTCCATGGCGACGGCCCGCTGTACGGGAACGGAGGTGGCCGGCGTCTGCGGGGCGCTGCCGCCGGTGCCGCCCGCGGCGTCGACGATCTCGTCCGGGCTGCCGAGCCGGGCGATGATGCGGCGGACGGCGGCGGGGCTGTCGACGGGGGCCTTGGCCCGGCGCCGGTCGATCTCGTTGCGCAGCTCGGAGACCAGGCGCATGCGGGTGGCCGACGGCAGCTGCCGCTGCTGAGCCACGTCACCGACGCGGCTCAGATACTCGTAGACGACCTGGTCACTTTCGATACCCACGAAGTCCCCTCCGGGGTCGGTGCGTTGGATACCCGTTGGATGACGGTATCGCGTATTTCCGGCGGCTCGGAGCTGCGACTTGGGGCGGCCGGGAACGCCGGTCCGCACCGACGCGCACCCCCACTCACCCGCGCCTGCTCGGCTCAGCCGCCGGAGGCAACCCGGTACCGTAAGTCGGATGAGCAACCCGGCCACCCCGCCGCGTTCCCTCGCGGAGGCGCTCCGTGCCAGGGACGACACCTCCCTGGCCGCACTCCTGCGCGCCCGCCCCGACCTCATCACCCCCGTCCCCACCGACCTCACCCAGCTCGCCACCCGCGCCGGCACCCGCGCCTCGGTCGTGCGGGCCCTGGAGCGGCTTGACCGTTTCGCGCTGCAGACGGCGGAGGCGCTGGCGGTGGCGGCGGACCCGGCGCCGTACGAGGAGCTGCTCGGTCTGCTGGCCGGCGACGAGGGCGACCCGGAGGTGGCCGCGGCGCTGCCGCGGGCTGTCGCGACCCTGCGCGAACAGGCCCTGGTGTGGGGCGACGACGACCGGCTGCGCCTGGTCCGCACGGCCCGTGAGCTGCTCGCGCCCTCGCCGCAGCATCCGTCGCCGACCGGCCTCGGTCCGACGGTGCAGGAGGCGACGGCGGGCATGTCGCCGGGCCGGATCCAGGAGATCGTCACGGCCGCCGGGCTGTCCTCGACCCACGACTCGGTGTCGGCGGTGACCGCGCTCACCGCCCTGTTCACCGACCGCAAGCGGATGGCGAGGCTGCTCGCCGGCGCCCCCGAGGAATCGATGGAGGTGCTGTCCCGCCTGGTCTGGGGGCCGCCGTACGGTCAGGTCACCGCCGACCCGGCGGCTCACCTGCGCTGGCTGCTGGACCGGGGGCTGCTGCTGCCGACGGCGCCCGGGACGGTCGTACTCCCCCGGGCGGTGGCCCTGCACCTGCGCGAGGGCCGGGCCCACCGCACCGTCGAGCCGCTGCCGCCCGCCGTCGAGGCGGCGGCCACGCACCGTCCACAGGTTGTGGACGCAACGGCGGCCGGACAGGCGTACACCGCGCTGGCCACCGTCGAGGAGCTGCTGAAGGACTGGGACGAGGGCGGGCCGACCGTGCTGCGGGCGGGCGGCCTCAGCGTCCGGGACCTGAAGCGGACGGCCGTCGCCCTGGACGCCTCCGAGCCGGTCGCCGCCTTCTGGGTCGAACTCGCCTACGCGGCGGGCCTGATCGCCTCCGACGGCGAGGCCGACGAGCGGTACGCGGCGACCCCGGCCTACGACGAGTGGCTGGAGCAGCCCGCGGCACAGCGCTGGGCGCGGCTGGCCGAGGCGTGGCTGGTGGCGACGCGGACGTCCGGGCTGGTCGGCGGGCGGGACGCGAAGGACCGTACGTTGTCGGCGCTGGGGCCGGGTCTGGACCGGTCCGCGGCGCCCGAGGTACGGCACCGGGTGCTGGCCCTGCTGGCCTGGCTGCCGGAGGGTGCCGCGCCGTCCGCCGAGTCCGTGCTGGCCCGCCTGCGCTGGGAGCGCCCCCTGCGCGGGCCGGTGGGGGTCCCCGCGCTCGAGCAGAGCCAAAAGTGGGGGAGGGACGACGACCTGCGCGCCCGGCTGGCCCGGTGGACGCTGTCGGAGGCGGAGATGCTCGGCGTCACGGGCCGGGGCGCGCTGTCGGGGCACGGCAGGGCGCTGCTCGGGGCGGGGTCGGCGAAGGGCGGCGTCTCGGCGGGGACCGCGCGGGACGACCGCGACGGCGGTCCCTCGGCCGAGGGTCCGTCGGGATCGGGCCGGGCAGCCGGACACACCGCGACCGCGGACGGTCCGTCCGGTGCCTCCTCCGGCCCCGGCGACAAGCTCCCTGTCCACCACCGCCCCGCGCCGGACCACGCGCCGCTCTCCCCCGCCGAACAGGCCACCGCCTCCGCCGCGGCCGCCCGTCTCCTCGCGCCCCTGCTGCCCGAGCCGCTGGACCACGTCCTGCTCCAGGCCGACCTGACGGCGGTGGCGCCCGGCCCGCTCCAGCGCCCGCTGGCGGACATGCTGGGCGTGCTCGCGGAGGTGGAGTCGAAGGGCGGGGCCACCGTCTACCGCTTCACGCCCGGTTCGGTCCGCCGCGCCCTGGACTCCGGCCAGGCGGCCTCCGACCTGCACGCCTTCCTCGCCGCGCACTCCCGTACGCCGGTCCCGCAGCCGCTCGCCTACCTGATCGACGACGTGGCCCGCAGGCACGGCCATCTGCGCGTGGGCGCCGCCTCCGCCTACATCCGCTGCGACGACGACGCGCTGCTCAGCGAGATCCTCGCCGACAAGCGCGCGGCGGGCCTGCGGCTGCGCCGCCTGGCGCCGACCGTGCTGGCCGCCCAGACCGACCCGGCCGCGCTCCTGGACGGCCTGCGCGCGATGGGCTTCGCGCCGGCCGCCGAGTCCGCGGAGGGCGACGTACTGATCACCCGTGCCCACGCCCACCGCACCCCGCCGCGCACGGCCCCGGAGCCGGTCCCGGACGGCCCGCCGGTCCCCGACGCGACCCTCCTGACGGCCGCGATCCGCGCGATCCGGGCCGGCGATCTCGCCTCCACCACTCCCCGCAAGCCCACCGCGGCCCCGGGCGCGGGCGGCGAGCTCCCCCGCACCAGCTCCGCCGAGACCCTCGCCACCATGCAGGCCGCCGTCCTCACCGGCGAGGCCCTTTGGATCGGATACGTCAACGCCGAGGGCGCCGCCAGCCAGCGCGTCATCGCCCCGATCCGCGTCGAGGGCGGCTTCGTGACGGCGTACGACCACACGGCGGACGAGGTACGGACGTATCCGCTGCACCGCGTGACGGGGGTCGCGGAGCTCGCCGACGAACAGCTCTGAGGGCGGCTCACTCCTGTCTCGCCCCTGGCTCAGCCCGGTCTCACTCCTGTCTCACTCCTGTCTCACTCCTGCGGGTGTACGTCCGTGTTCATGCCCGCCACGCCGGAGACTTCCCACCCATGAGGGAGCTTGCGCGGCCTCCCGCATTCCGGTGCGGGCCGCCGGGCAGCCACCGGGTGTCCTGATCAGGCCCGAGCAGCCCGGCCGGGAGCTCGGGCGAGTGCCCGGAAAGGAAATCCCCACATGCGTGCTGTCCGTCGTTTCGCCACCGTTCTGACCGCCACCGCCGTGATGATCGGTGCCTTCGCCACCCAGGCTGCCGCCGTCGCCATCGATGTCGCCGGGTTGGTCATCGAAACGCCGCCGGTCTGACGTGCCTCAGCTCATCCACCGGGCCGGTCCGGAGTTCCCGGGCCGGCCCGCCCCCACCGTCCGTACGTGAAAGGCCTGCGAGTCCCCATGCGTACCAACCGCCCCGCCGCCACCACCCGTTCCGCGGCCGTCGCCATTTCCGTCGCCGCCCTGGTCTCCGCCGCCGCTCTCCTCCTCGGCGGGCTCGCCCCCGAAGCGGCGGCCGCCCCATCCGCGCCGCTGCCGCTCCCGGTGGCCGGGGCCGGAGGCGAGCCCCTCGTCAATCTCGACGGGCACGTGTTCGCCCAACCGCTGGTCAACAACCTCACTCTGCCCACGCCGAAGTAGCCCGCCGCATCCGGTAGCTGTCCCCGTCGATCCGCACGGTCTCGGCGTGGTGGGCCAGGCGGTCCACCATCGCCGGCGCGGACGGGCCGCCGAAGACCTCGTCCCAGCGGCCGAGCGGCCGGTCGCCGGTCACGATCAGCGAGGCCCGCTCGTAGCGGTGCGCGACCAGCTGGAAGAAGAGGGCGGAGGTCTCCGCGTCGAAGGGCGTGTAGCCGACCTCGTCGACGACCAGCACCGGGTAGGCGTCGAGCGCGGCCAGTTCCTCGGCGAGCCGGCCTTCCGCCCGTGCGCCGGCCAGCCGGGCGGCCCACTCGGCCGCGGTCGCGAACAGCACCTGGTGACCGGCCTGACAGGCGCGCACGCCGAGCCCGATGGCCAGATGCGTCTTGCCGGTTCCGGGAGGGCCGACGAAAACCACGTTCCGCCGGGCGGCGACGAAGTCCAGCTTGCCGAGCCGGGCCACGGTCTCCCGGTCGAAGGCCCGGGGATGTTCCTCGTCGTAGGTCTCCAGCAGCTTCCGGGCCGGGAACCCGGCGGCGCGGATGCGCTCCTCGGCACCGGCGTCGGCCTCGCGCGGGGTCGCCTGCGCGGGAATGGGTGCGGGGGTCCGGACGGAATGCGGCACGGTCGCCGTCGGGGGTTCGGCCGCCGTTACGTCGCTCTCCCTGTGCGCGTGGGCGGGCTCGGTCCGGGCCAGCATCGGCCCCGACATGTACGCCAGGATCGCCGCCGACAGGATGAAGGCCATGTGGATCGTCGTGCCCCACAGCAGGGAGTGCTGCGCGGTGTGCTGGACGTCCACGAACATCTGGAGCAGGTGGACGGAACTGATGCCCACGATGGCGGTGGCCAGCTTCACCTTCAGCACGTTGGGGTTGACGTGCGAGAACCACTCCGGCTGATCGCGGTGGCCGGTGAGGTCGATGCGAGAGACGAAGGTCTCGTAACCGCCGACGATCACCATGATCAGCAGGTTGGCGATCATGACGACGTCGACCAGCTTGAGCACCGAGAGCATGACGTAGGTCTCGGTGGCCCGCCCGGACATGCACCGGAGGATTAACGTCCACAGTTCGTTGAAGAACTTGTAGACGTACACCCCCTGGACGATGACCAGGCCGAAGTAGAGCGGAGCCTGCAGCCAGCGGGTCGCGAACAGGGCGTACCCGAGCATGGCGGTCGGCGGGGACGGGGGGCGAGGAGACTGGGAACCAGTGGAGAGCTGCACGACCAGCCATTGTTCAAAAGCCGCGGCCGTACGGCTGTATCCGTGCACTCGCAGGGCTGAATAGACATCCTGTAAGACAGGACGTGGCCGGGCAGGAACAATCAGGCACACTGGACGTTTGGTCGTGCAGAGCCCTGTGGAAAGGCAGCCGCGCGTGAATGGTCCCCTCATCGTCCAGTCCGACAAGACCCTGCTCCTGGAAGTCGACCACGAGCAGGCCGACGACTGCCGTCGGGCCATCGCGCCGTTCGCGGAGCTGGAGCGGGCGCCGGAGCACATCCACACCTACCGGGTGACGCCGCTCGGCCTGTGGAACGCGCGGGCGGCCGGGCACGACGCCGAGCAGGTCGTGGACGCGCTGGTGCAGTACAGCCGCTACCCCGTGCCGCACGCGCTGCTCGTCGACATCGCCGAGACGATGGACCGGTACGGGCGGCTGACCCTGTCCAAGGACCCGGCGCACGGCCTCGTCCTCACCACCACCGACCGGCCGGTCCTGGAGGAGATCCTGCGCTCGAAGCGGGTCGCCCCGCTGGTCGGCGCCCGCATCGACCCCGACACGGTCGCCGTCCACCCCTCCGAGCGCGGGCAGATCAAGCAGGTGCTGCTGAAGCTGGGCTGGCCCGCCGAGGACCTCGCCGGGTACGTCGACGGCGAGGCGCACCCGATCGAGCTGGCCGAGGACGGGTGGGCGCTCAGGCCGTACCAGAAGCAGGCGGTGGAGAACTTCTGGCACGGCGGCTCGGGCGTGGTCGTCCTGCCGTGTGGCGCCGGAAAGACGCTGGTCGGCGCGGGTTCCATGGCCCAGGCGAAGTCGACCACGCTCATCCTCGTCACGAACACCGTCTCCGCCCGGCAGTGGAAGCACGAGCTGGTGAAGCGGACCTCGCTGACCGAGGAGGAGATCGGCGAGTACAGCGGGACGAGGAAGGAGATCCGGCCGGTCACCATCGCCACGTACCAGGTGCTGACGACCAAGCGGAAGGGCGTCTACCCGCACCTGGAGCTGTTCGACTCCCGGGACTGGGGTCTGATCGTCTACGACGAGGTGCACCTGTTGCCGGCGCCGGTCTTCAAGTTCACGGCGGACCTGCAGGCGCGGCGGCGGCTGGGGCTTACGGCCACCCTGGTGCGGGAGGACGGGCGCGAGTCCGACGTGTTCTCGCTGATCGGCCCGAAGCGGTTCGACGCGCCGTGGAAGGAGATCGAGGCGCAGGGCTACATCGCGCCCGCGGACTGTGTCGAGGTCCGGGTCAACCTGACGGACTCCGAGCGGCTGGCGTACGCCACGGCCGAGACCGAGGAGAAGTACCGCTACTGCGCGACGACGGAGACCAAGCGGAAGGTCACGGAGGCGATCGTCCGGCGCTTCGCGGGCCAGCAGATTCTGGTCATCGGCCAGTACATCGACCAGCTCGACGAACTGGGCGAGCACTTGAACGCCCCCGTCATCAAGGGCGAGACCCCCAACACCCAGCGCGAGAAGCTCTTCGACGCCTTCCGGCAGGGCGAGATCAGTGTGCTGGTGGTGTCGAAGGTGGCGAACTTCTCCATCGACCTGCCGGAGGCGACGGTCGCCGTCCAGGTGTCGGGCACGTTCGGGTCGCGGCAGGAGGAGGCGCAGCGGCTGGGACGGGTGCTGCGGCCGAAGGCGGACGGCCACCAGGCCCACTTCTACTCGGTGGTGGCCCGGGACACCCTCGACCAGGACTTCGCGGCGCATCGGCAGCGGTTCCTGGCGGAGCAGGGGTACGCGTACCGGATCATGGACGCGGACGAGTTGCTGGCGGAGAGCTGAGGGGCGGTCACCTGCGGCGGACGCCCGCCTCCTCGGCGTACTCACCGAGGATCACCACGTCGAAGGCGGCGCCCGCGAACACCTTGACGGCACGCAGGGCCTCGCCGAAGACATGACGGTGGCCATCCAGGAGCGGTGTGGCGCCGGCCGGGCGGGGCGGGCGCGGGGCGTGGGTGATGGTTGCTGCGCTCATGTGTCCATGGTGGCGTTCCGGACATAAGGAGGGCATCGGTCTGCGGGCCGAACCGGAAGGGTCGCCGGGTAGTACTTCCGGCCGAGATCCCTGCCCCCAGGGTGGAGGGGCCGTCCCCTAGGGGACAGGTGGGCGGACGGACCTGCGGCGTCGGGGGCACAAGAACCTGGGCACAAAAACCATTCGCTCTCGACTTCCCCGCTCACCTACAATCTCCGCTCTTGCCCGCCTCCCTCCCGGAGTGCCGCCGACCGGACGGAAACCGGTCGGCATCACGCAACCCGCGTCACCTCAGCGCGCCGCCGTCGCGCGCCCCACCCGCAGGTCCCCCGGAGGCACCCCCTTGTCCACGCCGTCCACGCCCGTCGACGCCGACCCGCTCGCCCGTGAGCGCTCCCACCTCGCCCGCTCCCGCGCCGCCCTGCGCGCGATGCGCGAGGACGTCGAGTCCCTCGACATCACCGACGTCACCGCGAACTGGGTCAACGCCGAGGCCCTCTCCCACCAGATCGACGAGCGCATCAAGGCCCTGGCCGACCTCAGCGACACCCCGCTGTTCTTCGGCCGGCTCGACTACCTGCACACACCCGGCGCCGAGCAGGCCGAGGGGGCGGAAGGCGAGCGGTTCTACATCGGGCGCCGGCACGTGCACGACCACGACGGCGACCCGATGGTCATCGACTGGCGTGCGCCGGTCTCGCAGCCGTTCTACCGGGCGTCCAAGAAGGACCCTATGGACATCGCGCTGCGCCGCCGCTTCGGCTACACGGGCGGTGACCTCACGGCCTACGAGGACGAGCACCTCTCCGACCCGGCCGAGGCTGCCACCACCAGCAAACTCCTCCAGCGGGAGATCGAGCGCCCGCGCGTCGGCCCGATGCGGGACATCGTGGCGACGATCCAGCCGGAGCAGGACGAGATCGTCCGCAGCGGGCTGGGCGGCACCGTCTGCGTGCAGGGAGGGCCCGGGACCGGGAAGACGGCCGTCGGCCTGCACCGAGTCGCGTACCTCCTCTACGCCCACCGCGACCGGCTGGCCCGCACCGGCACCCTGGTCATCGGACCGAACAGATCCTTCCTGCACTACATCGAGCAAGTACTCCCCGCCCTTGGTGAGTTGACCGTCCGCCAGGCCACCGTCGACGACCTGGTGGCGCACGTCGAGGTGCGCGGCACGGACGACGCGGCGGCGGCGATCGTCAAGGGCGACGCGAGGATGGCGGAGGTACTGAGGCGGGCCGTCTACTCACACGTGTCCATGCCGACCGAGCCGGTCGTCGTCGTGCGCGGCTCACGCCGCTGGCGGGTCCCGGCGTACGAACTAGAGGACATCGTCCGCGAGTTGCTCGACCGCGGCATCCGCTACGGCGCCGCCCGCGAGGCCCTGCCGCAGCGCATCGCGCACGCCGTGCTGGTGCAGATGGAGCGCTCGGGCGAGGCCCCCGACGACCGCGTGCAGGACGCCGTCGCCCGCAACGCCGCGGTGAAGGCGGCGGTCAAGGCGATCTGGCCGCCGGTGGACCCGGCCAAGCTCGTGCTGCGGCTGCTGACGGACGCGAACTTCCTCGCCGTACACGCGGAGGGCGTGCTGAGCGCGGACGAGCAGAAGACGATCCTGTGGGCGAAGCCCGTCCGCAGCGTGAAGTCCGCCAAGTGGTCGTCGGCGGACGCGGTGCTGATCGACGAGGCGAACGACATCGTGCAGCGCACGCACTCGCTCGGCCATGTGGTGCTGGACGAGGCGCAGGACCTCTCCCCGATGCAGTACCGGGCCGTCGGCCGCCGCTGCACCACCGGCTCGGCGACCGTCCTCGGCGACCTGGCCCAGGGCACCACCCCCTGGGCGACCCGGAGTTGGGACGAGGCGCTCGCCCACCTCGGCAAGTCGGACGGCGTCGTCGAGGAGCTGACGGCCGGTTTCCGCGTCCCGACGGACGTCATCACCTACGCCTCCCGGCTCCTCCCGCACATCGCCCCGGGCCTGGCCCCGGTCGCGTCGGTCCGTGAGAGCCCCGGCTTCTTCGCCGTCCGCGAGATCACCGACACCGGGCAAGTGATCGCCGCCTGCGAGGAGTCGCTGCGCAACGAGGGCTCGACCGGCCTGATCGCCGCCGACGCCCGCGTACCGGCGCTGGCAAAGGCGCTCACGGCGGCGGGCATCGGCTACTTGTCCCCGGGTGAGGAGACGACGTCCGAGACCAGGCTGACGCTCGTCCCGGCCTCGCTCGCCAAGGGCCTCGAGTACGACTACGTCGTCCTGGACGAGCCGCAGGCCGTGGTCGACGGCGAACCGGACGAACGGACAGGCCTGCGCCGCCTGTACGTGGCCCTCACCCGAGCGGTGTCGGGCCTGATCGTGACGCACGCGGCCGCGCTGCCGCCGCAGCTGACCTAGGCCCTGTCGTCAAATTCCCGTCGTCCGCCCGAAGGGCGGGCCCCGCGGCGGGCGAACGCTGCCTGCCCGGGCACTGGCTGCGGGCAGTCGTGCCGCTGGGGCGGCTCCCGACCCACAGCAAGAGCGGCACCCCGCAAGCGCCGGGCCGCGCGGCCCACCCCCGCCCAGCCCCCACGCAGGGCACCTACGAACCCCCGTCCAGCACCGCCCGCCACTCGGCCACGGCCCGCTCCGAAACCGGCCCGTCCCAGCCACCGGGCCGCGCCGCCCCGCCGATATGGAACGCGTCGATCCCGGCAGCCACCAGCAACGGCACATGCTCAAGCCGCAACCCACCCCCGACCAGAATCCGCTGCTCATAACCGGGCTCCCCCCTCCTCGCCGCCTCGGCGAGCAACGTGGGGAGCCCGTCGTCCACACCGGCCACCGAGCCGGCCGTGAGGTACGTGTCGAGCCCACGCAGCCCGTCCAACTGCTTGCGCAGGGCGTCCCGGTCGGCGGCCCGGTCGATCGCGCGGTGGAAGGTCCACCGGCAGCCGTCCAGCCCCTCCACAATCCGCTCCACGGCCGCCAGGTCCACGCTGCCGTCCGCGTCGAGGAACCCGAGCACGAACTCCTCGGCCCCCGCCTCCCGCATCTCGCGCGCGATCCCCACCAGCCGTTCGAGGTCCCCCACCGCGAACCCGTCCGCGAGCCGCAGCATCACGCGCAGCGGGATGTCCACGGCGGCGCGGATCCCGGCGACGGTCGCGGCCGACGGGGTCAGCCCGTCGGCCGCCATGTCGGTGACCAGTTCGAGGCGGTCCGCGCCTCCGGCCCGGGCGGCGAGCGCGTCCTCGGCGTCGAGGGCGATCACCTCCAGGACTGCACGCTTGCTCATGGGACCCCATTCGTCTTCGGCGGGCTTCATCGGGCGAGTACAGGTCTAGTCCAATTCTCAAGACTACGCCTGTACGGGACCGCTCACCCGAAGACGTCTCAGCCGAAGACGTTCAGCTCCTCCTCCTTCGCCCCCGCCAGCTCGTACGACGCCCCCGCCGCCGAACGCCCCGTGTACAGCCGTACGAGCGTGACGGCGTCCCCGATGTACCGCGCCGGCGTCCGCTCCCCCGGAACCCCGCCCAGCCGCAGCGGCTCGTCGACGTCGTCGAGGTCGGCCTGGAGCGGCACGTGGTCCCGCTCCCGGGTGAGCCGGGCCAGCAGCGCCAGCGCGTCCGGCAGCCCGGCGCCCCCGTACGCCCCGGGCTCCCCGAAGGTCTCCCGCACGTCCCCGGCGTGCACCCACTCCCCCAGCGCGATCACGTCCAGCACCCCGCCCGCCTCGGCGATCACCGGCCCGGCCTCGGTCATCCCGCGCTCCAGCTCGTCCACGACCTGGGCGTTCGTCCAGCCGCCCCGCTGGGCGATGTCCCGGTCGTTCGACTCGGGCGTGAACACCCCCTCCTCGAAGCGCTGCTCCACCACCCGTATCAACGCGGCCGAGCAGTGCGCGAGCACACCCCGCACGGTCCAGCCCGGACACGCGGCGGTCGGCAATGCGAAATCCGCGTCCGGCCTGGCCCGCAGCAGCGGTATCAGCGCGTTCCGCTCGACGATGAGGAGGCGCCCGGGCAGCTCTGGATCACGTATGTCAGCAGAAGTCATGGCCACCAAGCCAGGGGCGCTGCGGAGATCACGGGAGAATGACCGCATGGCCGATCCCGACGCTCTGCGCTCCCGCTTCACCCGAGCCCTGGAAGGAGCCCGGGGCCCCGAGGCCACCGGCCCCGACCCGGCCCCGTACGCCGACAGCCTGCTCGCCCGCTGGCAGGAACCGCAGCGCCGCTACCACACGCTCACGCACCTCACCGCGGTCCTCGACCACATCGACGTACTCGAACAGCACGCCACCGACCCGGACGTCGTCCGCCTCGCCGCCTGGTTCCACGACGCCGTCTACCTCCCCGACCGCTCCGAGAACGAGGACCGCTCGGCCCGCCTCGCCGAACGCGCCCTCCCCGAGGCCGGGGTCTCCGCCGAGAAGACGGCCGAGGTGGCCCGCCTGGTCCGCCTCACGGAGACCCACGCCCCGTCCCCCGACGACCGCAACGGCCAGGTCCTCTGCGACGCCGACCTCGCGATCCTCGCCGTGCCGCCGTCCGCGTACGCCGCGTACACGGCCGCCGTACGCGAGGAGTACCACTTCATCCCGAACGACGCCTTCCGCGAGGGCCGTTCCGCGATCCTGCGCCGGCTCCTGGCCCTGCCCAGGCTGTTCAGGACGCCGTACGGGGAGTCGGAGTGGGAGGCGACGGCCCGCTACAACCTCCGGTCGGAACTGGAATTGCTGACGTCATGACGTCGGCCGGAGTAGCGTGGGACCTGCCCTCCGCAGGAAGGATCACGCTCCGTGAGCGAACAGCCCGCCCAACCGGAAGTACCTGTCGAGCCACCGCCCATGCGGACCCTCGGCGAGGTTCGGGCCGCCCTCGCCGCAGGACTGGGCTTCCCGGGCGATCCGGCCCGCCTCGAAGCCGAACTGGCGGCCACCTTGAACCGCGTCGACTTCACGGACCTGCACGAGGTGTCGGAGCTGATCGCGACATACCGCGGGCATGTCCTGACCCGTTGCGACCCCGACTTCGAGGCGTCCCTCGCCGAGGGCGTCGAACTGGCCATGTCCCTCAAGCGGGACGGCGCCCGTTGAGCGAACTCGGGGCCCTCGTGGAGATCACACACACGGCCCGCAAACGGCTGGATCCACTCGGCCCAGATGCAGCATCGGCTGTCGAGCGCCTGCGCGAGGAACTGGAGCGAACACCACATCTGGGGCGACGCGTCCGCGTCCTCGACCACGGCGCGGAAGTCTGGGTGACGCGCGTCGAGGCCCGGGCCGACTGCCCCGCCCTGTCCGTGACGTACGTCTATGCACCCCACCCCGCACCGCCGACCGGCGCCATCGTGACCGTCGTACCGGACGACACCCGGAGTGAGGATGTCTGAGCTGTCCGGTCACGACGCCCCGATCCATATCCCCGCCGACCGCCTCACCCTCCAGGGCGTCACCCCCGCGGCCGCCGCCGACCTGAGCGCGGGCGGTGGCGGAGGCTTCGAGTGGCTGGAGGGCGGGCCCTTCGAGGGCACGCTGGAGGCCGCCGGGCTGATGCTGAAGGCCTGCGAGGCCGGGGTGCATCGTCCGGAGTTCGGCCTGTTCGTCCTCGTGCGGAAGGAAGACGGCCGCGCGATCGGCGGCATGGGCTTCCACGGGGCGCCGGACGAGGAGGGCAAGGCAGAGATCGGCTACGACCTGGTGGAGAGCGCCCGCGCCAACGGCTACGCGACCGAGGCGCTGCGCGCCCTGTCGGAGTGGGCGCTGGCCCGGGACGACGTACAGATGCTGTTCGCGGTCATCGAGCGGCACAACTTCCCGTCCCAGCGGGTGATCGCCCGCGCCGGGTTCAAGCAGGTCAGCGACGAGGGAGAACACCTCGCCTATGAACTGCGCGGCCAGGGCCCGTCCTGTCGGCCCTAGACCGACCGTCCCTTCGGCCTGCGCAGCCCCGCCCCGTGCAACAACCGCACCACCTCACGACTGCTGACCTCCACCGCCCCGGCCGCGACCACGTCCGCGTACCGGTGCGAGGGAATGTCGTAGTGGTCCCGCTCGAAGGCCCGGCGCGGGACCCCCAACTCCTCAGCGAACGTGTGCAGTTCGTCGTACGAGACATCGCTGACCAGATGGGACCACATCCGGCCGTGCCCCGGCCAGGTCGGCGGGTCGATGTACACCGTCACGAGGACGACGTCCCGTCGGCCGCCGACCCCAGCGCCCCCACCGCCGCGACCTTCACGCCCGCCTTGTGGCACACCCAGTGCGGGTCGGGGCCGAGCTCCGGCTCGACGTCCAGCGCGTGCGGGTCGCCGGAGCCGCACACCGGGCACAGCGGCCAGCGGCCGTACCGCTCGAGGAGCGCGTCCTGCACGTCCTGCGCGACCAGCCCGGCCACGTACTCCACGCCGTCCGGCCACTGCTCGACCCACCAGCGCCGCTGGACGACGGCCTCCTCGACCATCGACACCACCTCCGCCTCGGCGACCTCGCCCGCGACGAGATCGGCCAGTACGAGGGCGCGTGCCGCGTGCAACGCCTGCTCCAGGGGGCTGATGGGGTCCATGCACCCATTGTGCGCACTCTTGACCACATGACCGAGCCGAAAATATCTTTCACCTGTGACCCGCGAAGTGAAGGAAATTTTCGGCTCCGGCGCACCGCCCGCCCCGGCCGCCCTGGCCGCCAAGGTGCGCACGCTCGCCCCTTCCATGACCCGTTCCATGCAGCGGGTCGCCGAGGCCGTCGCGAAGGACCCCGCCGGCTGCGCCGCCCTCACGGTCACCGGCCTCGCCGAACTCACCGGCACCAGCGAGGCCACGGTCGTCCGCACCGCGCGTCTGCTCGGCTACCCCGGCTACCGCGACCTGCGCCTCGCGCTCGCCGGCCTCGCCGCCCAGCAGCAGTCCGGGCGCGCCCCCGCCATCACCACCGACATCGCGGTCGACGACCCGATCGCCGACGTCGTCACGAAACTGGCCTACGACGAGCAGCAGACCCTCGCGGACACGGCGGCCGGCCTGGACACCGTGCAGCTGGGGGCGGCCGTGACCGCGCTGGCCGCCGCCCGCCGCACCGATGTGTACGGCGTCGGGGCGAGCGGCCTGGTCGCCCAGGACCTCACCCAGAAGCTGCTACGGATAGGGCTGATAGCCCACGCGCACAGCGATCCGCACCTCGCCGTCACCAACGCCGTGCAGCTGCGGGCGGGCGACGTGGCCGTCGCGATCACCCACTCCGGGTCCACGGGGGACGTCATCGAGCCGCTCCGGGTCGCGTTCGAACACGGGGCTACGACGGTGGCGATCACCGGTCGGCCCGACGGTCCCGTCACCCAGTACGCCGACCACGTCCTGACGACCTCCACGGCCCGCGAGAGCGAACTCCGCCCGGCGGCGATGTCGTCCCGGACCAGTCAGCTGCTGGTCGTGGACTGCCTGTTCGTCGGGGTGGCACAACGGACGTACGACACGGCGGCGCCGGCCCTGTCGGCGTCGTACGAGGCGCTCGCGCACCGGCACCGGCGGTAGACACCGCACCGCGACCTTGAACGACCTTGAATGTGAAAGAGCCGTTCCTCTATGACCTCCACCTCCGACCCCCGTGACCTCCAAGCCCAGCTGGAGACCCTGACCACCGAAGCCTTCCGGCCCGAACTCGCCGACATCGACCGCCTGCCCACCCTCGACATCGCCCGCCTCATGAACGCCGAGGACACCTCCGTGCCGGCCGCCGTCGCCCAGCGGCTGCCCGAGATCGCCGCCGCGATCGACGCCGTCGCCGAACGGATGGGCCGGGGCGGCCGGTTGGTCTACGCGGGCGCCGGTACCGCCGGACGGCTCGGCGTGCTGGACGCCTCCGAGTGTCCGCCGACCTTCAACACCGCCCCGGAGCAGGTCGTGGGCCTGATCGCGGGCGGCCGGGAGGCCATGGTCACCTCGGTCGAGGGCGCCGAGGACTCCGAGGAGCTGGCCCGCACCGACCTCGACGCCCTCTCCCTCACCGCCGACGACACCGTGGTCGGCATCTCCGCCTCCGGCCGCACCCCGTACGCCATCGGCGCGGTGGAGCACGCCCGCGAGCACGGGGCGCTGACCATCGGCCTGGCCTGCAACGCGGACAGCGCCCTCGCGGCGGCCGCCGAGCACGGCATCGAGATCGTCGTCGGCCCCGAACTGCTCACCGGCTCCACCCGCCTCAAGGCAGGCACGGCCCAGAAGCTGGTGCTCAACATGCTGTCGACGATCACGATGATCCGCCTCGGCAAGACCTACGGGAACCTGATGGTCGACGTCCGCGCCTCGAACGACAAACTGCGCGCCCGTTCCCGCCGCATCGTCGCCCTCGCCACCGGCGCGGCGGAGGAGGAGGTCGAGCGAGCCCTGGCGGCCACCGACGGCGAGGTGAAGCACGCCATCCTGACGATCCTGGCTGATGTCGACGGTCCGACGGCGGCCCGTCTTCTGGCCGATTCCGGCGGTCATTTGCGGGCGGCGCTGGGGGCGGCGACCTAGCATGGGCGTTCGATCAGCGGATCGAGGGGGATACACCTATGCCAGTGACAACCACATTCCGTATCGGCGGAGACCTGGAGGTACGACGGCTCGGCTTCGGCGCCATGCGGCTGCCGACCGAGCCCGGGGAGGCTCGCGCCGCCTCCCTCGCGGTCGCCCGCCGAGCCGTGGAGCTGGGCATCACACTGATCGACACGGCCCACCTCTACGGCTGGGGCGCCAACGAGGAACTCCTCGCCGAGGCCCTCCACCCGTACCCCGAGGATCTCCTGATCACCACCAAGATCGGCTTCGCGCAGACGACCGAGGGTGAGGGATGGCGGCACGCGGGCCGCCCCGACGACATACGCCACGGGGTCGACCAGGCCCTCCGCCGCCTCCGCCTCGACCGCATCGAGCTGCTCCAACTCCACCGCATCGACCCGGAGACCCCGCTCGCCGAGCAGCTCGGCACGCTGAGCGAGTTGCGCTCGGAAGGCAAGGTCGGCCGGATCGGCCTGTCCGAGGTGACGGTCGCCGAACTGGACGAGGCCCGGTCGATCGTGGACATCGTGAGCGTCCAGAACCGCTACAACCTGCTCGACCGCGAACACGAACCCGTCCTCAAGGCCTGCGAGGCGGCGGACATCGCGTTCCTGCCCTGGCGGCCGGTTGCGCCGGGTGCGGCGGACGCCAACGCCGAGATGAACGCGGTGGCTTCGGAGCTCGACGCCACCCCGACCCAGGTCGCCCTGGCCTGGCTCCTGGCCCACTCCCCCGTGATCCTCCCGATCCCGGGCACGGCGAGCCCCGCCCACCTTGAGGAGAACGTGGCGGCGGCCGACCTCCGCCTCACACCGGACCAGCTGTTCCGCCTGGACGGACTGTTCAGCAGCGAAGCCGCCGCTCCCCGTTGACCTTCCGCACCCGCTCCCGCAGGACGTCCCCCTGCGGAGCGGGCCCGGTCGACTCCGGCGGACAGTCCCACTCACGCCCCCCGCTCACCGGCCGAAGCTGCACCCTTCCGCCCACGTGCCCCATCACCTCCCCGAGACGTCCGTCCCGTACGTCGATGACATGGCTCCCGACAGCCGGCCGCTCCCCCCGCAGCACGGACGCCAGCCGCTCGGCCGTGCGTACGTTGCAACGCCCCAGCTCGACCAGCGCGAACGGCTCGTCACTCGCGCCGGTCACGGGATCGACGCGGAGGGACGGCAGGACGACGCCTACGCCCACGAGCGCCTCCTTCAAGGACGCCACCACTTCTTCTGTCGATCGCACGCTCACTTCTACCTCCACGCAGAGTTGGTGATTCGCAACACAGCGTGTCGGCAGCGCACCTAACCTGGCCATACAGGGCGTCCCAACAACCTCTGCTGTTCGACCGGGAGTTGCCATGCCAGGATCGAGGGACCTAGACCCGTCGTCGTCACCGCGCGCCCTGCTGGGCGCGGAGCTGCGCCACGCCAGAGAGAAGGCAGGGCTCAGCCAGGAGTACGTGGGTCAGCGGCTGTTCGTGAGTGGGTCGTTCGTCGGTCAGTTGGAGGCGGGGACACGGCGGATGCAGCCGCAGTACGCGCGGGTACTGGACGAAGTGCTGGGGACGGACGACTTCTTCCAACGGAACTGCGGGGCGGCCGCCAAGTCGAAGCATCCGGAGCATTTTGCTGAGGCGGCGGAGGCGGAGGCGACAGCCACGGAGATCCGGCAGTACACACCGCTGCTGATTCCGGGCCTTCTCCAGACGCCGAGGTATACACGGGCCGTATGCCGCGCATACCAGCCCACCGCGCCGAACGAGGCGATCGAAGAACTGGTGACGGCCCGGATGGAGCGGACTCGTATCCTCGACGATCCAACAAAGCCCTTGTTGTGGGCGGTGATTGACGAGGCCGCCCTGCGCAGGGTGACCGGTGGGCGCGAGGTGATGGCGGAGGCCTTGCATCACGTCACCGATTTGGCCCGCCGAAGTCGGGTCGTCGTACAGGTGTTGCCATTCGACGCGGGGGCGCACGCGGCGATGGAGGGCGCCATCAAGCTGATGGACTTCGAAGAGGCCCCTCCGCTGGTCTACTTCGAAGGTGTCGGCACCGGACGACTCGAGGACGACCCAGCCACCGTCAAACATCAGAAGCTCACCTACGAGCTACTCACGGCCTGCGCACTCTCGCCGCAGAAGTCCCTGGCTCTCATCGAGGCGATGGCGCAGGATTACGCCCATGAGGAACATCCCTGAGCACGACCGGGACGGCGTCACCTGGCACAAGTCCAGCTACAGCGGCGGCAGCGGCGGCGACTGCCTCGAAGTAGCCGCCAGCCACCCCACCGTCATACCGGTCCGCGACTCCAAAAACCCCCTCGGCCCGAAGCTCGTGTTCCGGTCTGAGACATGGTCCGCGTTCATCGAAAACCTCAAGCACGACTGACGCACGAGCGCCCCGAGGCTCAAGCCCCGCGCCCCGAGCCCTCTTTTCAAGGAATGGGTAGAGGGCCTCAACCCACCCTCCCACCCGGCGAGTTGACGTGACGCATTCGGCTTGCCACGCACGGTGACGATCGTCTAGCGTGCCCGCATAACGAACAGCCCCCGCCAGGTGCGGCAAACACCTGCGGGGGCTTGACCTACGAGATCGAAGGACAAGTTCGATCCCATGGCTGTTGCCCAGCTTAGTGCTGCCTTCCTGCCCGCGCACGCGTCCCCGCCCCCAATGGCGAAGCCCGGTTACGGCAAACGCTCCGCCCCCGGCCAAGCCCCCCGCACCGCCCACGACTTCGCCCACCTCCCACCCCGCGAAGCCGCCATCGCCGCCTACATCGACCGTCTCCCCGACGGTGCCGACATCTCCGTAAAGACGCTGGCCAAGACGCTGCCGTACGGGCAGTGCGCCCTGCGGACCGCGCTCAACCGCCTCCAACAGGCAGGCCACTTGCGACGCGGACGAGAGCGGCTGGCCGACACCGAGAGCGTCCGCTGGATCACCCGAACGTGGTTCACCCGTACCGCACGGGACGATGACTGGTGGGCGGCCTTCACCCGGGGCGACGTCCCGGACGAACCGCCGGACCGGCCTCGCCCCACCCGTTCCCGCGGCCACATCCTCCTCGCCGCCCTCGGCCGCGAGACCCCCGCGCTGTCGCTGTCGGAGGCCGAATGCGCCCGCCTCGCGCCACTCGTCACCGACTGGTACGCCCGGGGCGCCACCGACGAGGACGTAACCCGGGCCCTGACCAGCGGCCTGCCCACCCCGGTCCATCATCCGGCGGGCCTGATCCACAACCGCCTCACCACCAAGCTCCCGCCGGAGAAGCCCGCCCCACGCCCACCCCTCCGCATCCTGGAGTGCGCCGAGTGCGGAGTGCCCGGCCGCCCGGAGGCCCTGCCCGGCGGCATCTGCGGCGCGTGCCGGGGCGAACGCGCCCCTGACCGCCTCAGCGCGCCTCTCCCCGCCCCCGCCATCCACACTCACGCGGCGGCCATCCGTGCCGCAATGGCCCAACGACGACAAGAAAGGACACCCGCATGACGGCTCCTACGGTCCGCCGACACCACGCCCGGGCAGGATGGAGGGGAGGAGGCAACACCATGACCCCTGGTACCGCTGAACGCCCGCAGATGCCCATCGAGGACTTCGAGGAACTGGCCAGTGTGGCCCCGGAGCACGTGCGGCTGGAGTTCGTCGACGGGCGCGTCCGCACGAAGGACGCCCTCAGTGTCGAGGACTTCGAGGAGCTGGAGCGCCGGGCGCCGGAGACCGTCCGGCTTGAGTACATCAACGGAAAACTAGAGGTCAAGGCAATGCCGGACGGCAACCACCGCGAGATCTTCATGTGGCTGCTGCGCCAGTGCATGCTGCAGCGTCCTGACCTGAATCTCGTACCCGAGTCAGGTGTCAAGGCGGAGGCTTATCGCAAGGGCCGCGCGCGCACGGACGGAACCCTTGCCCAAGTAGGCCGTTTCAAGGGGGACGGTGAATGGTCCGATCCCGACGGCTCTCTCATGGCCCTGGAAATCACCTCCCACGACCGCGACACCAACAAGCGCGACCGCATCGACAAGCCCACCGGCTACGCGGAAGCCGACATCCCCGTCTACCTCCTCGTCGACCGCGACAACAACACGATCACCGTCTACAGCGAGCCGAAGGACGGCCGCTACCACAGCTCCCCGTCCTACCCGTGGGGAGCGACCGTCGAGATCCCCGCCCCGGTGAACATCACCCTGGATACCGAAAAGCTCAAGGACTACGCAGACTGACACCATGAACCACGCCCAGCGAACCGCCCTGGGCCGCGCCCTCCGCCTCCTCGGCGAACACGGCGAGGCCCTGACCGGTGACACCCCGGACGCCAAGCTGCACGAGGTCAAGGCCGATCTCAAGCGTGCCCTGGATCTGCTGGAGGACAGCGTGACCACGGCCGCGCCCTCCACCCGTTGCCCCGAGCACCCCAACGGGCCCGTCGACGAGAACGCCCACGACCTGTGCCTGCTGTGCGAGACCCGGCGGCGGGCCGCCCGGCGTGCCGAGTACAACGGGGCCGCCCCGCTCCCCCGGTCCGCCGACCACCCCGTCGCGTCCCGCTACGGCGTCCGAGAGGACCGCCCCCAGCCCCAGCAGCGCTGGCTGCCGGAGCTGTGGAACGGACAGGCGTGGCAGCTCTGCGGTACGCCGAGGCGGGATCGGAGGGAGGCCGAGCTGTATCTGGCCGCCCAGCGACGCGGGCCCCGCCCCGCCATGGCCTACCGCCTCGTGCACGAGTTCACCGACTACGAGGTGCTCCGGGTCTGGGGGACGCCGGTGCGCGTCGACATCGAGCCGATGGGCAACCTCTGAGGGCCCCTCAGCTGAGGGACCTCAGCGCCGCCGCGTCGTACGGCTGCAGCTCGTCGACGCGGCCCGCCAGCACCTTCGCCGCCCACTCCGGGTCCTGGAGCAGCGCGCGGCCCACGGCCACCAGGTCGACCTCTTCCGTCTCCAGGCGGTCGAGGAGGTCGTCGATGCCCCTGACCGGGGCGCCCTCGCCCTGGAAGCCCCTGAGGAAGTCGCCGTCGAGGCCGACCGAGCCGACGGTGACGACCGGCTTGCCGGTGAGCTTCTTCGTCCAGCCGGCCAGGTTGAGGTCGGAGCCGTCGAACTCCGGGACCCAGTGCCGGCGGGTGGAGGCGTGGAAGGCGTCCACGCCGGCCGCGGCGAGCGGGGCGAGGATGGCTTCCAGTTCCTCGGGGGTCTCGGCCAGCTTCGCGCCGTACGCGTCCTGCTTCCACTGCGAGTAGCGGAAGATGACGGGGAAGGAGGGGGAGACGGTCTCGCGGACCGCCGCCACGATCTCCTGCGCGAACCTCGCACGGGCCACGGGGTCACCGCCGTAGACGTCCGTACGGCGGTTCGTGCCCGCCCACAGGAACTGGTCGATGAGGTAGCCGTGGGCGCCGTGCAGTTCCACGCCGTCGAAGCCGATCCGCTCCGCCGCCGCGGCGGCCTCGGCGAACGCGCCGATGACGTCGTCCACGTCCCGCTGCGTCATGGCCTTGCCGGTGCCCTCGGTGCCGTCGAGGCGCAGACCGGAGGGGCCGACGGCGGGGGCGTCCGCGTACGGCGGCTGGCCCTGCTCCCGGACCATGCCGATGTGCCACAGCTGCGGCACGATCGTGCCGCCCGCCGCGTGCACGTCCGCGGCGACCTTCGCCCAGCCCGCGAGCTGCTCCTCGCCGTGGAAGCGCGGGATGCTGTCGCTCTGTCCGGCGGACGCGTGGCCGACGTAGGTGCCTTCGGTGACGATCAGGCCGACGCCCGCGGCTGCCCGCCGGGAGTAGTACGACGCCACGTCCGCGCCCGGGATGCCGCCCGGGGAGAACTGGCGGGTCATGGGCGCCATCACGATGCGGTTCGGGACGGTCAGGCCGTTGATCGTGGCCGGTCGGGAGAGGAGGCGGGCCGCGCGGGAGGTGGACTCGGCGGTGGTGACGGTCACTTAAGGGCTCCTCGGAGAGGTCGGTCGGACGTCGAGCAGTCGGGCGGACACCGGCACATTCCGTACGGTATGTGCATACGCATCGACAGCCCGCACGGCACAACCGCCGTCACCCACCCGGGCATTCCGCCACCCCGCCCGCTGTGATCCACAACACGCCCGAGGGCGGCACCCCCTGCTTCCAGGGAGTGCCGCCCTCGGTCCGAAGGACGGTCGATCAACCAGAGGTTGATCAGAAGTCCATGTCACCGCCCGGCATGCCGCCGCCGGCCGGGGCAGCGCCCGCCTTCTCCGGCTTGTCGGCGATGACGGCCTCGGTGGTGAGGAACAGCGCGGCGATGGAGGCGGCGTTCTGCAGGGCAGAGCGGGTCACCTTCGCCGGGTCGATGATGCCTTCCTTGATCAGGTCGACGTACTCGCCGGTCGCGGCGTTCAGGCCGTGGCCCGGGGTCAGGTTGCGCACCTTCTCCACCACGACACCGCCCTCGAGGCCGGCGTTGACGGCGATCTGCTTCAGCGGGGCCTCGAGCGCGAGCTTCACGGCCTGGGCACCGGTCGCCTCGTCACCCTCGAGCTCCAGCTTCTCGAACACCTGGGAGGCCTGCAGCAGGGCCACGCCACCACCGGCGACGATGCCCTCCTCGACGGCCGCCTTGGCGTTGCGCACGGCGTCCTCGATGCGGTGCTTGCGCTCCTTGAGCTCCACCTCGGTGGCGGCACCGGCCTTGATGACCGCGACACCGCCGGCGAGCTTCGCCAGGCGCTCCTGCAGCTTCTCGCGGTCGTAGTCGGAGTCGCTGTTCTCGATCTCGGCGCGGATCTGGTTGACCCGGCCGTTGACCTGGTCGGAGGAACCGGCACCGTCGACGATGGTGGTCTCGTCCTTGGTGATGACGACCTTGCGGGCGCGACCCAGGAGGTCCAGGGACGCGTTCTCCAGCTTGAGGCCGACCTCCTCGGAGATGACCTCGCCGCCCGTGAGGATGGCGATGTCGCCGAGCATGGCCTTGCGGCGGTCACCGAAGCCCGGAGCCTTGACGGCGACGGACTTGAAGGTGCCGCGGATCTTGTTGACGACCAGGGTCGACAGGGCCTCGCCCTCGACGTCCTCGGCGATGATCAGCAGCGGCTTGCCCGACTGCATGACCTTCTCCAGGAGCGGGAGCAGGTCCTTGACCGAGGAGATCTTGGAGTTGGCGATGAGGATGTAGGGATCGTCGAGCGACGCCTCCATACGCTCCATGTCGGTGGCGAAGTACGCCGAGATGTAGCCCTTGTCGAAGCGCATACCCTCGGTGAGCTCCAGCTCCAGACCGAAGGTCTGGGACTCCTCGACGGTGATGACGCCTTCCTTGCCGACCTTGTCCATCGCCTCGGCGATGAGCTCGCCGATCTGGGTGTCGGCGGCGGAGATGGAGGCCGTGGAGGCGATCTGCTCCTTGGTCTCGACATCCTTGGCCTGCTCCAGCAGGGCACCGGAGACGGCCTCGACGGCCTTCTCGATACCGCGCTTGAGGGCCATCGGGTTGGCGCCGGCGGCTACGTTGCGCAGGCCTTCCTTGACCAGGGCCTGGGCGAGAACGGTCGCCGTGGTCGTACCGTCACCGGCGACGTCGTCCGTCTTCTTGGCGACTTCCTTGACCAGCTCGGCGCCGATCTTCTCGTACGGGTCCTCGAGCTCGATCTCCTTGGCGATGGAGACACCGTCGTTGGTGATCGTGGGGGCGCCCCACTTCTTCTCGAGGACGACGTTGCGGCCCTTGGGGCCGAGGGTCACCTTGACGGCGTCCGCGAGCTGGTTCATGCCGCGCTCGAGGCCGCGCCGCGCCTCCTCGTCGAACGCGATGATCTTGGCCATGTGAAGTGGTCCCTCCAGGACTGGGGGTGATTCCTTCGGACCGCGCCCGCGCCCGCGACGGACGGCTCGCCTGCCTCGTGGTTCCTTGCCCCACCCGGCCTGCGGGCCTCACCGACCCGGTCCACACTGTCACTCTCACCTTCAGAGTGCTAACGCCAATGATTAGCACTCGGCCCTGTCGAGTGCAAGCGCCTCTCGGGGATCGGGCACCCGCCCGAGCCGGACGCGGACCACCCCCGCATCGACCCCCGGACATGCCGGAGGGCCCGCACCCTGCCGGATGCGGGCCCTCCGGAGAAGACCGTTCTATTGCGGTTGGTCGCGCGTTCAGGCAGAGACGCGAACCATGTCGGCCTGCGGGCCCTTCTGGCCCTGCGAGATCTCGAACTCGACCCGCTGGCCCTCTTCAAGGGTGCGGTACCCGTCCATCTGGATGGCGCTGTAGTGGACGAAAACATCCGCACCACCGTCGACCGCGATGAAGCCGTACCCCTTCTCCGCGTTGAACCACTTGACGGTGCCCTGAGCCATGCCTAACTCCCCTATTACTGGCCCTTGCACAGACCCACACTTCGTGGATCCGGGTCAGACCTCACCCCCCACATGATTGGGGGCGTGCGCCGGAACGCGTCGACCGCGGCCGAATGTATCTGTCCAACTGCCCTCTGCAACAGGTCAATCGGACGAGAATTCAGGACGCGCGGGGTCGGGAATCTGCCGAGAATTCGCCCGAATTCAGGGCAAGTCGGGCCCCACAAAGTACACAAAAGGCATGAAAGACGCGCACACTTTGGCTACTTCTTATCGGGCGCAAGGCAGAAACCAGGGGCCTCGGACTGGAACGTCGGCAGCGCGTTCCCCAACTGTACCGCGCTCAACCACACTGAATTGCCCCCTCCGCTTCTCTTACGGAGGGGGCAATTCGATGAACTCTCGGTAACCGGCGTTACCGTGGGTAATGATCAGCCTCCGGCGACGGCCGGAATGATGGAAACGCCGGCACCGTCCGGGGTGGCGGTCTCCAGGCCCTGCTCGAAGCGAACGTCGTCGTCGTTCACGTACACGTTGACGAACCGGCGCAGCTTGCCCTGGTCGTCCAGGACGCGGGCGGCGATGCCGGTGTGGTTCTTCTCCAGATCGGCGATGACCTCGCCGAGGGTCGCACCCTCGGCCGTGACCTCGGCCTGGCCACCGGTGTAGGTGCGCAGGATGGTGGGGATACGGACGTTGACGCTCATGCGGTGTGACCTCCGGTCGGATGCACAGGTACGGCGGGGCAGCGCCCCAGGGGCGCGGGGAACTGCGCGACCAGCCCCCACCGGCCCGCAGTCGGAAACAGCTATGCCAGGCCAGCTTCTCGGAACGACTCCAGGTTGGGACGAATGGTCGCAGTAAGCCCAGTCCCGGCCACAGCGTCCAACGTCTTGAGACCATCCCCGGTGTTGAGCACGACAGTCGTCAACGTCGGATCCAGCACACCGTCCTCGATCAGCTTCCGCGCAACCCCCACGGTCACGCCACCCGCCGTCTCGGCAAAGATGCCCTCGGTCCGCGCAAGCAGCTTGATCGCGTCGACGACCTGCTCGTCGGTGACATCCTCCACCGCCCCGCCCGTACGGCGAGCGATGTCGAGGACGTAGGGACCATCCGCCGGGTTGCCGATCGCCAGCGACTTGGCGATGGTGTTCGGCTTCTGCGGCCGTACGACGTCGTGCCCGCCCTTGAAGGCGACGGACACCGGCGAGCAGCCCTCGGCCTGCGCGCCGAAGATCTTGTACGGCTTGTCCTCCACCAGCCCGAGCTTGATCAGCTCCTGCAGACCCTTGTCGATCTTCGTGAGCTGGGAGCCGGAGGCGATCGGCACGACCAGCTGGTCGGGCAGCTGCCAGCCCAGCTGCTCGCAGATCTCGTACGCCAGGGTCTTGGACCCTTCCGCGTAGTACGGCCGCAGGTTGACGTTGACGAAGCCCCAGCCCTCGCCGGCCGGGTCGCCGATCAGCTCGGAGCAGAAGCGGTTCACGTCGTCGTAGTTGCCCTCGATGCCGACGAGCTCGCCGCCGTAGACCGCGGCCATGACGACCTTGCCCTGCTCCAGGTCGTGCGGGATGAACACGCAGGAGCGGAAGCCGGCCCGGGCGGCGGCGGCGCCGACGGCGCCGGCCAGGTTGCCCGTCGAGGAGCACGAGAGGGTGGTGAAGCCGAAGGCGCGCGCGGCCTCCAGGGCCTGGGCGACGACCCGGTCCTTGAAGGAGTGCGTCGGGTTGCCGGAGTCGTCCTTCACATACAGCCCGCCGGTCACGCCGAGCTCGCGCGCGAGGTTGTCGGCCTTGACGAGCTGGGTCCAGCCGGGGTTGATGTTCGGCTTGGTGGCCACGTCCGCGGGGACGGGCAGCAGGGGCGCGTAACGCCAGATGTTCGCGGGTCCCGCCTCGATCTGCCGACGGAGTTCCTCGGTGTCGTAGGCCGAGAAGTCGTAGGCGATCTCGAGCGGGCCGAAACACTCCTCGCACGCGAAGACCGGGCCGAGGGGTACGCGGTGACCGCACTCGCGGCAGGAGAGCGCCGCGGCGGGACCCAGGTCTACGGTGACGGTGTCGGTGGTGCTTGCAACAGTCTGCACAGCCATGTGAGGCGAGGCCCTTTCTCCTCATCTTCCTCACGACGCATCTCGCCGTGAGACGGATTTGGCACCTTCCCTAGCCGGTGGAGCCTCGCGGAGACGATCATCAGTGATCGTTTACGAGACCGGCTGGAGGGTTGCCGGGGCTTCATCGGGCCGTATCCCTCTGCCCCTCTGGATGAGCGGTATGTGGTTGTTGATCGTTGAAACGCAACGCCGACCCCGACATGCGATGGTCATCCGCGTTGTTCAAGACTGTAACCGAAGGCCAGGACAGTTGAGATAGCCGTCCGAACCGCGAGATGGATCACATGTTCCGCCAGAGACCATGGATCACTTACTCGCCGAGAGAACGCAGAGGAGCCGCGCACTGTGCTGAATGAAGTCGAGCGCTGGCTGAGCACTCGCTCCTGGTCCAAGACCGATCGCCCGCTCCACAAGATCCTGGCCGCGAAACGCGCCACGGGCCAGTCGGTCAGTGTCGTGCTGCCCGCGCTCAACGAGGAGGAGACGGTCGGTGACATCGTCGCGGTGATCCGTCACGACCTCATGCGCCAGGTCCCGCTCGTCGACGAGATCGTCGTCGTGGACTCCGGGTCGACCGACCGCACGTCTCAGGTCGCCACGGCGGCCGGGGCGAGGGTCGTCCACCGCGACGACATCCTCCCCCGCATCCCGACCGTTCCCGGCAAGGGCGAGGTGCTGTGGCGCTCGCTCCTGGTCACCGGCGGCGACATCGTCTGCTTCATCGACGCGGACCTGAAGGAGTTCTCGTCGGACTTCGTCTCCGGGATCGTGGGCCCGCTGCTCACGGACCCCGGGGTCGACCTGGTCAAGGGGATGTACGACCGTCCGCTCCGCGGCGCGGCCGGCCAGGGCGGCCGGGTCACCGAGCTCATGGCGCGCCCGCTGCTGAACATGCACTGGCCGCAGCTGGCCGGCTTCGTCCAGCCGCTCGGCGGCGAGTACGCGGCCCGCCGCTCACTGCTGGAGCAGCTGCCGTTCCCGGTCGGATACGGGGTGGAGCTGGGCATGCTGGTGGACGCCCTGCACCTGGTGGGCCTCGACGCGCTCGCCCAGGTCGATGTCGGCGTCCGCAAGCACCGCCACCAGGACGGGCAGTCCCTGGGCCGTATGTCGGCCGCGATCTACCGCACGGCCCAGCTGCGGCTGGCCCGCGGGCATCTGATCCGGCCCTCCCTCACCCAGTTCGAGCGGGGTGAGGACGGGTTCGAGCCGCGCACGTACTCCGTGGACACGGAGGAACGGCCGCCGATGGTGGAGATCGCGGAGTACGCGGCGCGGAAGGTCGCTTGAAGCGGCCGTGTCCGGGCCGTACGCGAGCTGACCGCGGGCCGTATGCGGGCCGAATTGCCTGCTCTTACGGGCCGTATACGACTGATCGCGTAGGGGATCCGCACGTTTGAGCGGTTACGGGCTGGGCTAAGTTGAGGCGTATGGCTTCCACGCAGGCTGCTCAGGGTGCTCGAGGTGCTCAAGTGCTGGTCGCGTCCAACCGCGGCCCGGTCTCCTACGCGGTGCGCGAGGACGGCTCGCTGCACGCCAAACGGGGTGGCGGCGGGCTGGTCTCGGGCCTGTCGGCGATCGGGCCGGACGCGGGTGCCCTGTGGGTGTGCTCGGCGCTGGGCGACGGCGACCGGGAGGCGGTACGGCGCGGGGTCGGTGAGGCTGGTGTGCGCATGCTCGCCATCCCGGCCGACGTGCACTCCGACGCGTACAACGGCATCGCCAACTCCGTGCTGTGGTTCGTCCACCACATGCTGTACCAGACCCCGCTGGAGCCGGTCTTCGACGCGGAATTCCGGCGGCAGTGGGTGTCGTACGAGACCTACAACCGGGCCTTCGCCGAGGCGTTGGCTCAGGAGGCCGCGCCGGGGGCGGCGGTGCTGGTGCAGGACTACCACCTGTGTCTGGTGCCGGGGATGCTGCGTGAACTGCGGCCGGACCTGCGGATCGGGCACTTCTCGCACACGCCGTGGGCGCCGGTGGAGTACTTCGGGTTGCTGCCGGACGATGTCGCCGCAGAGGTCCTGCGCGGCATGCTGGGTGCCGATCGGCTGGGCTTCCTGACCCAGCGCTGGGCGGACGCGTTCACCACGTGCGCGGCGGAGTTCGCCGGAGGGCTCGGGGACACACGGATCGGCGTGCACGGGCTCGGTGCGGACGCGGACTTCCTGCGCAGGCGGGCGCACGAGGCCGATGTGGACGAGCGGGTGGCGGCGCTGCGGGAGGAGATCGGCGCGGCTCCCGACGGCAGTGCGCGCAAGGCGATCGTCCGGGTCGACCGGACCGAGCTGTCGAAGAACATCGTGCGTGGACTGCTCGCGTACCGGCAGCTGCTCGACGATCACCCCGAGTGGCGGGAGCGGGTGGCGCACGTGGCGTTCGCGTACCCGTCGCGGCAGGACCTCGCGGTGTACCGGGAGTACATGGCGGAGGTGCGGCGGCTGTCGGAGGAGATCAACTCCGAGTACGGGACGCCGGGCTGGACACCGGTCGTGCTGAACCTCAAGGACGACTTCGCACGCTCGCTGGCCGCGTACCGGTTGGCGGACGTGGCCCTGGTCAATCCCATCCGGGACGGCATGAACCTCGTGGCGAAGGAGGTGCCGGTCGTCTCCGACGAGGGGTGTGCGCTGGTGCTGTCCCGGGAGGCGGGGGCGTACTGGGAGCTGCGCGAGGATGCGATCACCGTCAATCCGTACGACGTGATGGAGACGGCTCGGGCGTTGCACGAGGCGTTGTCGATGGCGCCGGAGGAGCGGGCGGAACGGACGAAGCGGTTGGCTGCGGCGGCTACGGCGTTGCCGCCGGCGCAGTGGTTTCTGGAGCAGCTGAGTGCGCTGAGGGCGTGATTCGAACCCCGCCAGGGGGCTCCGCCCCCTGGAACTACGGGCCTGTGCCCACCCACCACCCGACTCGGTACCTCGAGAGGTCACCCTCCTGGGGCTCCGCCCCAGACCCCGGCGGGGACTCCGTCCCCTGCACCCCTCACAGACTCGCCCCACCGCCCACCCGCACCCGCACCCGCCGACGGCGCTCACCCCCCACAGGGGCCACCCGCACCCAACCACCAAAGCCGCACAGGTGGTGCGGGCGGAAACAGAAACCCCGCCGAAGGCCGGGTGCCCGGGTCTTCAGCCGAGCCGCGTCGCCAGCCCCCGCAGCAGCCCCACGACCCCCTCGGGGCCATCCACCACCAGATCCGCCCGATCCCGCAGCTCCGTGACCTCGTCGCTGCCGCTGCACACCAGCAGTCCCGGCGTGCCGTCGGAGCGGAGTTTGTCGACGGCGGCGTAGGCGGGCAGGTCACCGAGGTCGTCGCCGGCGTAGAGGACGGACTCCGCGGAGATCTCGCGGGCGTATTCGAGCAGGGCGACGCCCTTGTCCATGCCGGGCGGGCGGAGTTCGAGGACCAGGCGGCCGGGCTCGACGATCAGGCCGTGGCGGGCGGCCAGATCGGTGAGGGGGCCACGCAGGGCCTCGAAGGCGGCCTGGGGATCGGCGGCGCGGCGGGTGTGGACGGCGACCGCACGCCCCTTCTCCTCGATCCAGGTGCCCTGCCACGCACCGACCCCGTCGAGAACCCCCGGCAGGTCGGCGCGGACGGCGGCGACGCCGGGGTGGGGAGCGGGGGCGTTGACGGTGCCGGTGACGGCGTCCCAGCGTTCGGCGCCGTAGTGACCGAGGACGACGAGGTGCTCCAGGCCGGGGACGCCGGCGAACCCGCCGTGCCGCACCGCCACGCCGGCCGGCCGACCGGTGATCACGGCCACGGCGGCGACCTTCGGGGCGAGGGCGGCGAGCGCGGGCACGGCGTCCGGGTGAGCCCGGGCCTGCTCGGGATCCGCCACGATCGGCGCGAGGGTCCCGTCGAAGTCGAGCGCGATCACCGCGTTGGCGGGCCGCGCGAGGATGGCGTCGAGCCCGTCCCGTCCGGCGGGGGTCGCGGGTGTCGGCAGGGGGTCCGTGACGTTCGGGTGGCTGCCCATAGAGCGACCTTATCCATGGAAGGGCCGAGCATTCTCGGCACCGGCCGCGAATTCCAGCCCGTCCGGTCAGCCCTCGACCAACCGAGACGGGCGGCAGGGCGGGCATAGGCCCGGCGGTGCCCGAGTGCCGGGCGACCCGCCTGGTGACGGACGTGGTCGTGTGCACCGACGACCAGACCATCGCGGCGGCGGCCCGCGAGGCCGGCGCGGAGGTCGTGCTGCGGCCGGCCGCCATCGCCGGCGACATGGCGACCTCGGAGGCCGCGGTCCTGTCTGGGGGCGGAGCCCCCAGCAACGGTCACCCCCGGCGCCGGGCGCCGACCATCACCGCTCGCCGCGCCGCGCCTCCCGCACCCGCCGCAACCGATTCACCGTCACCGGATCGAACGCCAACGCCCGCTCATCGTCCAGCAGAGCATTCAGCAACTGGTAGTACCGCACCGGCGCCAACCCCAGCTCCTCCCGTATCGCCCGTTCCTTCGTCCCGGGCCCACCGAAGCCACGCCGTTCCAGCGCAAGGATGTCCCGCTCCCTGCGCCCGAGCCCCTCTTGCTCCTGCTCCTCCTCCATACCCGGCAAGGTAACCGCCCCCACTGACAGCCGGCCCGCGCCTACCCCGCCGACTGCGCCGAGAACGCCGCCGACTGGATCCGGCTCAACACGTCCGCCGGGCTGCCGTTCGGCGCGACGGCCTGGCCTATCCGCTTCTTGATGTCCGCGCTGACCTGCGCCCAGGAGGTCTCCCCGACGGGATACAGCTGGGAGAGCGGCAGCTCTTCCAGGAACGGCTTCAGGTCGGCGTCCTCCTTCGCCGCGCTCATGGCTTCGGACGCGGAGTTGGTCACCGGCAGCAGGTCGTACTCGCGCGAGAAGTCGAGCACGTTCTTCTCGTTGTACACGAAGTCGAGGAACTCCCCGATCTGCTCGGCATGACCGTTCCTCTTGAACGCGGTCATCCAGTCGGCGACCCCCATGGAGACCTTGCTCGGCCCGTCCGCACCCGGCATCGGCACCATCCCGAACTTGACCCCCTTCTTCGCGGCCATGTTCATCAGCGAGGGATGCCCGTTCAGCATGCCGACGTCCCCGGCCGCGAACGCGGCGAACGCGTCGGCACGGTTCAGCTCGCCCGGCGCGACGGGTCCGGTCAGTTCCTTGCCGACCAGGTCGTTCTTGAGCCAGGTGAAGGTGTCGACGTTGTCCGAGGAGTCGATGCCGTACGTCCCGAGCGTGTCGGTGTAACCGCCCCCGCCGCTGAGCAGCCACTGCATGGTCTCGGCCTGTGCCTCCTCCGGCCCGAGGGGCAGCGCGTACGGGTACTTCACGCCCTCCGCCTTCAGCGCCTCGGCGGCGGACTCCAGCTCGGCCCAGGTCTTCGGCGGGGTGAGGCCGGCCTCGTCGAAGAGCGTCTTGTTGTAGAAGAGCAGCCGGGTGGAGGCGGCGAACGGCATGCCGTACTGGACCCCGTCGACCTCCCCCGCGTCGGCGAGCTGGGAGACCCAGTCGGCCTGGACGGAGATGGAGACCAGATCGTCGACCTTGTAGAGCAGATCCTTGTCCGCGTAGTCGGCGTACGCGCCGGTCTGCGCCAGGTCGGGCGCGTTGCCGGCGTCGACCATCTCCTTGACCTTGCGGTCGATGTCGTTCCAGGAGTAGACGGAGACGTCGATCTTCACGTCGGGGTGCTCCGACTCGTAGTCCTTGACCAGGGCGTCCCAGTACTTCTTCGAGCTGTTGGCCGCGCTGTCGCCGTAGTCGGCGGCGACCAGCTTCAGCGTCACCTTGCCGGCGTCGCCGCTGAGGCCGCCACCGCCGCAGCCGCCGAGGACCGCCGTCAGGCCCAGTGCGGACATCGCCGCGATCGTCCCTGTCGTACGCCGACGCTGCACTGCCATCGCCCCAAAATCAGTGATCGACATCATCAAAACTTTCGAAACGTCATACATATAACGCCGAATAAGGTCTACACCACGCGAGTGGACTAGACCTCTTGCGGGTCCCCGGGCCACACTGTTCCCGTGAGACATGTCATCGCCCTCGATGTGGGCGGCACCGGGATGAAGGCCGCCCTGATCGGGGCGGGAGGCGAGCTGCTGCACCAGGCCCGCCTGGCCACGGGCCGCGAACGCGGACCGGACGCCGTCGTCGGGGGCATCCTCGACTTCGCCGCCGAGCTGCGCGCCTACGGCGACCGGCGCTTCGGCGAGCCCGCGGCCGCTGCCGGCGTCGCCGTCCCCGGCATCCTCGACGAGGAACACGGCATCGCCGCCTACTCGGCCAACCTCGGCTGGCGTGACGTACCCCTGCGCGACCTGCTCGCCGACCGGCTCGGCGGCATCCCCGTCGCCCTCGGCCACGACGTGCGCACCGGCGGCCTCGCGGAGGGCCGGATCGGCGCGGGCCGGGGCGCAGACCGCTTCCTGTTCGTACCGCTGGGCACCGGCATCGCGGGCGCGATCGGCATCGGCGGCCGGGTGGAAGCGGGCGCGCACGGCTTCGCGGGCGAGATCGGCCACATCGTCGTACGGCCCGGGGGAACCCCTTGTCCCTGCGGACAGCGCGGCTGCCTGGAGCGGTACGCGTCGGCGGCGGCCGTCAGCGCGGCGTGGGTGGAGGCCGGCGAGGACCCCGAGGCGGACGCGGCCGACTGCGCGAAGGCCGTCGTGTCCGGCGACCCGAACGCCGTACGAGTCTGGCAGGACGCCGTCGACGCCCTCGCCGACGGGCTGGTCACCGCGCTCACCCTGCTGGACCCGCGCACCCTGATCATCGGTGGCGGGCTGGCCGAGGCGGGGGAAACCTTGTTCACACCGCTACGGGAGGCGGTCCGGCGGCGCGTCACCTTCCAGAAGCTGCCCACCCTCGTCCCCGCGGCCCTGGGGGACACCGCCGGATGCCTCGGTGCGGGCCTCCTGGCCTGGGATCTGCTCGACACCACACCTACGACGCCGGAGGAACCCACGTGACGGCAACCCCCCTAGGGGCGCGGGGAACTGCGCGACAAGCCACAACGGACCCGCAGCCCGCAACCGGCAAGGCGCCCCTCGTCCTCTCCGGCGCCGACGTGGTTCTGCCCACCGGAACCGTCTCCGACGGCCAGGTGATCGTCGACGGCACCCGTATCGCCCGTACAGCCCCAGAGAACGCCAAGGTCATCGACGTAACAGGCCACCGGCTGGTGCCCGGCTTCGTAGACATCCACAACCACGGCGGCGGCGGCGCCTCCTTCACCTCCGGCACGGTCGACGAGATCCTCAAGGGCATCCACACCCACCGCCTGCACGGCACCACCACGCTCGTCGCCTCGACGGTCACCGGCGACATGGACTTCCTCGCCCACCGGGCCGGGCTGCTCTCCGAGCTGGCCGAGCAGGGCGACATCGCGGGGATCCACTTCGAGGGGCCGTTCATCTCCCCGTGCCGCAAGGGCGCGCACTCCGAGGAACTGCTGCGCGACCCGGACCCGGCCGAGGTCCGCAAGCTGATCGACGCGGCACGCGGGAAGGCCAAGATGGTCACCCTCGCCACCGAACTCCCCGGCGGCATCGACTCCGTACGGCTGCTCGCCGAGCACGGCGTCATCGCGGCGGTCGGGCACACGGACGCGACGTACGAGCAGACGGTGGAAGCCATCGAGGCGGGCGCCACGGTCGCCACGCACCTGTTCAACGCCATGCCGCAGCTCGGCCACCGCGCCCCCGGCCCCATCGCGGCCCTGCTGGAGGACGAGCGCGTCACCGTCGAGCTGATCAACGACGGCACGCACCTGCACCCGGCAGCGCTGGAACTGGCGTTCCACCGGGCGGGCGCGGACCGGGTGGCGTTCATCACGGACGCGATGGACGCGGCAGGCTTCGGCGACGGGCGGTACTGGCTCGGCCCGCTGGAGGTGGAGGTCGCGGACGGCGTGGCACGCCTGGTGGCGGACGGCACGATCGCAGGCTCGACCCTCACCCTCGACCGCGCCTTCCAGCGGGCGGTGACGATCGACCGGCTGCCGGTGGAGGACGTGGTGGCCGCCCTGTCCGCCAACCCGGCCCGCCTGCTCGGCATGTACGACACCATCGGCTCCCTGGAACCCGGCAAGGACGCCGACCTGGTCGTCCTTGACGCCGATTTCGGCCTCAAGGGCGTGATGCGCCGGGGTGAATGGGTGGTCGATCCCCAACTGGGGTGATCTGTCCAGCTGTTGAGAGCGGCGGTTGTCCTGGGAGACTGGGACGACCGCCGTCCGTTTGGCATGATCAGCGCTCCGGACAGCCAGCTCCGGACGGACAGACGGCAAGCGCATTCTGAGTTCTTCGGGGGAGGTCGGCCCAGGTGATCCTCACGGTCACGCTGAACACCGCTCTCGACATCACCTATCGCGTACGGTCCCTGCGCCCGCACGCCTCCCACCGGGTGACGGAGGTCACCGAACGGCCGGGCGGCAAGGGCGTGAACGTGGCCCGTGTGCTCGCGGCCCTCGGGCACGGGGTGACGGTCACCGGTTTGGTGGGCGGCGCCACCGGACGCGCCGTACAGGAACAGCTCACCGCCACGCCGAGCGTGGTGGACGCCCTCGTCCCGGTCGGCGGTGCCACCCGGCGCACGATCGCCGTCGTGGACGAGCAGACCGGCGACACCACCCAGCTCAACGAGCCCGGGCCGACGGTCACGCCCCCCGAGTGGTCCGCCTTCCAGGAGGCGTACGAGGACCTGCTCGCATCGGCGTCCGTGGTGGCGCTGTGCGGGAGCCTGCCGCCGGGGGTACCGGTGGGGGCGTATGCGGGGCTGGTACGGACGGCCAAGGCGGCCGGCGTCCCCGTCCTCCTGGACGCCAGCGGGGAGCCGCTACGGCGCGGGGTCGCCGCCCGGCCGGACATCGTGAAACCGAACGCCGACGAACTGGCAGAGCTGACCGGCTCCCACGAGCCGGTGCGGGCCACCCAGGACGCCCGCCGACGCGGCGCCCGGGCCGTCGTCGCCTCCCTGGGCGCCGAGGGCCTCCTCGCGGCCACCCCGGAGGGCCGCTGGCGCGCCACCCCGCCCGCCCGCGTCCACGGCAACCCCACGGGCGCCGGCGACTCGGCGGTCGCGGGCCTGCTGTCGGGCCTGGTGGACCACCTGCCCTGGCCGGACCGCCTGACCCGCGCGGCCGCCCTGTCCGCGGCGACGGTCCTCGCCCCGGTGGCGGGCGAGTTCGACCGGGCGGCGTACGAGGAGTTGCTGGGGCGGGTGGCGGTGTCGGGGGAGGTCAGCGCGGCGTGAGCGCGCCACGGGTACCCCTCACTGGAGCTGGCCAGGAAATGACCTTTCCGAACTTCAGACAGATGATCTAATGATCACTCATTCGTTGCGTTGACCGGCAACGAAACAACCAGATTCGGGGATTTTGCGATAAAGACAATCATGCGTGCAGGGGCCATACCCAGCACGCTGGCAGCTGCGCTCCTCCTTTCCGCAGCCCCTGCACACGCTGCGGTATCAGGTGCGTCTGCCAACACCGCCTGGACCCTCCGTGCGGGCACGTCAACAACTTCGGCTGCGGTGCTCAGGGTTAAGGCATTCGGTACCGGCACGCCTGACCGAATCCCCTGCTGGGACGATGCTTCTTGTTCAGGTCAGGTCAGGGGTGGGTCGTATCGATGCACCAGCGGGGGCTCGACGCACAATACGTGGACTCCCCTCAAATGGGAGGGCAGGAAGCGGTGGGTCGCAGATAAGTGCGTAGCGTTCGGCCGCGTCGGCTGATCTGAGGCCATGATGAGGGCCCGCCGGTCTCTCCGGCGGGCCCTTTGGTTGTCAGCGACTTACTGCAGCCACAACTGATCGAGATTGGCATTGCACTGGTTGCCCTGGTTGCAGGCGAGCTCAATAGTGTTGGTGCCCTTTGTCAGGTTCACGTTGGCCCATGTGGTCTGCCAGCCCTTCTCCCAGTCGCCTTGGGGGAGCCCGCCGAAGTTCTTCATGTTCAGCGGCTGGCTGTTGGCCTTGCCGTTCACCACAAGCGTCGCGTTGGCGTCCACGCCCGGGATTCCAAAGCGCACGTACAGCCGGTAGGCGCCAGCCTTCTCTATGCCGTTGAGCGTCCAGGTGACCTTCGCACCGACCTGGTTGAAGCCCGTGACGTAGACCCCGCCTCCCGCCTTTGCCCCCTTGACGTCAGAGGACGTCACAGCGCCGCCTACCAAGCGCAGCGCCTTCGCGTCGATCTTCGGTAGATCCACCTCGCTCGCCGCCCCGCTCTTGCTGCCCGACGGGCTCGGCTCGGCGCTCTGCGAGGCGGCGGGCGGGGCGGAGGCCTCGTTGTCGCCCGCGCTGTCGTCGCCGTTGCCGTTCATCATCGCCACGCCGATGCCGATGACGACCGCGGCGACCACCGCGATCGCGCCGATCAGCAGCCCCTTGGTGTTGGGGCCCCGTCGGCCGCCACCGCCGCCCGGCATCGGCTGCTGGGTGGAGGGGGCGCCGCCCGGGAAGGTCTCGGGCGCCGCGTAGTGCGCGTTCGGCTGGGCGTGGGCGCCCTGCTGCTGCGGCGGGACCTGGCCGTACGGGGCGGTCGCGGCGGCCGGCGCCTGCTGCTGCCCGTACTGACGCTGGCCGACCGCCCGCACCCGGTTGACGGAGTTCGGGTAGCCGTAGCCACCGGACGGTGGCTGGGCCCCGTTGGCCTGCCCGTCCGCGTAGAGATAGCCGAACGGGTCGTCGTCCTCGGGCGTGCTCGCGCCGTTGTTGCCGGACGTCATCCCTTGATCTCCTAGGAGGTGCGGTGCGGATGCGAAATGTGCGGTGAGAAGGGCGAGCCTACCCGCTCCTGATGGCCCAAACGGGTGACTCGGATCGCATCAGCTCGCTGACCTGGGGGTCATCCCGCGCGTCTGTGCTGTTTGGGACGGGATCGTTTCTCGACGTACATCCGCTCGTCGGCGGATTTCAACACCTCGTCCGCCGTCATCCCGCAGTGCGCCCAGCCGATGCCGAAGCTGGCACCGACCCGCATGGCCCGTCCGTCGACCCGGATGGGCTGGATGATCTCGTTGCGCAGACGTACGGCGAGGTCCTGGGCGTCGGCCCGGCCGAGCCCGTCGGCCAGGACGACGAACTCGTCGCCGCCGAGCCGGGCCACCGTGTCGCCGTCGCGGACGCCCCCGGACAGTCGCCGGGCGACCTCGATGAGGACCGCGTCTCCGGCGTTGTGCCCGAACCGGTCGTTGATCGACTTGAAGCCGTCGAGGTCGCAGAAGAGGACCGCGAGCCCCTTGGCGCCGTCGTCACGGTCACCCTCGGGGGCGACGGTGTGCACATGGTGGTCGTAGGCGTCGTACGTCTCGGTGCCCGGCCGGAAGTCGAAGCCGTGGCCGCCCGTGTCGTGGAGGGGATGGCCGTAGGCCGCGTCCACGGACTCCAGGGCGCCCGCCTGGGTGGGGCGCTGGCACAGGCGCGAGGAGAGGCGGGCGCGCAGCTCGGCGGAGTTGGGCAGGCCGGTGAGCGAGTCGTGGGAGGCGCGGTGGGCGAGCTGGAGCTCGCGGCGCTTGCGCTCCTCGATGTCCTCGACGTGGGTGAGCAGGAAGCGGGGTCCGTCGGCGGCGTCGGCGACGACGGAGTTGCGGAGCGAGACCCAGACGTAGGTGCCGTCGCGGCGACCGAGGCGCAGCTCGGCCCGTCCGCCCTCGGCGGAGGTCCGCAGGAGCGTGCCTATGTCCTCGGGGTGGACGAGGTCGGAGAAGGCGTAGCGACGCATCGCGGAGGCGGGGCGGCCCAGGAGGCGGCACAGCGCGTCGTTGGTCCTGAGGATCCGGCCGTGCTGGTCGCCGCCCATCTCGGCGATGGCCATGCCGGAGGGGGCGTACTCGAAGGCCTGCCTGAAGCTTTCCTCACTGGCGCGCAGGGCCTGCTGCTCCCTTTCGAGCCTGACCAGTGCGCGCTGCATGTTGGCTCGCAGACGCGCGTTGCTGATCGCGATGGCGGCCTGGAACGCGTACATCTGGAGCGCCTCGCGTCCCCATGCGCCCGGTCGGCGGCCGTTGCGCGGACGGTCCACGGACAGCACGCCGATCAGCTCGCCGCAGGAGCCGCCGCCCGGCGCGGCGGGCGTGTACATCGGCGCGAAGAGCCGGTCCGAGGGGTGCCATTCGTCCTCGAAGCGGGGTGCGGGGCCGTCGGTGTACCACTGCGGTACGTCGTCGTCGTCGAGGACCCAGCCCTCGGTGTGCGGGATGAAGACCAGGTCGCCCCAGTGCTCGCCCATGCCCAGGCGGCGCTCCCAGGACTCGCGCGAGCCGACGCGGCCGGTGATGAGCGCCTCGGCGGCGGGGTTGCCGGAGAAGGCGGCGACGACGAGATCGCCGTCGGGGCGTACGAGGTTCACGCACGCCAGCTCGTACCCCAGCGCCTGGACCACGCCGTCGGCGACCGTCTGCAGTGTGTCCGCCAGGCTGCGGGCCGTGTTCATGTCGGCCATGACCTGGTGCAGTTGTCGCAGGGACGCAAGGCGGACGTAGGGCTCCGACTCGGCCTCCATGCTCGCCCTCCCCCCGAGACCTCGCAGCGAATCAAGGGTTCTCATCGGCGTATCGTCCTAGCAGCTTCCCCGCCACTGAATCACAGCGCGCTGCCCACTCGGTACACAGGGTCAACAATTAATGCCCCTTGTGACTCAAGTCACAGCGAAAGATGAACAATTGAGTGGGGTTTCTGCGGTTTCCCTGTGCGTTTACTGAACGTAATTTTTGCGCGTTTGAGGTGCCTCCGTCGCGGGTCCTAGGCGGGTCCTAGGTCCGGGCTCCGCCCCGGGGCCGATGCGGTGCCCGCGGACCGGAGATTAGCGTTCCCGGCGTGCCGAACACTCCCCTTGCCACATCCCCCACCCTCTCCCCGCCCGCCTCCGGGCATGCTGAGGGGGTGACCAACGACGAGTTCCGCGCCGCCATGTCCCGGCTGGCCGCGGGTGTGGTCCTGGTGACCGCTCAGGAGCCCTCGCTCGACCCGGACGACCCCCAGGCGCCGGTCGGCGAGGACGTCGGCATGACGGCGACGGCGTTCATGTCGGTCTCCCTGGACCCGCCCCTGGTGCTGGTCAGCCTGCGCGAGGGCTCCCGCATGGACGACGTGCTCGCCGAGCAGCCCCTGTGGGCCGTCTCCGTCCTCGCCGAGAGCCAGCGGCACATCGCCGGCCGCTTCGCCATGAAGGGCCGCCTCAGCGACCGCCTGCTCTTCCAGGACATCCCGTACGTCCGCGGCGAGACGACCGGCGCTCCCCTGGTGGGCGGCGCCCTGGCGACCCTGGAGTGCCGTACGGAGCAGCGGGTGCAGGCCGGCGACCACGTGCTGGTGATCGGCCGGGTCCTGACGGCGTCGCTGCCGAGCGCGGACGGGGGGCCGCTGACGTATTTCCGGGGGCGGTACCGGCATTTGGGGTGACATGCCGCTGGTGCCGGTGGTGGGTTGCCGAGGGATACGACCGACGAGGGCGGTGACCGCCGGGGCTACCCCCAGTCCCGTCCGGACCGCCCCCGCTTGGTCTGCGAGCGCTGCTTCTTCTCCCGCAGCCGGCGCTCGTTGATGCCGCGCGGGATCCGGGTGGGCCTGCGCGGCTTGGGCGGCGGGGCCGTCGCCTCGGCGAGGAGGGAGGCCAGGCGCACGGCGGCGGTCTCGCGGTTGCGCCACTGGGAGCGGTGCTCGGAGGCGCGGACGGTGACGACGCCGTCGACGAGCCGCCCGGCCAGCCTGTCCAGAGCCCGCTGCTTCCAGACTTCGGGCAGCGCCTCGGTCCGCGCGAGGTCGAAGCGCAGCTCCACCTGCGAGTCGCTGGTGTTGACGTGCTGACCGCCGGGTCCGGACGACCGCGAGAAACGCCACATGAGCTCGGCCTCCGGCAGGGAGACAGAGCCGCGAATCACGTACGGACCAGACATGACGTCCATGTTCCCGGCTCTGTCCGGTCCACGTCACCCGAATATCGCTCACGTCTCGCTTACGTCGGCTACTTGGTAAAGAAAGTAAAGACGCGCGGAACCTTCGGTACCCCCCGCGGCGTTCCTAGGGGTAGCTGTAGCTTCTTGCCGTACGTATACGAGGGAAGGGACTCCCAACAATGGCTGTAAGCCTGTCCAAGGGTGGCAACGTCTCGCTCACCAAGGAGGCTCCGGGCCTGACCGCCGTCACCGTGGGCCTCGGCTGGGACGTCCGCACCACCACCGGCACGGACTTCGACCTCGACGCGTCCGCGATCGCGGTCAACCCGCAGGGCAAGGTCTACTCGGACGCCCACTTCGTGTTCTTCAACAACAAGCAGACCCCGGACCAGACCATCGTCCACACCGGCGACAACCGCACGGGCGAGGGCGCGGGCGACGACGAGGCGATCAACGTCAACCTGGCGGGTCTCCCGGCCGACGTGGACAAGATCGTCTTCCCGGTCTCCATCTACGACGCGGAGAACCGCTCGCAGAACTTCGGCCAGGTCCGCAACGCGTACATCCGCATCGTGAACCAGGCCGGCGGCACCGAGATCGCCCGCTACGACCTGTCGGAGGACGCGGCGACGGAGACGGCGATGGTCTTCGGCGAGCTGTACCGCAACGGCGCGGAGTGGAAGTTCCGCGCGGTCGGCCAGGGCTATGCCTCGGGCCTGGTGGGCATCGCGCAGGACTTCGGTGTGAACGTCTGACGGACGTCCGTTTCACCGACGGAGCCCCTGGCCTTCTCTGGTCGGGGGCTCCGCTGCGTGCGCGTCGGGCCGATGGATTCGGCTAGTCCCGGAACGGGCAGCAGCGGGGCATCCCAGAACGGGGCGTGGCAGTCCTGCGAGGTCACACCGATCGCGGTGCGCGGCGGCGGCCACGTCTCCGGCACGTGCTGCGCGTCGCACCGCTGTCCCCCGCGCGTGAGGGAACGAATCACGGGGGACGGCCCGTTCGATGGCTCCGGCCGGACGGTGCGTCCGCTCAGTCGGCGGACGCGGTGCGGCGGTTCCCGCCCACCACGAGCAGCGTGAGGGCGGCGAGAACGGCGCCGATCCACAGCTCGCTCCTGGTGGAGATGCCGTCGACGGCGAGGCCGCCGAAGAGCGCGCCGAGCGCGATGGACAGGTTGAACGTGGAGACGTACAGCGAGCAGGCGGCCTCGCTGGTGTCCGGCGCGGCGTCGAGGATCCAGGTCTGGAAGGTGACCGGCACCGCGCCGTAGCCCAGGCCCCACAGGATCAGGATGGCGCCCGCGGTGACGGCGGTGTTGTCGACGAGTGCGAGGAACACCATGGCCACGGTCAGGACCGCGGAGATGACCAGGACGGTCTGTCGCAGCCGCTTGGCGATGAGGGCGAGCAGCGCACTGATCATGCGGTGACGGCGGTGGCCCGGGGGACGTGCTTTTCCGTGGCCGAGGGGTGAGCCACCGCCCATGAGTCGAGCTGTCCGTCACACCGTGCCGGGAGTCTTGCGCGTGGTGACGTTCATGCGGTTCCACGCGTTGACGGTGAAGATCAGAGCGATGAGCTGGGCGAGTTCCTTCTCGCCGAAGTGCTGGGCGGCCTCGTCGTAGACCTCGTCCGGCACGCCCTCGGGCAGCCGGGTGACGGCCTCGGTGAGCGCCAGGGCGGCCCGCTCCTGCTCGGTGTACAGGCTCGACTCCTCCCAGGCGGAGAGCTGGTAGATGCGCTCTTCCGCCTCCCCGGCCCTGCGGGCGTCGGAGGTGTGGTAGTCGATGCAGTACGCGCACCGGTTGATCTGGGAGGCGCGGATCTGCACCAGCTCCAGCAGAACGGGGTCGATGCCGTCACGGGCGGCGGCGTCGAGGGCCAGGACGGCCTTGAAGACCTTGGGGGCGACGGTCGAGAAGTTCATGCGCTGAGGCACCTGAAACGTTGTCATGCCATGACCCTAAGAGCGGAGACGACCCAAGCTATGGTGCATTTCCATGGCGGAAACATGGGTCAATCAGCAGTCCCAGGACACCGGAACCCTGCCGGATCAGGCCGCGGGAACCGACCTCCACCTGGAGCTTTCCGGGAAGGGAAGCCTGCGGGGCCGGCTCATGCACGCCCTGCGGGAGGCCATCCGGTCCGGCCGGCTGGCCCCCGGCACCCGGCTGCCGCCGTACCGGAGCCTCGCGGTCGACCTGGGCATCGCCCGCAACACCGTCGCCGACGCGTACGCCGAGCTCGTCGAGGAAGGCTGGCTCACCGCCCGACAGGGGTCCGGCACCCGGGTCGCCCGGCGTACCGCGCCGCTCCAGCCGGATCATGCGCGCCGTCCTCAGCGGCAGACCCGGCGCCGCGTCCTGCACGATCTGATGCCCAGTTCGCCCGACGCGTCGGCCTTCCCGCGCGCGGCCTGGCTCAGCTCCGCCCGCCGGGCCCTGGCCGCGGCCCCCAACGACGCCTTCGGCGTGGGCGATCCACGTGGCAGGCCCGAACTGCGCGAGGCCCTGGCCGAGTACGTGGCACGCGCCAGGGGCGTGCGCACCGAGCCCGACCGGATCGTGATCTGCTCCGGATTCGCCCACGGACTGCGGCTGCTGGGCAGCGTGTTGCGGGGGCCGGTCGCGGTGGAGTCGTACGGGCTGCACTTCCACCGGGGCATCCTCGGCGAAATGGGCCTGCCGACCGCCCCGTTGACGGTCGACTCCCACGGGGCGCGGATCGACGAGGTGCCGGACACCGGTGCGAAGGCCGTTCTGCTCACCCCCGCGCACCAGTTCCCCACCGGCGGACCGCTGCACCCGGAACGCCGGGCGGCCGTCATCGACTGGGCCCGTTCCCAGGGCGGGCTGCTCGTGGAGGACGACTACGACGGCGAGTTCCGCTACGACCGGCAGCCGGTCGGCGCGGTGCAGGGCCTCGATCCCGACCGGGTCGTCTATATCGGCTCGACCAGCAAGAGTCTGTCACCGGCGCTGCGGCTGGGGTGGATGGTGCTGCCGGGATGGCTCGTCGACGACGTGCTCGCCGCCAAGGGGGCCCGGGAGATGTGGTCGGGCGTCAGCGACCAGCTCACCCTCGCCGACTTCATCGCCGGCGGCTCCTACGACCAGCATCTGCGCCGGATGCGGCAGCGCTACCGGCGCCGCCGCGACCTGCTGGTGAGCACGCTCGCCGAGCGCGCCCCGCACATCAGCGTCAGGGGCATCGCGGCAGGCCTGCACGCCGTCCTCGAACTGCCGGAGAACACCGAGGACGCGGCCCTGCGCGCGGCCCGGCGGCAGGGGCTGGCCCTCGACGGCCTGCGCCCCTACCGCCATCCGGACAGCACGATGCCCCCGCGCGACGGCCTGGTCATCGGCTACGGCACCCCACCGGAACACGCCTTCGCGGCGGCCCTGGACGCGCTGTGCCTGGCCCTGCCCGATCCACCCCAGGACCCCCGATGACGAGCATGACCACTGCCTGCGGTGGCCGGCAGCGTCAACTGACGTCCTACGGCGGTGAAGGCCGGGCCGATCGTCACGGCCGCCCCGGCTTCCCCTCCCCGTACAACCACTCCTCCCAGACCCCGCTGAAGTCCTCACCCGGCGCCCTCTCCTCCACGTATGCCGTGAAGTCGGCGGTGTCCGCGTTGCCGTGGCGGTGGGCGGCTGCCCAGCCCCGGAGGATGTCGTAGAAGGTGGCGTCGCCGACGGTCCGGCGGATCTTGTGCAGGACCATCGCGCCGCGCTGATAGACCGGGCTGTCGGAGATGTGGTCGGCGCCGGGCGGCTCGGCGGGTGGGAAGGTCCACAGATCCTCGTAGGTGTCCTCGCCGTGGCCGTAGAGCGCGTCGAAGGTCTCCTGGGCGCTGTCGCCGCCGTGGTCCTCCGCCCACAGCCACTCCGCGTACGTCGCGAAGCCCTCGTTGAGCCACATGTCCTGCCAGGTCTTCGGCGTGACGGAGTTGCCGTACCACTGGTGGGCGAGTTCATGGACGAGGAGCGCGGTGTCGGGCACGCCGGGGAAGAAGGGGCGGTTCTGGGTCTCCAGGGCGTAACCGGTGTCGCCGTCGCGATCGACGATCGCTCCGGTGGAGGAGAAGGGGTACGGGCCGAAGGCGTCCTCGGCCCACGCCAGGATCTCCGGGATCCGCGCCAGCACCTTGCGGCTCGCCTCGGCGCGGGTGGGGTCGACGGCGACGTACACGGGCAGGCCGTCCGGGGTGGTGGAGCGGCGGATGTCGTAGTCGCCGATGGCGAGCGTGGCGACGTAGCTCGCCATGGGCTCGCCGGTGTGCCAGGTGAAGGTCGTACGGCCTCCCTGGCTCCGCTCGTCCGTCAACTCCCCGTTGGAGACGGCCTCCAGGCCCTCCGGCACAGTCACCGCGATGTCGTACGACGCCTTGTCGGACGGATGGTGATTGCCGGGGAACCAGGCCATGGACCCCGTCGGCTCACCGAGCGCGAGCACGCCGTCGTCCTCCGTCGGCAGCCAGCCCTCCTCCGAGCCGTCCGGGTCGGTGATCGTCTCGGGGACACCGGAGTAGCGGACGGCCACGCGGAACGTCTCGCCCTCGCCGAGGTCCTCGGCCGGGCGGACCGTCAGCTCCTGCCCGGCTCGGTTCCAGCGGGCGGCCTCACCGTCCACGGTGACCTTGCCGACGTCCATGCCCTGGAGGTCGAGGTCGAAGGCGGAGAGGTCCTGGGTGGCGCGGACGGTGAGTGTGGTGGTGCCGGTGAGGCGGTGGGTGTCGGGGGCGTAGGCGAGGTCCAGGTCGTAGTGCGTGACGTCGTAGCCGCCGTTGCCCGCCTTGGGGAAGTACGGGTCGCCCACGCCGGAGCCGCCCGGGGTGCCCTGGACGCCGCCGGTGCACGCCGTCAGGGCGAGGGCGAGCAGGACGGAAGCGCAGGTCGGGGCAACGGGGGCGGATCGGGACACGTCAGTGATCCTATGAGGACGCCCGTGACACCATCACCTACGTGCTCGACATCGGCTACGCCCTCTCCAACCGCTTCCCGGACCCCCCGCAGACGGACTACCGCCAGGCGGACGTCCACACCCTCCGCCACGACCTGTTCTGCGGGGACGTCTACCTCGCCGACACGGCGGCGGACCGGGAGTTGTCCACAGCCTGGGGATGGGTGCCGGTGCTCGACTTCGCGTGGGCGCTGTGCGACATCGTGGAGCGTCTCGACCAGGATCCGGCCGGCTCCCGGGCGTCCCGCCCGCAACGCGCGGAACTGGACTTCACCGAGTCCACCGACCGCCTCCTCTTCGAACGCCGCTTCGGCTGGGTGGACATCGAGTCCGACTGGATGCCGGCCGAGGAACCTCCGCTCACCTTCTCCCACGCGGAACTGCGCAGAGAGGCCCGGGACTTCCTGCACGACCTGATCGCCGACCTGGTCGACCTGCACGACGACCTGGGCGAGAACCCGGCGATCTGGACCTTGCAGGCGCGGTATCCGCGGGTGCGGTGAGTGCGCGGGGCGTGAGGCGCCCCCACCATGCCCTCCCTCAGCCCTCCACCCGGATCCCCATCTCCGCCGCCAACACCGGTGCCAGGTCCAGCAGTTGGGACGAGCTGATCACCGCGCCCCTCAGCCGGTCCACTCCCCGGGCGATCTCCAGCGAAGCGGCCCCGCGCAGGTCCACATCCACGAGCGTCACGCCGCTCAGGTCCGCCCCCTTCAGGTCGCAGTCCACGAACTCCACCCGCTCCAGCCGGCCACCCCCGAAGTCCGGCTCCACCAGGACGCAGCCCTCGAAGACGACGTCCTTGAGGCGGGCCGATCGCAGGTTCAGATAGTCGATCTTGCCGCCGCGGATCACGACCCGTTCCAGTACGGCTCCGTGCAGCTGCACCCCGCCCAGGCGGGCGTCGACCAGCTCGACGTCGCGCAGGGTCGCCTCGGCGAGGTCGGTGCCCACACCCCGTATGCCGGTGAGGACCGAGTCCAGGAAGCGGGCGTGGGACAGCCGCGTCTCGTCCAGCGCGCACCCCGTCAACGCGCAGTCCATGAAACGGGCACCCTTCCCGTCCTGCCCGGCGAAGTCCGCCTCCCGGAACTCCAGCCCGTCATAGTCCCCGTCCGGCGCCAACTCCCCGCCGCCGTACGGCTCCAGCGCCGGCAGCCGCACCTCCGGCCGCCGCGCTCCCCGCACCGCTCCCCGTCGCCCGCCGCTCGCACCCGTCCCTCGCCTCACCATGCCCCCATGCTGCACCCCACCACTGACAACACCCCCGACCTGCGAAAACAGTCCCCATGTCACATTCCGGCCCCCTCAATCAGTCGTATTCACCGAAAGGCGACCCCAACCCGAGGGAGACCCCCAGCCATGCACCGCATCACCGTCATCGGCGGCGGCTTCGCCGGCCTGACCGCGGCCATCACCGCCGCCGAGGCGGGCGCCAAGGTCACCGTGTACGAAGCCCACCACACCCTCGGCGGACGCGCCCGGACCGCCGAGGGGCCGTACAAGACGAACGAGGGACCGCACGCCCTCTACAACGGCGGCCCGCACTGGTCCTGGCTCAAGCAGCGTGATCTGATCGGGCCGCTCGCACCCATCCCGCCCCTGGAAGCCGCCCGACTGCGGCTGCGCCACAACGGCGTGCTGCGCCGCACCCCGCCCTTCGCCATGCTGAAGCTGCTGCGCCCCGGCGCCCGCCAGGCACCCGTCGACGTCGACTTCCTGACCTGGGCGACCGAGCAGGCCGGCGAGGAGGGCGCCCGCGCCGCCGCCCACTACTCCGCCGTCGCCCTGTTCCACCACGACCCCGGCGCCCTGTCCGCCGCCTTCGTGCAGGAGCGCCTGCGCCGCGCCACCAAGCTCCCGCCCGAGGCCCACTACCCGCGCGGCGGCTGGGGCAGCGTCATCGACCGGATGGCCGCACGAGCGTGGAATCTCGGCGTCCGTATGGAGACGCTGTCCCGCGTCGACACCGTGCCGACGGACACGCCCGCCGTCGTCGCCACCTCCCTCGAAGCCGCCCGCCGCCTCCTCGGCGACGACTCGCTGACCTGGACGAGCGGTCGTACGGCACTCATCGATCTCGCCGTGCGGACCCGGCGCGGGGACGCCTTCGCCGTCTCCGACCTCGACTCCCCCGGATGGATCGAGCGCTTCACGGCCCAGGACCGGTCCCTCGCCCCCACGGGCGAGCAGCTCATCCAGGGACAGATCCCCATCGCCCCGCACGAGACGAAGGCCGACGGCATCGCCCGCGCCGAGCAGCTCCTCGACCTCGCCTTCGACGGCTGGCGCGCACGCGTCACCTGGCGGCGCGAGGCCGTCGCGAGCGGCCGTACGGGCGCCGTCGACCCGCCCGGCACCAGCTGGCGCGACCGGCCCGCCATCGACCGCGGCGACGGCGTCTACCTCGCGGGCGACCAGGTCGCCGCCCCCGGCGTCCTGTCCGAGGTCTCCTTCAACAGCGCCCTCACCGCGGTGTCGCTGGCACTGGGCCGGAACACCCTTGACCTCAAGCATGCTTGAGGTTGAAGAGTGGGTTCCCAGCACAGGCCTCACATGGGGGAGCCCATATGCACGCCATCCGCCTGCACGCCTTCGGCCCGGCCGAGAACCTCACCTACGAGCAGGTCGAGGACCCGGTGCCGGGCGCCGGCCAGATCCGTATCGCCGTGGCAGCCGCCGGCGTCCACCTCCTGGACACCGCCCTGCGCGAGGGCATGCAGGGCCCCCTGCCCGAGCCGCCGACCCTGCCCACCATCCCCGGACGCGAGGTCGCGGGCACCGTCGAGTCCCTCGGCGAGGGCGTCGCAGACCTGTGGCTCGGCAAGCGTGTGGTCGCCCACCTCGGGTTCGCCCCCGGAGGCTACGCCGAACTCGCCGTCACCGACGTCGAACGCGTCCACGAGATCCCGGCGAACCTGGACGCCGCCCAGGCCGTCGCCATGATCGGCACGGGCCGTACGACGATGGGGATCCTGCAGTTCGCCGAGCTCGGCCCCGACTCCGTGGCCGTGATCCCGGCCGCCGCCGGCGGCATCGGCACCCTCCTGGTGCAGTACGCCAAGAACGCCGGCGCCACCGTCATCGGCCTCGCCGGCGGCCCGGACAAGGTCGCCCAGGTGCAGGCCAACGGCGCCGACCTCGCCGTCGACTACAAGGACCCGGCCTGGCCGGACAAAAGCCGCGCCTACCTGGGCGGACGCACCGCCACCGTCGTCTTCGACGGCGTCGGCGGCGAGGTCGCCCGCGAGACCACCGCCCTGCTCGGCCCCGGCGGCAAGCACATCGTCTTCGGCTGGTCCGGCGAGGGCCTGCACGACGGCAAGCCCTACCTCGTAGACGGCGTCTCGGAGCAGGTCCTCGGCCCCGTGATGACGCAGAAGGCGGGAGGCCCCAACCCCGTACGCACCCTGGAACTCCGCGCCCTCACCGAAGCCGCCGCGGGCCGCCTCACCCCCGCCGTACAACGCTTCCCGCTCGCCGAGACAGCCACCGCCCACCGGGCGCTGGAGACGCGCGGGACGACGGGGAAGGTGGTCCTGGAGCCCTGAACCGGTCACACACCGGACCCGGGCCTCCACCACCCGCCCAGGCAGGCCACCGGAGTCGAGAACCCATTGCGACTGTCCGGTGTCACGAGCGGGGTCCGTGAATCCTTGGAAACAGTTGTCGCACATCGGCTTCGTCACTACGACCGGGCTCCCTCGGCGCAGCGTGACGCCTGCTTCTCCGCGTGATGTGCCAGGTCGTGTCTCAAGGTCGGCTTCCCTACTGCATGGCCAACGGCCATTGCCCGGCTGCCCGGACAGGGTCGGCCCTGAAATCATCTCGCCCGTGCTCGCCTCGTCCGCTACGGTCGCGGGGTTGTTTTTCACTGCTGGGAGCCCATGAGGTTCGCGTGTGGCCTCCCCGGCAGTTCCCAGGCTGAGAGCAGGTTTCGTTATGGCATGTCGTATCAGTGAGCTCGTGCTCGGTTGCCGCGACCCTGAGTTGCTGGCGCGGTTCTGGTGCGAGGTCCTGGACTTCGTCGTGCTCGATCGCGAGGACGACGGCACGCTGGAGATCGGGCCGCGCGAAGGGTTCGGCGGCCCGCAGCCGACGATCATCCTCAGTTACAGGGATGAGCCGGAGAAGGGGAAATCCCGGCTGCACATCGACGTCAACGCCACCGACCGCGATCAGGACGCCGAGCTCGAACGCCTTCTGAAGCTCGGTGCGCGCCCGGCCAACATCGGCCAGACAGGGGAGGAGCAGTGGCATGTCCTGACCGACCCCGAAGGCAATGAGTTCTGCCTGCTCAAGGCCCGCCTCAACCCACTCTGATGCTCATCGGTCCCGCCTCGGCACCAGGTACCCAGGGTCTGCCTCGAAGTCCGGTGTGACGGGCGTGTCCTGATCGTGAAGCAAGTGAGGTCTCCGGTAGCGGGTTCATCGACCAAGAAGAACCTGAACACCAGAGACCTCGTGGCCACCCCGGCGGTGGCGAGGCGGCTGGACCTGCCCGATGAGCAGTGGGCGCGGCTGGAGCCGCTGTTGCCGGTGCCCACGCGGTCGGGTCGGCCGTCGGCGTGGACGAAACGGCAGCTCATCGACGGGATCAGGTGGCGGGTGCGGGTCGGTGCGCCCTGACTCTCGGCAGAACCGGACGACCACGCGCTGGAACGCTCCCGCGGCGGGCTGACCACCAAGACTCACCTGGCTTGTGAACAGAGCCAGAACGTCCTGGACGGCATCAACGTCCCGCGCATCGGCGCAGGCCGGGCCCCGCACACGGCCCGACAAGGTCCGGGCCGACAAGGCCTGCAGCTCCCGCGCCAACCGCGCCCACCTGCGCCGACGCGGCATCGCCTGCACATTCCGAACAGCACACCTAGGCCCTTCAGCAGGACCTTGCCGCCCTTGAACCCCTTGCCGAAGATCGGCACACCCGCCGAGGATCCCGGCCGGTTCCACTGGTGCCTCAAGACAGCCCGATTAATCACATGAGGCGATGCCCACACGCCGGTAAGGTCCGCCACGTGATCGACATTCCGGAGGAACTGGCGGCCGCACAGGCGAAGTACAACGGCGAGGCAGGCCGGGCCTTCATCGCCGGACTGCCGGAGCTGGCGGCGGAGTTCCTGGACCGCTGGGAACTGACCGTCGACGGGGGCTCCATGCACGGAGTCACCGCCCTGGTCCTGCCCGTCGTCCGCGCGGACGGCACCCCCGCCGTCCTCAAGCTGCAACTCCTGGACGAGGAGAGCGTCGGCGAACCCGTCGCCCTGCGCGTCTGGAACGGCGACGGGTCGGTCCGCCTCCTCGACCGCGACGAGGCCACCGGCACCATGCTCCTGGAACGCCTCGACCCGGCCCGCATGCTGTCCCACGTGCCCGACACCCGCGAGGCCGTCCTGGTCATCGCCCGCCTGCTGACCCACCTCACCGCGGCCCCGGCCCCGCCCGGCATGCGCCGCCTCGGCGACATCGCGCAGGCCATGCTCGACCGGACCCCGTGGGCGCTGGAGCACATCGCGGACCCGGAAGCCCGCCGCCTCGTCGCCGACTGCGCGGCCGCCGTACGCGAGGTCGTCGCCGAACCCGGCGACCGCCTGCTGCACTGGGACCTCCACTACGAGAACGTCCTCGCCTCCGACCGCGCCCCCTGGCTCGCCATCGACCCCAAACCCCTCGCCGGCGACCCGGGTTTCGACCTGCTCCCCGCCCTCGACAACCGCTACGACCCCGACGAGGCCCTCTGGCGTTTCGACGCCATGACCGACGTCCTCGCGCTGGACCGGGCACGCGCCCGCGCCTGGACCCTCGGACGCGTCCTGCAGAACTGCCTGTGGGAGATCGAGGACGGCCGCCCCCTGGAGGCGGAACAACTGGACATCGCCCGCCGCCTGCGCACCCACCGGAGCTAGCCACCATGATCCGTCCCGCGACCCCCGCCGACATCCCCGCCCTCCACACCCTCATCCGCGAACTCGCCGAGTACGAGAAGGCGTTGGAGGCGGCGAAGGCCACCGAGGACCAGCTCCATGAGGCCCTCTTCGGCGAACGCCCGGCCGCCTACGCCCACCTCGCCGCCGACGACACGACCGGCGAGGTGGTCGGCTACGCGATCTGGTTCCTCAACTTCTCCACCTGGCGCGGAGTCCACGGCATCTACCTGGAGGACCTCTACGTCCGCCCCACCGCCCGGGGCAGCGGCCACGGCAAGGCCCTCCTGTCCGAACTGGCCCGCATCTGCGTCGACCGCGGCTACGCCCGCCTGGAGTGGTCCGTCCTGAACTGGAACGCCCCGACGATCGCCTTCTACGAGTCCATCGGCGCCCGTCCCCAGGAAGAGTGGACGGTGTACCGGCTCACCGACGAAGCGCTCGTGAAGGCATCGCACATGATCAATCACTGAACAACGGACACGACTGCAGGCAGGAGCGTCACTTACATGCCGACCTTCGTCCCCGGCCTGGAACTCTCCCGTCGCTTCTACTCCGAAGCCGTGCGCCCCTTACTGGAGGAGGCCGCCCCCGGCATCCCCCACTCCGCCGCACGCATCGGCAGCGGCTCCGAGGTCCTCGGCTTCGACACCGCCCGCTCCGCGGACCACGAATGGGGCCCCCGCCTCCAGCTCTTCCTCCGCTCCAGTGACCGCTCCCGGCACGCGGACCGCATCACACACCTGCTCGCCGAGCGCCTGCCGAAGACCTTCCACGGCTACCCCACCCACTTCACGTCCACCGGCGAGGCGAACGACATCCGCGTCATGAGCCCCACCGACGGCCCCGTCCACCACCGCGTCGAGGTCACCCACGTCTCCTCCTGGTTCACCGCCACCCTCGGCTTCGACCCGACCGGCCCCCTCACCCCGGCCGACTGGCTCGCCACCCCCACCCAGCTCCTCGCCGAGGCCACCGCCGGCGCCGTCTTCCACGACGGCCTCCACGTCCTCACCCCCGCACGCACCGCCCTGCGCTGGTACCCCCGCGAGATCTGGCTGCACGTCCTCGCCTGCCAGTGGCAGCGCCTCTCCCAGGAGGAGGCCTTCGTCGGCCGCTGCGGCGAGGTCGGCGACGAACTCGGCTCCGCGGTCGTCACCGCCCGCCTCGTCCGCGACCTGATGCGCCTGTGCCTCCTGATGGACCGCCGCTACCCGCCGTACGGCAAATGGCTCGGCAGCGCCTTCGCCCGTACGCCGGCAGGGGCCCGCCTCACCCCGACCCTCACCGCGGCCCTCGCTGCAACGGACTGGCGCACCCGCGAGCAGCACCTTGCGACGGCGTACGAGACGGTCGCCGGCCTGCACAACGAGCTCGGCCTGACGGACCCGGTCGACCCGGCCACCCGTGCGTACCACAGCAGACCCTTCCGGGTGCTGCGGGCGGAACGGTTCGCCGAGGCGCTGCTCGCCCGGATCTCCGATCCGGCGATCCGCGCGCTGCCGAGGGTCGGCGCGGTGGACCAGTTCGTCGACAGCACGGAGGTGCTGGGGCGGGCGGAGGTGGCGCGGGTTGTGGGTCAGAGCCTGAAGGACTACCGGTGAGTGGATCCGCCTGACCACGCCCAACACCGGGGCCCCGACCCGTGCAGCCGATGGGCCATGCGCACAGAGAGACAGCCCGGCCTGGTCGCTGCACTTACACTGAGCAGCACGGGATGTCCGAGACATCCGGGCATACCGGAAACATCATGCGCTGTCCGCGGGTTCTTCTCACAGCACTCGCCCTGGCACTGGTGATGGTGTCCGCATCCCCCGCCCGGGGACAGGGTGAGGAAGTCCCGCACGGCCGGGGATTCGCCGCGCGGCTGCTGCAGGCGCTGATCGACGGTGTTCAGTTCGGTGTGATCATCGCCATCACGGCGGTCGGGCTCTCGCTGGTCTTCGGCACCATCCACCTGATCAACTTCGCGCACGGCGAGTTCGTGACGATGGGCGCCACCTTCGCGCTCTTCCTCAACGCGTCCGCAGCTGGTCCGGGGTGGCATCTGGTCCCGGCCGCCGCCGTCGCGGTCGGCGCCGGGGCACTGCTGGGCGGAGCCGTGGATCGCGGCCTGTGGCGCCCGCTACGGGCACGCGGCACCGGGATGATCAATCTGTTCATCGTCACCATCGGCCTGTCGCTGCTGCTGCGCCACATCATTCTCGTGCTTTACGGGACACGTCCCGCTTCGTTCGCCCAGTACGACATCCAGAACCCGGTCGAGTTCGGCCCGGTGGGCATCACCCCGAGGGACCTCACCGTCACCCTGCTCGCGGTGCTGGTGCTGCTCGGCCTCGCCCTGCTGCTGCGGAGGACCCGGATCGGCACGGCCGTCCGCGCCGTCTCCGTCAACCGCGACCTCGCCGAGGCCTCGGGCATCGACGTACAGCGGGTGGTGCTGGTCGTGTGGATGCTGGCCGGTGCCCTGGCCGCCCTCGGCGGCGTCTTCTTCGGCCTGGTGGAGATCATCACCTGGGACATGGGATTCAAGCTGCTGCTGCTCATGTTCGCCGGGATCATCCTGGGCGGCCTTGGCTCCGCCTACGGCGCGATGGTGGGCAGCCTGGTGATCGGGATCGTCGCCCAGGTATCCACCCTGTGGTTCCCCGTCGACCTGCAGTACGCCTGGGCACTGCTGGTCCTCATCGTGGTCCTGCTCGTCCGGCCGCAGGGCATCCTCGGCCGCCGGGAACGCATGGGGTGAGGGGGCGGGCCATGGACTTCTCGGTCATCGTCTCCGACGCCCTGCGTTCCGGCCTCGGCCCCCTCGCCGCCATCTACGCGCTCGCCGCCATGGGACTGAACCTGCACTTCGGCTACACCGGGCTGCTCAACTTCGGCCAGGTCGGCTTCATGCTGGTCGGCGGGTACGGGCTCGCGGTCACGGTGGCGACGTACGACGGGAACATGTGGCTCGGCCTGCTGGCGGGGATCGGCTGCGCGATCGCACTCGCCCTTCTGCTCGGCCTCCCCACCCTGCGGCTGCGCGCCGACTACCTCGCGATCACCACCATCGCCGCCGGAGAGACACTCCGGCTGTTCTACCGCTCCAGCTGGGCCGAACCGGTCACCGGGGGCGTGTTCGGCCTGCAGCGGTTCGCGGGCGACTTCTACGACCTCAGCCCGATACCGCCCGGCACCTACGGCGTATGGCTGGTGGAGTTCAACTCCCGGGACCTGTGGGTGCTGATCGTCGGATGGGGACTGGTAGCTGTGGTCGGGACACTGCTCGCCCTGCTGGTCCACAGCCCGTGGGGCCGTGTCCTCCGCTCCATCCGTGAGGACGAGACCGCCGCCCGCAGCCTGGGCAAGAACGTCTACGCGTACAAGATGCAGAGCCTGGTGCTGGGGGGCGTGATCGGAGCCCTCGCGGGCATGGTGCAGGCGATCCAGGTGCAGTCGGTGAACCCCGACAGCTTCGACCCGGCCGTCACCTTCTTCCTGTACACCCTGCTCGTGCTGGGAGGCGCCGGGCGGATCCTGGGGCCGGTCGTCGGCTCGGTCCTGTTCTGGTTCGTACTCACCTTCCTCGACAGCGCGTTGCGGCAGGCCATCGACGCCGGCTACATATCGCCGGAGCTGATCAGCACGTCGGAGGTCGGCGCGGTGCGCTTCGCGCTGGTCGGCCTCGCGCTGATCCTGCTGATCGTGTTCCGGCCGCAGGGCATCCTCGGCAGCCGGAAGGAGATGCTGCTCAGTGAGCGCTGATCATTCCCCCGCCTCTCCGGCGTCAGCCCCTCCGGCCCTCACCGGCCGGCTTGCCGGGACCGCAGCCGAGCCGGGGGTACGCAAGCCCGACCCGCTGCTCGTCATGGACCGGGTGACCCGCAGCTTCGGCGGACTCGCCGCCGTGCGCGTCGACCACCTGGAACTGCAGCGCGGAGCCATCACCGCGCTGATCGGGCCCAACGGCGCCGGCAAGACGACCCTGTTCAACATCGTGAGCGGCTTCGACAGGGCCGACGGCGGCCGGTGGTCGTTCGACGGACACCCGCTGACCGGCCGCCCCGCCTACCGGGTGGCGCGCCACGGCCTGGTCCGTACGTTCCAACTCACCAGGACGCTCGCCCGGCTGACCGTACGGGAGAACATGATGCTCGCGGCCACAGACCAGCGCGGCGAGCGCCTCCTGCCCGCACTGCTGCGTCCCCTGTGGCACGGGCAGGAACAGGAGGTCGGGCACAGGGCAGACGAGCTGCTGGAACGGTTCGGACTCGGAGGCGTGCGCGACGACTACGCCGGCACGCTCTCCGGAGGACAGCGAAAACTCCTTGAACTGGCCCGCGCGCTGATGGCCGGGCCCGTCATGGTCCTGCTCGACGAACCGACGGCCGGCGTCAACCCCGCGCTGACCCAGTCCCTGCTGCGACACATCACCGAGTTGCGGGACGAGGGACTGACCGTGTGTTTCGTCGAGCACAACATGGACGTGGTGATGGGCATCAGCGACTGGGTGGCCGTCATGGCCGACGGCCGCCTGGTGGCGGAGGGACCCGCGCACTCGATCGGCGAGAACCCCGCCGTGGTGGACGCCTATCTGGGCAAACGGCACACCGAACCCGAGACGACCGCCGACCGGGCCCAGGACACCAAAGACGCCGGAGACGGGGAGTGACTCATGTCCGCCGACGGACACGCAGCAGCCGACGAACGAGCCCGCCACGTACCGGTGCTGGCGGCCGACGACATCGTCGCCGGATACCTGCCAGGTGTCGATGTGCTGCGCGGGTGCAGCATCGAGGTGGGGGACGGTGAGCTGGTCGGTGTGATCGGCCCCAACGGAGCCGGCAAGTCGACCCTGATCAAGGCGATCTTCGGCCTGTTGCGCATCCGCGCCGGGACGGTACGGCTCCTCGGCGAGGACGTCACGAATCTGCCGGCGCACGAACAGGTGCTCCGCAGCGTGGGCTACGTACCGCAGCTGCAGAACGTCTTCCCGGCGCTGACCGTCGAGGAGAACCTGCGGATGGGGATCTACCTGCGGCCCGGCGACTACGCACGGCGAGCCACGGCGATGGAGGAGCTCTTCCCTGTGCTGGCCAGCCGCCGTAAGCAGAAGGCCGGTTCGATGTCCGGCGGCGAGCGGCAGATGCTCGCGATGGCCCGCGCGCTGATGATGGAGCCGCGGCTGCTGCTGCTCGACGAGCCGTCCGCGGGGCTCTCCCCGGTCCATCAGGACCTTGTGTTCGACCGGGTGAAGGAGATCAACGGCGCGGGGGTCGCCGTGCTCATGGTCGAGCAGAACGCCCGCAGATGCCTGCAGATCTGCGACCGGGGTTACGTCCTGGACCAGGGCCGCAACGCATACACCGGGACGGGTGCGCGACTGCTGCACGACGAGAAGGTGATCGAGCTCTACCTCGGCACCCTGGCCCGCGTCCGCTGAGTCTCCTCCGCCGAATCTCCCGTCGGTGCTCCGCCCTCACTCCTGGCCGGTGCTCACCTCGGTACGCACGGGGGTGCGCAGCACGCCCTTGTCGTCGTAGGCGTACACCTCGATCGTGGCCCGGTTCGGTTCGCCGGCATCACTGAATTCCAGCGGACCACTCACGCCGTCGTAGTCGATGTCCCTGCCGGCTGCGATCAGCTTCTTGCACGCGTCGAACGTGTTGCACTTCTCCCCGTCCTTGGTGATCCCGACCATTTCATCGGCGATCTTCTCCGGATCGTCCGTCCCCGCCTTCTCCGCGGCGAGCCCGATGGTCGTCACACAGTCGAACACCTGCGGTGCGAACTGCAGCTCCTTCAGATTGGGTGCGAACTCCTTGAGGTCCTTCACATACTGCTCATTGGCCGCCGCAGACGGAGCCGTCCCCTTCATACCGGCCAACCGTTCCGGGTTGCCCGGGGCGACGAGGGAAGGCAGTTCCTCGCTGCGAAGGCCGTCGGCGCCGTACACGCCGATCTGGTCGGGCCCGAGGCCGGCCTCGATCAGGGCCTGCAGTATCTGTACGCCCTCTTCGAACGCGATCACCACGACCGCGTCCGGCCGGGCATCCTTCACCTTCTGCACGACCTGGTCGAAGTTCGTGGCCTTCGGGTCGTAGGTGTCCGCGACCGGTACTGTCGCGCCGTCGTCCTCCAGCCCCTTCTTGGTGGCCTCCAGCAGGCCGCGACCGTAGTCATCGGCCCGTCCGATCACGGCCACCCGGTCATGGCCGTCCCCGGTTACGACGCCCGCCAGGACCGGCCCCTGCAGCACGTCGCTCGGCGCGGTGCGGAAGTAGAATCCGTCGTCGTCGTAATCGGTGAAGGTGGGTGCGGTGTTCGACCCAGAGCACTGGACCACGCCGGCTCCGGTCACCCGGTCGATGAACGCCAGGGACATACCGGAGGCCGCCGCGCCGATGATCGCATCCACGTCGGCGGCGAGGACCCGCTCGGCAGACTGGGCCGCGACAGCTTCCTGACCCGCCTCATCGCTGGAAACCACCGTCGGCACCGGCCGACCCAGCACACCGCCCGCGTCGTTCATGGTCTTGATCGCGAACCTCACGGACTCGATCTGCGGTGGGCCGAGGAAGGCGAGCTGCCCTGTCTCAGGCAGTACATAGCCCAACTTCAGCTCACCGTCCTCATCACGGGCGGGAACCACGGACCCGGCACCCGCCTGGGTGCTGCCGGTCGTGCCGCAGAGTGTCACCACCAACGTCGCCACGCCGGCGAAGATCGCGGACCGCCGTATTGGCGCCTTCATGTCCGCCTCCTCTCCATGAGGCGGGCAGCGGTCGACAGGCCGGCCTCCGCCCGCCCTCATTACTGAGGGTAGGTCCATAGGGCGTCAGCCGGAGCCCCTCGAGCAATCCGGGCATATCCACACAGGGTCCTGCGGCGGGGCGGCGGAAAGCTCGCCCCGGAACGGACCGCGCGAGACTCGTCCCTGCGAGGCGCCTCGACGGTCCTCGTCGAGGCTCACCGCCCTTGCGGCGCCGCCGCGGGACCTCGACCGTAGCCGAAACACGAGCTCACGGGCCCCACGGCGGGTTGTCCATGCTGTTGGAGCCCCCTGTCGGATTCGAACCGACGACCTTCGCTTTACAAGAGCGGCGCTCTGACCAGCTGAGCTAAGGAGGCCTGCACGCGCGCGAAGCACACGTGCCCGTGCAGTGTACCCACCCCGCGGACCGCCCCTGTCGAAAATTTCCGTGAAGTTCACATGCCCCGGACTACTGACAGCCAGGCAAACGCCAGGTACCGTCCTGACCCAGTTCGCACGTGTGGACTACACCAACCTTCCCGGACCTTGTCCGGGACGGCTCACCACCTTCCTACAACGGATCGTCCGGCACGTTCCTGCCGGTAGAAGGGGGCCCATTCACCATGGCCACTGTCTCGTTCGACAAGGCGACCCGGATCTACCCGGGTTCCACCAAGCCCGCCGTCGACGCTCTCGAGATCGACATCGAGGACGGGGAGTTCCTCGTTCTGGTCGGTCCGTCCGGTTGCGGCAAGTCCACCTCGCTCCGCATGCTCGCGGGGCTCGAGGACGTGAACGCCGGCGCCATCCGCATCGGTGACCGCGACGTCACGCACCTGCCGCCCAAGGACCGGGACATCGCCATGGTGTTCCAGAACTACGCGCTGTACCCGCACATGTCGGTCGCCGACAACATGGGCTTCGCGCTCAAGATCGCCGGCGTCAACAAGGCGGAGATCCGGCAGAAGGTCGAGGAGGCCGCGAAGATCCTCGACCTGACCGACTACCTGGACCGCAAGCCGAAGGCCCTCTCCGGTGGTCAGCGTCAGCGTGTCGCCATGGGTCGCGCCATCGTGCGTGAGCCGCAGGTGTTCCTCATGGACGAGCCGCTGTCCAACCTGGACGCCAAGCTCCGTGTGTCCACGCGTACGCAGATCGCGTCGCTGCAGCGCCGCCTGGGCATCACCACCGTCTACGTCACCCACGACCAGGTCGAGGCCATGACGATGGGCGACCGGGTCGCCGTCCTCAAGGACGGTCTGCTCCAGCAGGTCGACTCGCCGCGCAACATGTACGACCGCCCGGCCAACCTCTTCGTCGCCGGCTTCATCGGCTCCCCGGCCATGAACCTGGTCGAGGTCCCGATCACCGACGGCGGTGTGAAGTTCGGCAACAGCGTGGTGCCCGTCAACCGCGAGGCCCTCAAGACCGCCTCCGACAAGGGTGACCGTACGGTCACGGTCGGCGTCCGTCCCGAGCACTTCGACATCGTCGAGCAGAACGGCGGCGCCGCGTCGGCCCTGTCGAAGGAGACCGAGGACGCCCCGGCCGGTCTCGCCGTCTCGGTCAACGTCGTCGAGGAGCTCGGCGCCGACGGCTACGTCTACGGCAGCGCGAAGGTCGGCGACGAGCTCAAGGACCTGGTCGTCCGCGTCAGCGGCCGCGCGGTCCCGGAGAAGGGCGCCACGCTGCACGTCGTGCCGCGTCCGGGCGAGACCCACGTGTTCTCGACGTCCACGGGCGAGCGCCTCTCCGACTGACAGGACAACACCACAACCGGGTGATTTCGCCCAGGTTGACGAGAAAGGCCCCGCAGCCTGCTGCGGGGCCTTTCTCGTTGTCGACAAATACCCCGGCAGACCCGTCATTTCGAGCAGTGTGCGTCAACCCTCTACCCAAAAAAGAGCACTTCTTCATCCCCCGAACCGGTGACTAAATGTCGCCAAATCATTACCCCACGCTACCCTCACACGCGTGAAGCACTCCACTAACCAACAGACGCGACGCGGCCGGGGCCCCGCCCGCCGGATCGGCCGCTCCCTCGCCCTCGTCCTGCCCGTCGTCCTGGTGCTCTCCGGGACCCTCGCGGTCACCCGGGTCAACTGGTCGGGGAACCCCTCCAGCCCGGTGCTCACCGCCGCGGACGCCTCGTCGTCGGACGCCTCCTCGCGGGCCGCCGCCCGCGCCCCGCAGGACGTGCTGCGCGACCAACTCCTGGCGGAACTGCAGGAGGAGAACCCGGGCGTCGCGCTCACGCACCTCCAGGAAGCCGTGAACGGCCGTCCGTCGCTGGCGAAGCACTGCGCCTCCATCGCCAGGGCCCTGGGCCGCGCCGCGGTCCGTGTGTACGGCCCGACGCGCGCGCAGTCGTACGCCCGCCCGGTCTGCGACACGGCCTTCGCGTCGGGCGTCGCGGCGGCGCACGGCTGAGCGGGCACTACTGCGGAGGGGAGGACGGAAACGGCAGGACGGAAACGACTGATTAAGGAACGGTTGCCGGCCCCGGCCGCAGGCGGGACGCGACGTACAGTTCGGTCATGACCGATCCGAACGCCGCGTCCCGCCCCGTTCAAGCCGTGGTTCTGGCCGGTGGCCAGGGCTCCCGGTTGCGCCCTTACACCGACGACCGGCCCAAGCCGATGGTCGAGATCCCCGGGACAGGGACTCCGATCATCGGCCATCAGCTTGTCTGGCTCGCGGAGGAGGGCGTGACGGATGTGGTGGTCAGCTGTGGCCACCTCGCCGAGGTCCTGCAGAAGTGGCTGGAGACCGCCGATCTGCCGGTGAACGTCACGACCGTCGTCGAGACGGAGCCGCTGGGCCGCGGCGGCGGCCTCAAGTACGCCGCCGCCCGTCTCCCCCACCCGGACCGCGCCTGGTACGCCACCAACGGCGACATCTGGACCCGGTTCTCGCTCCGCGACATGGCGGACTTCCACACCGAGCGCGACGCGGTCGCGACCCTCGCGCTTGCGCGTCCGCGCATCCCGTGGGGGGCGGTGCGGACGGACGGGTTCGGGCGGATCACCGACTTCATCGAGTCGCCGCCGTCGACGTTCGAGATCAACGCGGGGGTGTACGTGTTCTCGCCGGAGTTCGCGGGGCTGCTGCCGGAGCGGGGAGACCATGAGCGCACCACGTTTCCGGGGCTTGCCCGGGAGCGGCGGCTGGCCGGGTTTCCGATTCCGCAGGGGGCGTATTGGCGTGCCATCGATACGGCGAAGGATCTGACGGAGGCTGCGAAGGAGCTGGCGGCGCTGGGGCGTTGAGGCTCCACGGGGAGGTGCTCAAGGCCGTCACGAGGCTGCGGCCGTCCGGGGCTGGTCGCGCCCACGCGGCGGAGCCGCATATCGATACAGCCCCGCGCCCCTCAAGGGCGAAGGGGTCCCGCACCTCATCGGTGCGGGACCCCTTCGTCGTATGGGCCAAGTGATTCAGCCGGCAGGCGTGCCCAGTACCCCGCCCACCGGCTCGGTTACCCCAACAGGCCGCCCACCAGGCCCGGCTGGCCGGAGGACGAGCCGCCCCCGGAGCCGCCGGAGCCGCCGGTCGAGGTGCCGCCGGTGGCGTTGCCGCCGGAGGTCGGGCCGGAGCTGGTGCTGGGGGCCTGCTGGGCCGGGGAGGACTGCTGGGGCGGGGCCTGGCCCGTGGTGCCCTGGGTCTGGCTGGGCGAGCCGCCGGTCGCGGTGCCGGTCTCGCGGCCGGCGCCCGGGGTGGTGGCGGCGCCGGCGGTCGGGCCGGCCGTGGTGCCCTGGGTGGGGGAGGTGGAGGCCGACGGGGTCTGCTGCTGCTTGGTGGGGTCCTGCGGGAGCGGGGAGCCGGGCTGTTCGTTGCGCGGGGCCTCGCCGGGGCCGGGGACGACCACACGGTCGGCGTCGCGGACGGCGCCGCCGAGCAGCGAGCCGATGAGCAGCGTGAGCCCGGTGACGACGGCGGTGATGAGGGCGCCGCGGCGCAGGACGTAGCTGCGCAGTTCCCAGATGTCGGCGCGGGGTCCGAGGCGCCGCCAGGCGCCGCCGGCGAGGCGGCCGTCGATGGAGTAGACGGGGGCGCCCGCGATGATCAGCGGGGACCAGGCGGCGAGGTAGATGATGTCGGGGGTGTCGTAGGCGGGGACGCTCTTCCAGCTGACGGTGACGAGGAGGGCGGCGGAGAGGCCGGCGCCGACGACGGCGGCGACGCGCTGCCAGCAGCCAAGGACGGTGAGGACGCCCACGATGACCTGGAAGAAGGCGATGACGAGCCCGGCGCCGACGGGGTGTTCGAGGGCGAACTGCCGCAGTGGCTCGGCGACTTCCCAGGGGTGCAGGGTGTTGAGCCACTTGACCATGGAGCCGCGTTTGCCGCCGTCGAAGTAGACGGGGTCGCAGAGCTTGCCCATACCGGCGTAGATGGAGATGGCGCCGAGGAAGACACGCAGGGGCAGGAGGACGACGCCGAGGTTCATGCGGCGGCCCGGGTAATAGGCGTGCCGTGCGGGGTCGTCGCCGCGGCGCTCGGCGGACCGGGTCCCGCTCTCCGCCTCGCCGGGCTCCTGGTGGTCGTCGAACTGCTCGGTGCCGTAGGCGGGTTCGTCGTAGGCGCTGCCCACGGTCCGCATGTTCGGCAGGAGCCGGGTGCCTTGAGGATCGTGGGTGCGCTGGGCGCCGATGACGGGGGTTTCCATGGTCTGGGCGAGGTCGCCGTAACCGTCGTCGTAACCGCTGTCCTCGTAACCGCCGTCGCCATAGCCGCTGTTGACGTCGACGCGCGGGATGACCTGGGTGGCTCCGGCGTCGGCGGACACGGACGGGGACTGTTCGTCGCGGTGGCCGACGCTGCCGCCCCGCACGGCCTGGAGCAGGCGGTGGGCGCCGGTGTCGTCGGGGGCGGACTTGCCGCTCCAGACGACGGGGCGGCGACGGGCGCCCGCGGCCGCGGCCGGTCTGCCGGCCGCGCCGACGGCGGGGATACGGGCGGTGTCCTCGGTGGCGCTCAAGTGCCCTGCGATCCGCGGGAATTGGCTGCTCCGCGTCGACGCGCCGAACTGCACGCGGAAGCTCGCATGATTGACGATGATCTGCGCCGGATCGCTCGGCACCTTCACCATGCTCAGCGCGGGAGCGTCGTCGAACCCCGACGAGCGGTCCCCCGTGGGTGTGCGGGGTGTTCTGGTGTCCACACTCATCTAACCGAGTGACGTGTGCTTAGGACACTGCTTTGACTTGGCGGATCTGTCCGGACCCCGTCAAGGTTGCCCCTGGACGCCAGAAATACCCCGTGTGAGTGACGTGGTCGAAGAGTCGTTCAGGCGCGTCGCCGAGCCGCCTCGTACAGGACGATCCCCGCCGCCACGCCCGCGTTGAGCGACTCCGCACCACCCGGCATCGGAATCCGCACCCGGAAGTCACAGGTCTCGCCGACGAGTCGCGACAGCCCCTTGCCCTCGCTGCCGATGACGATGACGACCGGCCCCTGCAGGGCTTCCAGCTCGCCGAGTTCGGCTTCGCCGTCGGCGGCGAGGCCGACGACCACGATGCCCGCCTTCTTGTACGACTCCAGGGTCCGCGTCAGATTGGTGGCGCGGGCGACGGGGGTACGGGCCGCGGTGCCGGCGGACGTCTTCCAGGCGCCGGCGGTCATGCCGGCCGCGCGCCGCTCGGGGACGACGACGCCGTGACCGCCGAAGGCGGAGACGGACCGCACGATGGCACCGAGGTTGCGCGGGTCGGTCACGCCGTCGAGGGCGACGATGAGCGGGGCGGCGCCCTCGTCGTGGGCGGCGTCGGCAAGGTCCTCGGGGTGGGCGTACTCGTAGGGCGGGACCTGGAGGACCAGGCCCTGGTGGTTGAGCCCGTTGGTCATGCGGTCGAGCTCGGGGCGCGGGGCCTCCATGAGGTTGATGCCGCCGCGGTCGGCCGCGAGCTGGAGCGCCTCGCGCACCCGCTCGTCGTTGTCGATGAACTGCTGGACGTACAGCGTGGAGGCGGGCACGCCCTCGCGCAGCGCCTCGACGACGGGGTTGCGTCCGACGACGAACTCGGACGCGGTCCTTCCTCCGCGCCCGCGCGGCGCCTGGCGCGCGGTCGCGCGCTTGACCTTCGCCTGTGCGGCGCGCTGCTTGGCGTGCCCCTTGCGCATCTCGGCGGGCGGCGTCGGCCCCTTGCCTTCCAGGCCTCGGCGCCGCTGGCCGCCACTGCCGACCTGCGCGCCCTTCTTGCCGGACATGCGGCGGTTGTTAGCGGCCATGACCTACCTGTCTGTCGTGAGTTTTCGTACGTACGTCTATGCAGTGTGCCGCCCGGATGGCCGGGCGGCACAATCGATCACTTTCGATCAAGAACGGGAGCTACCGCGGACCGAGGCTCCAGCGCGGTCCCTGCGGGCTGTCCTCGATGACGAGGCCGGACTGGTTGAGCTGGTCGCGGATGGCGTCCGCGGTCGCCCAGTCCTTGCGGGAGCGGGCCGCCTCGCGCTGGTCGAGGACCAGGCGGACGAGACTGTCGACCACCCCATGGAGGTCGTCGCCGCGGTCGGCCTCGCCGGCCCAGTGCGCCTCCAGCGGGTCCAGGCCGAGGACGCCGAGCATGGCCCGTACCTCCGCCAGCCGGGCCACGGCGGCTTCCTTGTCGTCGGCGGCCAGCGCGGAGTTGCCCTGCCGGACCGTGGTGTGCACGACGGCGAGGGCCTGGGGCACGCCCAGGTCGTCGTCCATCGCCTCGGCGAAGGCGGGCGGTACGTCGGCGGCCGGTTCGACGGCTCCGGCCTTCTCCATCACCCGCTGCACGAAGCCTTCGATGCGTGCGAACGCGGACTCGGCCTCGCGCAGGGCGTCCTCGCTGTACTCGATCATCGAGCGGTAGTGCGGGGTGCCGAGGTAGTAGCGCAGCACGATCGGCCGCCACTGCTTGACCATCTCGGACACGAGGACGGAGTTGCCCAGCGACTTGGACATCTTCTCGCCGCTCATGGTGACCCAGGCGTTGTGCACCCAGTACCCGGCGAAGTCGTCGCCGTAGGCCTTGGCCTGGGCGATCTCGTTCTCGTGGTGCGGGAAGATCAGGTCCAGTCCGCCGCCGTGGATGTCGAAGGCCGAGCCCAGGTACTTGTGGGCCATCGCCGAGCACTCCAGGTGCCAGCCGGGGCGGCCGCGGCCCCACGGCGTCTCCCAGCTCGGCTCGCCCGGCTTGGCCGCCTTCCACATCGCGAAGTCACGCGGGTCGCGCTTGCCCGTCTCGCCCTCGCCGGACGGCTGGAGCAGGTTGTCCAGCTCCTGGTTGGACAGCCGCAGGTACTCCGGGAAGGACTTCACGTCGAAATAGACGTTGCCGTCCGCCTCGTAGGCGTGTCCGCGCTCGATGAGGCCGCGCATCATCTCGACCATCTCGGTCACATGACCGGTGGCACGCGGCTCGTAGGTCGGTGGCAGGCAACCGAGCACCGTGTAGCCGTCGTTGAAGGCGCGCTCGTTCTCGTAGCCGATCGACCACCACGGGCGGCCCTGGTCGGCCGCCTTTGCGATGATCTTGTCGTCGATGTCGGTGACGTTCCGGATGAACGTGACGTCGTAACCGCGGAATTCGAACCAGCGGCGCATGATGTCGAAGTTCAGCCCCGAGCGGATGTGCCCGATGTGCGGGGCCGCCTGCACGGTGGCGCCACACAGGTAGATCGAGACACAGCCCGGCGTGAGCGGGTTGAAGTCACGAATCTGCCGGGCGCTGGTGTCGTACAGGCGAATAGTCACCACTCCAGGGTAGTGGGCCGGTGGGAGTGCCTTGCGACCTTCGGTTGAAGGCAGATGTATTCGTGTCGTTCGCCCCCCGGCCGGGGTCAGGCCCCGGTCCGCACCACCAGCGCCGTGGCCACCGCCATCAGGCCTTCGCCGCGCCCGGGGAAGCCGAGCCCGTCCGTCGTCGCCCCCGATACCGATACCGGCGCTCCGGCCGCCTCCGACAGGATCTTCTGGGCCTCGTCGCGGCGCTTGCCGATCTTCGGGCGGGGCCCGACGACCTGTACGGCGATGTTGCCGATGGCGAAGCCCGCCTCGCGGACGATCCGGGCGGCCTCCGTCAGCAGCGTCACGCCCGAGGCACCCGACCACTCCGGTCGGCCCGTGCCGAAGTGCTGCCCCAGGTCGCCGAGTCCGGCGGCCGAGAACAGCGCGTTGCAGGCGGCGTGCGCGACGACGTCCGCGTCGGAGTGCCCGGCGAGGCCCGCGCCCTCGCCCTCCCACTTCAGCCCGGCGCACCACAGGTCGCGGCCCTCTTCGAAGGCGTGGATGTCGGTGCCGATGCCGACCTGAGGGAGCGGGTAGGGCATCTCAGAAGCCATCGTTCGCCCTCCTGCGGGCCAGGACCGCCTCCGCGAGGACGAGGTCCAGAGGGCGCGTGACCTTGAAGGCCTCCTCGTGGCCGGGGACGACCACGACCGTCAGGCCGAGCTGCTCGACCATGCCGGCGTCGTCGGTGACCTGGTCGGTCACCGTCGCGTGGGCTCGGATCAGGGTCGCGCGGTCGAAGCCCTGAGGGGTCTGGACCGCACGCAGGCGCGCACGCCGAGGGGTGGCCACCACCGGTTCCGGGTCCCCCGGTGTCGCGGCCGGCTCGACCTCCTTCACGGTGTCCGTGAGAGGCAGCGCCGGGACGACGGCGGGGGCGCCGTCGCGTACGGCTTCGATGACGGCGTCGACCGTGTCGACCGGGACCAGGGGCCGGGCGGCGTCGTGCACCAGCACGATGTCGTAGTCGGGCGGCAGCGCGTCCAGGCCGGCCTTCACGGACTCCTGGCGGGTTTCGCCGCCCGGGACGACCAGGAAGTCCGTCCGCTCGGGCAGCGCGTGCGCGTCGAGCAGGGACTTGACCTCGCCGGCGCCGTCGGGCGGGGCCACGACGACGACCAGGGAGACGGCACGGGATGCGGCCAGCGCGCGGACCGCGTGGATCAGCATGGGTGTGCCGTTCAGCGCGCGGAGCGCCTTGGGGGCGCCCGGACCGAGGCGTACGCCGCGGCCGGCGGCCGGAATCACCGCGGCCGTGCGCGCGGGCGCGGGCGAAGGGCGCGAAACGTCAGACATCGGTTCCTGTCAGGTTTGTGTGCTCGGCCTAGGTGGGTATGGCCTCAGCGTGCCGGGTACGACAGCTTGACCAGAACCCTTCCGTGACCCTGGTTGAGCCGGTTGCCCGGGCCCGGCACGAAAAGTATCGGGGGGCTTCCCCTGAATGGGGAGACTTCCCCCCGAGCGAACACGCGTACGGCGTCTGAGTGCGAGCATGCCGCAGCGCCCGGCGACAGTTGAGACGTCATCGGGCACCGCGGCATTTCAATGTGCTGAGTGAGTGAGCTGAGGCCGGCTGGTGTCGGCGTCAGGACGCGAGGACCTCGTCGAGCAGGGCCTCGGCCTTGTCCTCGTTCGTGTTCTCCGCGAGAGCGAGTTCGCTCACCAGGATCTGGCGGGCCTTGGCGAGCATGCGCTTCTCACCGGCGGACAGTCCGCGCTCGCGCTCACGACGCCACAGGTCACGTACGACTTCCGCGACCTTGATGACATCGCCGGAGGCGAGCTTCTCCAGATTTGCCTTGTAACGACGCGACCAGTTCGTGGGCTCCTCGGCGTACGGCGCGCGCAGCACCTCGAAGACCCGGTCCAGTCCGTCCTGACCGACCACATCACGCACGCCGACGAACTCCGCATTGTCCGCTGGCACACGCACCGTCAGGTCACCCTGGGCGACCTTCAGCACCAAGTAGGTCTTGTCCACGCCTTTGATCTGGCGAGTTTCGATGGCCTCGATCAGCGCGGCCCCGTGATGGGGATAGACCACGGTGTCGCCAACCTTGAACGTCATGTGACAGGTACCCCTTCCGTGGCTATCCAGAGTAACACGGAAACCGCGTGTTCTGAATGGCGTTTTCGCAGGTCAGGGCATATCTCGGGGCTTGACAACAGCAACAGGAACGTGCTTCGAGGGCCGAGTGGAAGAAAGTATTCGCAGGTGAGAGCGGCTCTCCGGGCGAGGTGAAACGCGCACGTCACACACATCCGGAGGCTCCTCCAGACGGCCGAACGTCCCCATATGTCCGGTTCCAAGCGTGCGACTTCCGCTACTCCGTTCGGTGTGCGGAGTCATCTCCACGCCGAATCCTGAATTGATCACTAGGCGGCCGTCCGAGCGACCGGTGATCAATTCCGGGGCCCGTGCATTCCTTCACGGAAAATCCGCGCCGCGGCTCCGGAGACGCTTATGTGAATGGCGGACGAGCACAGGGTCAATGTGACTGAAGGGTCACTTGTGAGCAGAGTGACTGGCCTCCTTGGCCGCCCCTCGCGTGCCCGTTGGAGGGGCGGAGGGAGGGTTGGAGGGAGGGTCGGGTGCGGTCGCGTGGGAACGGCTCGGTAACCTGAGGCCGCTGACAGTCACTTAGCGCGGCTTTACGGGCCGCCTCGCTCGAGTCAAGGAGTTGCCGCCGCCGTGAGCAGCAGCCTTCGACGCGGCGCCCTCGCCGCCGCCGCCATCGCGTTCTCGATCGCCTCGCTCGCCGCGTGCGGCGCCGGCAACAACGCCCAGACCCTGGAGATCAGGCCGGACAACGCGGCCACCTCCGTGGGCGACATCAAGATCCAGAACGCCGTCGTCATCACCCAGCCCGACCCCGAGGCCAAGGGCCCGGCCGTGGTCTCCGCCACCCTGTTCAACACCGGCGGCACCGACCAGACCCTGGAGTCCATCAGCGTCGCCGGCGCCGGCACCGCGGAGCTCAAGCCCGCCACGGGCAACGGCGAGGTGACCGTCCCGGCGGGCGGCTCCGTCATCCTCGGCGGCGAGGGCAACGCCTCCGCCTCGCTGAAGCAGGTCGGCGAGAGCGTCAAGGACGGCAACGCGCAGAAGGTCACCTTCACCTTCAGCAAGACCGGTGAGGTGAGCCTGCGCGCCTTCGTCGTCCCGGCCGACGGCTACTTCTCCAAGTGGGGCCCGACCGAGGTCCCGGCGGCGCCGGGTGCCGGCGCGTCGGCGACTCCGAGCGGGGAGCCGGGCGCGGGCGAGGAGCCGGGCGAGGGCGCCTCGGGCACGCCGACCGGCACCGCGTCGCCGGGCACCCCGGACGACGCGACCACCCCGACGGACGCGGCCTCCGCGAGCACGACCGAGTCGCCGGCCGCCGATCACTGAGCCGCGGCAGGAGACCGCCGTACGAGACAGCCGTACGTGACCAGCCGTACGTGACCAGTCGTACGACGAAGGGCGGGACCTCTCCGAGAGGTCCCGCCCTTCCTGCGTCAGCAGGCGGCTACGGCTTACGGCTCGAACTTGTAGCCCAGCCCCCGCACCGTGACCAGATACCGCGGCGCACCCGGGTCCGGCTCGATCTTGGCGCGCAGGCGCTTGACGTGGACGTCGAGGGTCTTGGTGTCGCCGACGTAGTCGGCGCCCCAGACGCGGTCGATGAGCTGCATGCGGGTCAGGACGCGGCCCGCGTTGCGCAGCAGCATCTCCAGCAGGTCGAACTCCTTGAGAGGAAGGTCGACCTTGGAGCCCGAGACCGTGACCACGTGGCGGTCGACGTCCATGCGGACCGGTCCGGCCTCCAGCGCCGCCGGGGTGACCTCCTCGGGCTCGCCGCGGCGGCGCAGTACGGCCCGGATGCGGGCCACCAGCTCGCGGGAGGAGAAAGGCTTGGTGACATAGTCATCGGCTCCTATTTCCAGGCCCACGACCTTGTCGATCTCGCTGTCCTTGGCGGTCACCATGATGACGGGGACGTTGGAGCGGCCGCGCAGCTGGCGGCAGACCTCCGTGCCCGGCAGGCCGGGCAGCATCAGGTCGAGGAGGACGAGGTCGGCGCCGTTGCGCTCGAACTCGTCGAGTCCGTCGGGCCCGGTGGTCGCGACGGCGACCTCGAAGCCCTCCTTGCGGAGCATGTACGACAGGGCGTCGGAGAAGGACTCCTCGTCCTCGACGACGAGCACTCGGGTCACGGAAGGACCTCCGGGGCGGGAAGCGGTTCGTACGGGGATGACTCGGTGGGGGACTGCCCGGCCTCGTCATCGAGTCCGGGGTGCTGGTGCGCGCGGTCGCGGGCCGCACCCGCCTCCGGCAGCCTGAGGGTGAAGGTGGAGCCCTGTCCCTCGGAGCTCCACACCGTGACCTCCCCGCCGTGCGAGGCGGCCACGTGCTTGACGATCGCCAGTCCCAGGCCCGTGCCGCCGGTGGCACGGGAGCGGGCCGGGTCGACGCGGTAGAAGCGCTCGAAGATGCGCTCCTTGTCCTTGTCGGATATCCCGATGCCCTGGTCGGTGACGGCGACCTCGATCATGTCCCCGCCGGACGCGGTCACGCGGCGGGCGGCGATGCCGACGCGGGTGCGGGCGGGCGAGTAGTTGACGGCGTTCTCGACGAGGTTGCCGAGGGCGGCGGCGAGCTGGCCGCGGTGGCCCCAGACGTGCAGGTCGGCGGTACCGCCGGCGGCCATGGTGATCTGCTTGGTGCCGGCCGCGTGCCGGCAGCGGTCGATGGCCTCGGCGACGAGTTCGTCGACGCGGACCGGTTCGGCGTCCTCCAGCGGGTCGTCGTTCTGCACCCGGGAGAGGTCGATGAGCTCCTGCACCAGACTGGTCAGCCGCGTGGCCTCGATCTGCATGCGGCCGGCGAAGCGCTCCACCGCCTCCGGGTCGTCGGAGGCGTCCATGACGGCCTCCGACAGGAGGGAGAGCGCGCCGACGGGGGTCTTGAGCTCGTGGCTGACGTTCGCGACGAAGTCGCGCCGGACCGCCTCGATGCGCCGGGCTTCGGTGAGGTCCTCGACGAGGAGCAGCACCAGCCGGGAGCCGAGGGGCGCGACGCGCGCGGAAACGGCGAGGGCCTCTCCGCGTCCGCTCCCTCGCCTGGGCAGGTCCAGTTCGACCTGCCGTATCTCTCCGTCCCGTCTGGTGTCCCGGGCCATCCGGAGCATGGGCTCGATGGAGAGCTTGCCGCCGCGGACCAGTCCGAGGGCGTACGCGGCGGAGCTGGCCTTGACGACGGCGTCCGCCTCGTCGAGTACGACGGCCGACGACCGGAGCACGGACAGGACGGTGTCCACGCCCGGTGGAAGCACCGGGTCCGTGTGGAGGGAGGTGCGAGTGGGGCGCTTCTGCTCCCGCTCGCTCCAACGGAACGCCAGCATGGCGATCACGCCGGTGAGTACACCGGCGATCGCTGCCGCTGCGGCGACCGCCGCGTTCACGTCCATGCACCCAGGTTAGGCACGAGACAGCCGCCGGCCACAGCCATCCGAGTGCGAGCTCGAACACTCGTCGCCCAGAGTTCACCTTGGAGCCAGTGATGGTTCATTTGAGGTGACGGAAACCGACGCGTAGCGGGCGGAACGTGGGAGCGTGGGGTGCGAGGGACCGGTTTGCACGGCCGGTATCGGTCGGCTTCGCACAGCCGGTGTTGCACAGCGTAGGCACACGTACGAGAGGGAACCTGATGCGGGACGCGTACCACGAGGAACTTGATTCGATCGGCGACGGTCTGGTGGAGATGGCCCGGCTGGTCGGGTCGGCGATCGGGCGCGCCACGACGGCGATCCTCGACTCCGACCTGAAGCTGGCCGAGAGCGTGATCGAGGCCGACCAGAAGGTCGACGATCTCCAGCACGAACTGGAGGCCCGGGCGATAGCCCTGCTGGCCCGCCAGCAGCCGGTGGCGACGGATCTGCGGATCGTCGTCACCTCACTGCGGATGTCGGCCGACCTGGAGCGCTCCGGCGACCTGGCCCAGCACGTGGCGAAGCTCGCGCGCCTGCGCTTCCCCGAGCGCGCGATCCCGCACGACCTGCACGCGACGATCCTGGAGATGGGCCAGCTCGCGCAGCGCCTGATGGCGAAGGCGGCCGAAGTGATCGTCACGAAGGACGTCGACCTGGCGCTCCAGCTGGAGCAGGACGACGACGATATGGACCTGCTGCACCGCACCCTCTTCCAGCACCTGATGGACGACCGCTGGAAGCACGGCATCGAGACGGCCGTCGACGTCACGCTGCTCGGCCGCTACTACGAGCGGTACGCCGACCACGCCGTGTCGGTCGCCAAGCGGGTGGTGTACCTGGTGACGGGCGAGCACGCGGACGAGCTCCAGGCGGACGCCCAGCAGGAGATCCAGCCGGTGGCGGGGGCGGACGGGGCCTGATTCCTTACTGGGGAGTGCGGGGGCCTGTTGGGTCCTGTTCGGGGCGCGTGCGAGCCACAGTGCGCCGTTGATGCGCCCAGCCGGGCGGGCATCCAATGGGCACAGGTACCTGGGCACAGGCACCAGCCTTGAGGAGGGACCATGGCCGAATCCCCCAGCATCCCCAGCACCACGCCCGACCCCACGCAGGAACGCCCGACCGAGCAGCCCGCCGAGATCAGGAGCCTCCCGCTCTTCGGCGCGTGCGGCTGCGGCTCGGGGTGCGGCTGCGGGTGCCAGTCGGGCAATCCGTGCCAGTGCGGCTGACGACGCGGAGAATCCCGTACGACGGTGAAGGGCCCCGGTGTGGATACCGGGGCCCTTCGTCGGTGCGGGTGGCCCTGGGTAGCCCCGGCTGCCGTACCGGCGCACCCTGAAAGGAGAACCGGCGACCGGCGAGCACGCTCGCGCACTCGGGACAACAAGTTCGGAAGAACAAGGAGGTGCGAGGCATGGCTCAGTTCATGGACGTCCACCACGGGTTCGAGGGCATCACGCCCGAGCAGCTGAGGGCGGCGCACGACGCCGACCTCGCCATAGAGAAGGAAGAGGGCGTGCACTTCGAGCGCGCCTGGGCGGACCCCGAGTCCGGAATCGTCTACTGCCTCTCCGAGGCCCCCTCGGCCGACGCGGTCCAGCGCGTCCACGAACGTGCGGGGCACAAGGCGGACGAGGTCCACAAGGTGCCGCTGTCGATCTGACGGCCAGTCATCGCACCAGACCCGGCCCGCGGCGCTCCGCGGGCCGAACCGACCGGACTCGACTCCCGACCGGACGGTTCGCTCAGGCCTTCGGCTGGGTGAAGCGGATGCTGTTGCCGAAGGAGTCGCGCAGACCGCAGTCGATTCCGTACGGCCGCTCGGTGGGCTCCTCGGTGAACTTGCCGCCCTGCCCCGCAGCGCCATGAAGCCCAGGTCGACGTCGGCGTTGCCCTCCAGGTCCGGTCCAAGGGGTCCAGGGTCCAGGAGGAGCTGCGGCGGAGCCCCACTGACCGACGTGCGGCGGGCCAGGGCCGGGATGTCCAACGGCCGCGCGTAGGGGCGGTCCAGGGCATCCCGGGCCCGGAGCATGCGGCGGTTGGTCTCTTCTGCGGCGTGGCGCGGCGTGGCCCACGGGGGTCATCACACCATGTGGGCCGGGGCGGGGACCCCGTTCTCTACTGGCTCGTCAGGCGCCGGGTGCCCGGTACTCCACCCTCTGACGGACCGCCTCGTCGATCTCCTCGGGTGTCAGCAGCACGACCGTACTCGTGCGAACGCCGCCGGCCGCCGACGTGACCAGACCCATGGCCGCGGCGGAGGTGTTGCCCGGGAACTCCACGGTGACGTAGACGTCGTCCTCGCCGAAGGCCCAGTACATCGACTCGAGCCGACCGTCCAGGCTCTGGACCATGCGCTCGACGACCTCGCGGCGCGCGGCGGCACCCTCTTTGAGCAGGCCTTGCAGTCCATCCACGGTCAACTTGACCTTGAAGAGGTACTTCGGCATGGGTTTCACCTTTCGCCAACTTGCCTGTATTCGCCCTTGAGTCGCTCTTATCCGAATCCTCCTTCTGCTCCGCGTCCACTGCCGCGAGGACCGCCGCCATACGGCTGACGGAGAGGGGGAGGGCAGCCCTTTCGGGGTGCAGCCACCTGCACCCTCGACCCGGTAGGGCACTGCGCCACCTGCTGGACGAGCTGGCCCACCCCACCACCATCCAGGCGTTCCATCGCCTGGCCGGGGTTGCGGCTTGAGCCTCTATCTCGTCAATCTGACGCGAAATCCACCGAGCCTGCGTCCACCCCTCAACCGGTCTGAGATCCTGGGGACCGATCGAGAGGGGCCGCAGGTATGGAGTGGAAGACCCACGGTGAGCGACAGATCTATACCAACAAGTGGGTAAACCTGTGCCTGGTCGATGTCCAGCAGCCTGACGGGCGCAGGTGGGAGTACCACGTTGTTCGCCTCCGGCACCTGGCCGTGGCTGCGGTGGTCAATGATCGCCGCGAGGTCTTGATGATGTGGCGGCACCGCTTCATCACGGACTCGTGGGCCTGGGAGTTGCCCATGGGCCTGGTCGAGGAGGGTGAGTCCCCGGAGGAGGCGGCGGCCCGCGAAGTGCTGGAGGAGACGGGCTGGCGCCCCGGCCCCGTCAAGCCCCTGATCTACGCCGAGCCGGCCAACGGCATCACCGACTCGCAGCACCATGTCTTCCGCGTGGACGGCGCGACCTACGCCGGGCCGCCCACGGAGAAGAACGAGTCCGACCGTATCGAGTGGATCCCGCTCTCGGAGGTGCGGGGGATGATCGACCGCCGCGAGATCGTCAGCAGTGGATCGCTGGTCGGTCTGCTGTACCTGCTCATGGACGAAGCGATCCGCTGACCGGTGGGAGGAGTTCCCGTAGCCGTGCCTCGAATGCCAGGGCCGCGGGCTCTCGCCTGTGCGGGGCCAGCTGGTCGTAGAACTCCCTGAGATGACCTGACACGCGCTCGGAGGCAACCGCCGACGCGGGTTTCAGAGCTTGCGTGGCGGTGTTGCACGCGTGATCAAGCTTGCCCTGGTCCAGCCGCGTGCGAGCCAGCCAGAACGCGTGAAACGCGCGGCCTCGCTGGTTGGTGTGGTCCTCCCGCCGCAAGGCATCCGCGATCAAGGGTTCGGCGGTCGCTGCTTCGCCCAGTCGGCCGTGGGCAATGCCCGTGTCCACGATGAGCTTCGGCTCGTCGAAGTAGGTCACCCATGACGGGTCCGGGTCGCCCGCTTGAATCTGCTCGAAATGGCGGTGCGCTTCCCCGATCGCCCGGTGAGTGGCCGTCTGGTTGCCGAGGGTGGCGTGGGCGAAGGCTTCACGCATGGACAGCATCGACAGGACGCGTGGCGTGGTGCCGAGGGCTGAGCGGGCCTGGTCCTGGGCGGCGGTCACGAGTGCCAGAGAGTCTGCGGGCTTGTCCTGGTAGGTGGCCTGCAAGCTCATGCACGCGAGGACGTTGGCCATGAACTGCCGGTCGTCGATTTCCTTGGCCAGTCGCAGAGCCTCGGTGAAGTACGCGCGGGCCTGGTTGTACTGGCGGGCGTCGAAGTAGGTCCAGCCGGTGAGCCGTGCCAACTCTGCCGCGATTCCGAACAGTCCGTTCTGGATGGCCGGTGGTCGGCTTTCCTTCAGGAGTCCGACGACGTACCGGAGCTGTCCGACGATGGCCGGCCGTAGAGCCTCGCCGCCGTGCTGGTCGTCTCGTCGCCAGTAGTCCTCAATGGACGACCGGAACGCTTCAAGTGTCGCTGTGCTGAGGCTTGCTTGTGTGGCCAACGCCAGGATGCTGTCCACACCCGGCCCCGGCAGAGACGCGGGTGTCTGCTTCTCCGGCTCCGGCTCTTGAGGTACCTCCTGCTCGGCGACGACGAGAGCCTGGGGCGTCTCCCAAGACCGCCGGGCAAGCCCGAGCATGTTCCCTGGAATGCGCAAGCCGACCCGTCCACCGAACCGCACACCAGCGTGGCCCTGGCATGCGTCGAAGCGCTGGCCGAACTCCACGCCAAAGGCTGGGCACACGGTGACGTGCAGCCCGCCCACTTCATCATCGGACCCGAACGGACACACCTCATCGACCTCGCCCTTACCCGAAGGCGGACACGTCCCCGAGGGCTACGACTTCCCGTTCCGCAGCTGCCTCGTCCACTACGAAGCACCAGAGATCGCACGCAGCGTCCTCGCCACCGGGGAAGCCGAGCCGACGCAGGAAGCCGACATCTACGCACTCGGCGCCTCCCTGCTCATCTCCGCCACCGGCTGGCGGGCGGTCGAGTACCCCGACGACGCTCCACGCCCCGTGCAGCGAGAGGCCGTGGCGGACGGTCGGCGTCGACCTGTGAAGGCGCCTGGTGAGCTGGGTGAGCTGATCGACTCGATGCTCAGCCACGCTCCCGAAGATCGCCCCACTATCTACGAGGTGGGCAAGGCCCTGAGCTGACCCCGAGCCCCGACTCATCGGGCGCCGCTCCAGAACCGCAACGTACGCCCCTGTTCAAGCGCCTCCCAGCGCCCGACCGCTCTGACGCGAACACTTCATTGGAAGGCGGTAACGACAGTGTCGATGATGGCCCGGATCCCACTCCAGTCCTCATTCCACCTCGGCTACCTGTCGGCCGCCGATCTCCAGGTACGAGTCCCCTTCAAGGCCGGTCAAGAGCATGCGAGCCAGCCTTTCAGCACCCGGCTCGGTCCGCCGCCGATTTTGTGAGCAGCAGGTCTCGCAGCCCGACCGTGGGCGTAATGCGGTGGCGGGTAGACCATACGATGCCCTGATTCAGGATGTGCTCACGGTGCGCGGATCCGGGCCGGACACCCCGCTGGTTGCGGTGTGCCGGCTCGGTCGAGGATGCCGATCGCCTGAACGGTGCCGGGCGGAGCGAACGCGGGCATGGGAACACCTGGTCGACTCTCGTCGTTTCCCCCTCGAAGCGCCCAGCCTCGCGCATGGTGCCGCGACGCGACCCAGCTACCGAATCCGAGTGCCATGCACCGTTCCCGAGCCCTCCCCGCCATACTTGCCAGCGCCGCCATAGCCGCGCTCTTCGGCTGCTCCACCGGCGGCAGGGCAGCCGGCGAGTCCGCGACGGCTCCGGGCGCGGCGGCCCCGGCGACCGGCCGCGCCGGACCCGTACGGGAAACCCCCTCGGACACGACGGCCCCGACGCCGGCACAGCCGACCCCTCGCAGAACCAGCGCCCAGGGCCAGATCGCCTGGATCACCATCCCGGCGATCGGTCTCAAGAACCTGCGTGTGGTCCCGTACGAGGGAACGACGGACGACTGGCCGGGCACACGAATACAGAACCGCGGTGTCGGCGCCAGCCCGTACGGCAGCCGTGGCGGTGTCGGCCCCGGCGAGGTCGGCAACTACCTCGTCACGGCCCACCGCCTCTCCGCCGGAGGCCCTCTGCGCGACCTCCCGACCCTCGACGAGGGCGACCGGGTTCTCGTCACGTCGGGCGGCACGGTGTATGAGTACGAGATAACCGACACCCGGGAGACCTCCTTCCGCTCCGCGAGCTCACTCGCCGAACAGCGGGCGGCGGTGCCGGGCTTCCCGGGCAAGCGCCCCACCCAGGCCATGATCACCATCTCCACCTGCGCCACACCCGAGGACAACGCGGCCGGAAACTACTGGCGCGACGACAGAGGGAACCCCGAACACCGCATCGACAAGATCGGGGTATTGGCTTCCGCACGGACCGCACCGAGCACGGCCTGACGGCACGGCTCACGTCTAGTGCTGTGACCGCATAGGTTCGCCGGTTTGGTGGTCGTGGCGGTTGGATGTGCGGTGACGTCCGATCCGACCGTTGGAGGCGCGGTGGCTGAGCCCGTCCGTGTACGCAGACTGACCGACCAGGAGGGGCAGAAGCTGCAGCAGATCGTGCGCCGGGGCAGCACGAGCACGGTGCGCTACCGGCGGGCGATGATGCTGCTGGCCTCGGCCGGCGGGAACCGGGTACCGGTGATCGCCCAGCTGGTGCAGGCCGATGAAGACACCGTCCGGGATGTGATCCACCGGTTCAACGAGATCGGCCTGGCCTGCCTGGACCCTCAGTGGGCGGGAGGCCGTCCCCGCCTGCTCAACCGTGACGACGAGGACTTCGTCGTCCAGACGGCCACGGCCCCCCACCAAACTCGGCCAGCCGTTCACCCGCTGGTCACTGCGCAAACTCGTCGCCTACCTGCGCAAAGTCCACGGCCGTGTGATCCGCATTGGCCGCGAGGCGTTACGCGGCCTGCTCGCCCGCCGCGGCGTCACCTTCCAGCGCACCAAGACATGGAAGGAGTCCCCGGACCCCGAGCGGGAGGCGAAGCAGGACCGGCTCGAAGAGGTCCTGGACCGCTTCCCGGACCGGGTCTTCGCGTTTGACGAGTTCGGTCCGCTCGGGATCCGGCCCACTGCGGGCTCGGGCTGGGCCGGGCAGGGCCACCCCGACCGGGTGCCGCCACCTATCACCGCACCCACGGGGTGCGCTACTTTCACGGCTGCTACTCGGTCGGTGACGACACCCTATGGGGCGTCAACCGCGGCAAGAAGGGCGCCGCCAGCACGCTCGCCGCGCTGAAGTCGATCCGCGCCGTCCGACCTGACGGCGCCCCGATCTACGTAATCCTGGACAACCTGTCCGCCCACAAGGGCACCGACATCCGCCGCTGGGCGAAGAAGAACAAGGTCGAGTTGTGCTTCACCCCGACCTACGCCTCCTGGGCCAACCCGATCGAGGCCCACTTCGGACCACTGAGACAGTTCACCATCGCCAACTCCGACCACCCCAACCACACCGTCCAGACCCGGGCCCTGCACGCCTACCTGCGGTGGCGTAATGCCAACGTCCGCCACCGCGATGTCCTGGCCGCCGAACGCCGAGAACGCGCCCGCATCCGCAGTGAGAAACGCATCCGCTGGGGCGGACGTCCTCTCAAGACCGCAGCCTGAGCTTGACGTTTAACCTCGCCGGTCACCCGACCTGCTGATCTGCGGTTCTTCCCGGGACAGCGAAGGCGGCCGTTCTCCACGCTTCGAGATTCCCGCGTAGGGCCCTTGCCGGGTGATGGCAGCAGCACCCAGTAGGCACCGCCTGCCTCTCAAAGCCGCGCGCTAGTCGCCGACTCGCCTCATCCAGTACGGATAACCACCTGAATGCCGGTGCTATCAGGCCCCCCGGAACCCCGTCGGAGCGACGGCCCGCGAAGGAGCTCTCACTAGAGTGCGATCCATGGAACCCCGTTGGCTCTCCCCCGAGGAGCAGCGCGCCTGGCGCGCCTACCGCGACCTCAGCCTGGTACTGGAGGACGTCCTCGACCAGCAACTGCGACACAAGGCCGACCTCAGCCACCTGTACTACTCGGTGATGGTGTTCCTCTCGGAGGCCCCCGAGCGACGGCTGCGCATGACAGACCTCGCCGAACAGCTGAAGATCGCCCGGACACGGCTCTCCTACACCGTCAGCCGCATGGAGGAGCGCGGCTGGGTGCGCCGCGAGGACGCGCCGGGGGACGGGCGGGCCCAGCTCGCTGTGCTGACGGAGGAGGGGCTGACCGCCCTTGAGCAGGCCGCCCCCAGTCACGTCGCCACCGTTCGGGCTGCCGTCTTCGACCGGCTGACGCCTGAGCAGGCGCGCGCCTTCGGTGAAGCGTGCGAGATCATCCTCAACGGCCTCACGGGCCCGGACCGCCCGGCCTTCCCCGCCGACCTCCCCTGGCGCCGCTGACCTCCCTCCAGAGGCAGAGGCAGAGGCGAGCCCGCCGGACTCCCAGCCTCCCTGGCTACCCTGCATGACCATTCAGGCGCTCACCGCAATTTCTTGCAGATTTGCAATACCTGTCCTAGGGTGAAATCAGGTGCTTGAAGTATCAAGCTTCCCCTTCTTGCCCCACCACGAAGGAGTCGAGTGTGAAGTCCCCCCACAAGGCATGGGCCGTCGCCGTCGCCCTGGGCGTCCTGGCCGCAAGCGGTGCCACCATCGCCGCCGCCACCCCTTCCCCGAAACCCGCCCCCAAGCACACGAGCGAAGAAGACCAGCTGCAGAAGCTGTACAAGGAAGCCGTGGCCGAGGGCGGCCGCCTGGTCGTCTACGCCGGCGGTGACAAGCCGGGCCAGGCGGACTACCTCAAGGACGCGTTCGTCAAGAAGTTCCCCAAGATGAAGGTCGACATCGTCGTCGACTTCAGCAAGAACCACGACGCCCGCGTCGACAACCAGATCGCCGAGCACCACGTGGTTGCCGACGTCGTCCACCTCCAGACCGTCGACGACTTCCCGCGCTGGAAGAAGGAAGGAGTGCTGCAGAAGTACAAGCCGGTCGGCTGGGACAAGGTCTTCGACCAGATCAAGGACAAGGACGGCTACTACACCGGCCTGTTCTTCTTCGCCTTCTCCAACGTCACGGCCACCAAGCTCGGCGACGACGCGCCCGTCGAGGCCAAGGACTTCCTCAAGCCCGAGTTCAAGAACAAGCTCGTCTTCACCTACCCGAACGACGACGACGCCGTCCTCTACTACTTCAAACAGCTCACCGACAAGTACGGCTTCGACTACCTGAAGAAGCTGCTCGCCCAGAACCCGAAGTTCGTCCGCGGCACCCAGGACTCCGCCGACCTGGTCGGCTCCGATAACTACGTGGCGAGCTTCGGCACAACCGGAGGCGCCCCGGGCGTCGCTGAGACCACCCTGCCGAAGAAGTCGCCGTGGGTCGCCTGGCCGCAGACCGGCGCCATCCTCAAGAACGCCCCGCACAAGGCCGCCGCCAAGTTCTACATGAGCTGGCTGCTGTCCAAGGAAGCCCAACAGAACTCCATCGACACCTGGAGCGCCCGCACCGACGTCGCCGCGCCGGCGGGCCGCAAGGGCATCTTCGACTACGAGAACATGAACCCGCTCGGTCTCGGCGAGTTCATGAGCAACCGCACCGCCCTCGACCGCTACAAGGCCCGCATCAACCTCTATGTCGGCGACGTCAAGGGCGTGAACCCCTCCGACCCGCAGGGCGTGCTCGGCCTGTACCCCGTCAACCAGGACGGCACCCAGGGCTGACGGCCCTTTTCCGCCCCCCTCTGCTCCCCACCAGAGGGGGGAAGCCATGACCACCCACCCGGCCGCCTGACACTGAGCCAACCTGGCGACCCAATGAGGTCACAGCATCAGCAGTCGAGCGGGGACGAAGAAGTGACGGACAGGTGGTGCCGGCGCCGGATGGGGCCTCAACGCCGCGCGTGGCGGATCTTCAACCGTCCGAACCCCATGGTCCCGGAAATCCGGATCGTCGGCCCGCCGGACGAGGAGCGGCGTGGGGGCTTGTAGAGCGTGTCCTTCCACCCGGTGCGCAGCTCCTCGAAGTCGACGACCGCGTCGCGAGGCACCGTGATCTTTGCCCTGCCGGTGCCGAGTTGCAGCTCGATGTCGACTGCCGGATGCTCGATGACCGCGCGGGACAGGTCGAGGTGCACCCTTCCGTATGCGGACTCGACCTTGAGGATGCGAGGTACCCGCCATGCGCCTCGCCGCTTGATCCGTCCGCCGGCGGCGGCAATCGTGGACGTGGTACCCGCATTCTTCTCCGGGAGCGAGGCCAGAGCCGGCACGAGCTCGCTGTGCGTCTTGGCGGTGAGGACCTGGTGGAGGCGTTCGTCCATCTCCTCGTGTGAGATGTGCCCTTCGGCGTACGCCTCCTGCAGGCGCTGCACGGCCGTGTCGCGGCCGTCTTCGCTGATCAGCGAAGACGGGTCTTCCGGCAGAGAGGTCACCGTCTCACTCTAGTGCCGTGCCGACAATGCGAACACGCCAAGGTCCGTAGCAGGCAAGGCAATTGATGGGGAGGCCGATCGCTCGTCTTCATGGCCTTGATCGCCCAACCCGGCGAACCTATGCGGTCGAAGCACTAGAGACGGCCCGCGCCCACCAAAAGGCCCCCTACCAGCGGAAAGCCGCAGGTAGGGGGCTGATCGGGCCAGGTTACTTCTTCTTGCCCTGAGTCTTGTCGGGGATCTCGGGGACCTGCGTTTTCCCTGATCAGGGGTGGTGCAGGTGCACCTGTGCGCCTGGTGGTCGTCGTTGGTCGTCCTCGGCCACTGTTGAGCGGCCTCGGACGGTCCAGAGACGGCCCAGACAACGGGCCATCGGTCCATCCGACGCCTACGCGCTGATGGGCAACTCCCGGGCTCGCTGGCGTGCTTGGGCCCGCAGTTCCTTCAACCGGCTGTGGAACGCGTTGTGGCGGTTCTGGTCGAGGTTCAGCGGGAGGTCGAGTTGGGAGATGAGCTGTGACTCCAGGGCCCACGGTTCGTCATGCTCGATCCAGCACACCCTCGCGCTGTCCGCCATCCACTGACTCAGGGTGGCTTCACCGGCCTTGCCGAAAGTCATCCGCTTGCCGCTGCCCACGCGGCGCAAGTCAAGTCCGAGGAGACAACCGAGGGTGAGTCTCAGCGTCGAGCCGGCCGCGTTGCCCCGGCAGTGGTAGCGCACCCGCTTGCGCAGGTTCTGGGTGCTGGTCCGGTTCGCCATGTACCGCGGGGCTATGCCGGCATAGAGCAGACGCCCGGCATCCAAGTCCGGGTAGGGCGGCTGCTCGAAGTACCACCCGTAGACCCCTGCTCCCGCTGGGACAGGGCTCGGACGCACCAAGACCTCCTGCGCCGACCACAACCGGTCAGGACTGACGAGGGCAGTACGTTCCACGAAGCCTCCAGGCGTGCCACGGCTGATCGTCGCAGGCTACTGGTCGACGCCGACGGAGCATGCCTGGCCTGGGCAACTGCGTGACATCAGCTTGGGAAGCTGCGGTCATTTGTGGCGGTTCGGGCGCTGGCCAGGGCGAACGGTCGGGTCGTGGCGTCGTTAGACAGGACCGCTCTCCCCGTGATTCCCCGCTGTTCCTCGCTTCTTCTGGTGCGCTTGTGGTGCGGCTCGCATCATCGGCCTGATTTAGCGGGCCCCTCGTCTATGCCCTGGTGTGCATGGGGCCTTATTCACCCTCACTGCGCTCGTCGGGGTTCGATACAGTCGCACCTTTCCCGCTGGGTGTAGTTGCCCGAAACGTCAACGCTGACAGAGTCCCAGAGGGGCTCGGACTCGGGAGAGTGTCCGCCTGCCGTGTGCCACTGAACTTTGAGGTAGGCGCGGCGCAGGGACCGGAGAGCGGCTTGTGCTTCTGGTTGAGCGAATCAGGCATTACCCCTCCCAGCTTGGCCGGACACCCTTCAGACAGCGGGCTGATGCCAGCGCTCAGGCAGCAGCAGGCTCGACGGAAGTGGTCTTACGTCTGTTGGTGGCAAACCCTCAGGCGCGTTCCCCACCGCCTGTCGAAGGTCAATCGTGCCACCAGAGAACGCCGTGCCGTCGAAGGAAACCTCGCATCCGGTGAACTCCGAGCGGTCGAAGGAGACCTCGCAGCCCGAGAACTGGGCGTGGTTGAAAGACACCTTTCCGCCGGAAAAATCAGAGACGAAGGTGATCTTTCCGTTGGCGAACGCCGCGGCGTTGAAGGAGACATCGCAACCTGAGAACTCTGCGGTGTCGAAGAAGATTTGGCCGCCCGAGAATTGTGCTCCTGTGAAGGACACCTGGCCGCCGGAGAATTGCGCCTCCTCGAAGATGACCTCACCGCCGGAAAACTCCGCGAACATGAAGTGGACGTGGCCGTCTACGAACTCGGCAGCGCCGAAGGAGACCTGCCCACCTGAGAACTCCGCACCTCCGAAGGAGACGTCGCCCCCGCAGAACCGTGCGCCATCGAAGGCGACGTGGCCGCCAGAGAACCGCGCTCGGGTCCAGTCGCCGCCGTCGAAGACAACGTTGCTGAAGTCGAAATCATGCCCTTGCCAGGAGCGCGGATGGTCGGGTGTCAGGCGCAGGTGATCTCGGATGAGTCGGATGATGGTATGTCGTACTTCACGCAGAGCCAGATAGGCGTGCCGGGCTTCGGCGTCGTCGGCAGGGATGCTGGCCTCGGCCGTATAAGGAAGTCGGAGGTAGGCGCACAAGACATCGATACAGGTCTGGCGCAGATCGCGGGTCGGCGCGTCGTCAGCAAGACCAGCCAGAGCGTGCACCCCGCCCAGGCGCACCGCAGCGGACTCCTCACCTAGCTGGGATACCGCGGTGGTGAAACGCTCGGTGTGCAGGCGGGTGGCTTCCCGCAGCGCAGCATCCTCGTCGACACGCTGACGCCGATAGGCCACGATCAGAGCGACCAGAGCACCGGCCCCAGCGACGACGCCGAAGGAGAGCTTGACCAGGTCGAAAAGAGTCTTGGAATCGACCCGACGTTCGGGCTTGAGGCCTTGGACGCCGAGCAGGTCCCATGCTGTGAAGAACACTGCGCCGGCAACAGCGATGGCGGTGATGAAGGCCAGGATGAGGACTGGGCCGACGGGCCAAAGACGCAGGCCCCGGCGCGGAGACAGGTTAGGTTTCACACGGCACAGGACCGTCCAAGCGCCCAGTCGGTTGCATGGCTTCTATTCGCGAACCCAACCGGATGGAACGATCGCCAGTTGGCCAACCGTAGCTGCGCATGGCCAGCTATTGCGTACTCGCAAGACTCTCAGCTCGCGGAGCCTGGGTCTTCGAGGGGCGACTACGACACCGACCTGCGGCGGAGCGGTGTACCAGCCCTGGTGATCGGTGGCTGAGTCTTCTCTGCCCCTCGGCGAGTCCCCGCAGGATCTGGCACGCAACTGGCAAGCCCCCGACGCACCTTGAGCGGACGCCAGCCTTGGGGTCGTCTGAGCCTCAGCCGACGACAGTCAGCCACGATGGCGGGTGCGCCGACCGATCAGGCGCGCGTGTGCCACGGTACCCACCAACCGGCCCTAGCCACGCTCCTCGAAGGCGTCTGTGGAGTAAGTTGCGATGGCGGCAGCGTGCAGTGGCTCTTTCGACAATGAGCCCTTTCAGCGTTGCCGCTCCAGGGTGAGGAGGGCGGCGGAGATTGACGACATTCGATTCGGGCTGCATCGGGCTTTGCGCAAGATCCGCCATGACTTCAGTCGTGCGACGCCGCGTTCGACCGGTGCCCGGGCGGCGGACAGCGCACGGTTGACGGTCTTCTGGGTGGGTGTGAGGCCACGGCCCGGTGGCCGCCGGTGAGGTGTCGTCACCCACGGGCCGGCTCCCATGTAGGCCCGGTTGGCGAGGATCGGGATGCCTTGGCGTTCGCAGATCCGGATGATCCGGTGGGTGCGGGCCGCCGTCAGGTCGTGTGGCCGCCGCGATCTGCGCGAGGGTATCGTGCCTGCGCAGGTACACCAGGGCGACCAGCGCACGCTGGTGCGGCGGTAGCTTGCAGCGGCGGTCACCCTCGCGGGTGACGATGAGCATGGTGGCCCACTCGACCAGCGCATGCGGGAGGTCGAGTGCGGCAGGATGGGGAACCAACAGGGCTCCTGTGCCGGTGGGTTGAGACTTCGAACACCTCACTCAACGGCACGGGAGCCTTGTGCGTTGCGCCCTGCGACCTCGTCACCCGATCAGTGCCTGCGCTGAAAAGGCTCAATGACTTCTTCGTCCCGAAGCAACTTGGGTGGGCGGTCGACCTTGGGCTGGTGTGCCTCTCACCTGCTGTGATTGGTGCGCAGGTGTGCGCGGTTGTCCGCCGCTGTACGTCGGCGTTGTCACGCAGTTAGACACTCATCGCTGCTCTCCCGGTGGAAGGCCCTCAACGCCTGATCACACTAGGCACCCGTCGCCATGGATCAGCTGACGAGCTTGCGGAACCGCTCGAACAGGAGCCGGAACTCACCTGGGTAGGGCCTTTCCTGCTCGTCTTCGTCGTTCTCGGTCGGGTCGAACGGAGTGTGCGCTAACACGACCTCATCAACGAGGGCTGAAAGGTCGCCGTCGTCTAGGAGGAGAACGAATTCGTGTCGACTGAGCGCTGCGTCTCGGCAGCGCTGCAGGAAGTTTTCCTTATCAGAGAGAGACCTGCACAGTAACAGCCCGACCTTTCCGCGTAGGGGCGAGAATCTTCCGCATAGCTGATCCAACTCTGGATTTCCGAGTTCAGAATTGTAATTCTTGCACTCGACGAATATATGTGAACTCGGATGGCCCTGTCGCGTCACCCAACCGAAGAACCCATCGGTCGCGCTGTTCGTGTACGTGATGTCGACTCTTTTTCTGGACTGGTCCAAGGGGTGCTCAACAACAGGGTATGTCAGCCACGGATAGAAGATCGCACTTAGGAGTGCGTGAACACCGTGGTGATATGCGGTGGCATGCTCGGAGCCTGGCGGTGTGTCTAGGACCGCTTTAAGAAGACTCCGGTAACTAACAGGCTTAGTCCCGGTCGCCTGGCTTAGCTCGTCATGATCCAGGGGGTTCGATGGCTTCTTGCGCTTCTCTTCCTTGTAGGCGCGGAATACTTCAGGCCGGGTCACGCTCAGGTCGACCATCTTGTCTTTGTCGCCGCCGTACTCTTTCTCAATGTCTATCTTGGTTACAAATTTTCGCCCACTCTTGGCCGTTTGGACGAGCTTGCCGCCTGGCTTGTCGAGCTCCTCATCTTGAAGCGTAGGAGCGAGATGGTTTCGGAAGTAATCCTCTTTAGTCAAATGAAGATCATGACGGACGACCACCTTCGGCACCAGCAGGAGTGGATTTCCTAGCGGCACCAACATCCTCGTATTACCCTCCTCCCATTCGCAGGTCGAAGGGTTCCAGACGAGCCCGCTGTAGATTCCCTCCTGAAGTTCCATTCCGTACATGGATGCCATTGACTGCGCATAGGAGATAAGCATCCCGCGAATGATATTCGTGGTCACGTCCGAAATGATGTCTTTGCCAATACCTTCTATAAAAAGTGCTGTGTCTTCCAGGTCCTCAAGCAGACCGGTTTGTGCTGCTGCACTAACTACGAGGTTCTTGGAAATGCGTTGCACAAGGTAGGGGCCCAGGCCTCGACCGCGCGACTTTCCCTTAGATAATCCGAAGTGAGTTTCATTAGGCTCTTGCAGGCGAACTAGGAGTTCACGCAGTCGCCCTGGGTCGCCGTGGTTGATTGCATCGACAACACTATGAAAGAACGTCGAAAGCATCGTGTGACACTGGCTTGACCACTCGTCCGGAAGATTTTTTAGTGTGCTCGGATCAATGTAGACGGGGGTGTCTTTTTCTACGTCAACATCGACAAAGTCGAGAGTTGGCTGCGTTCGACCCAGCTTGTAGTACTCGGAAACACGCATTGAAGCCCCCCAGGCTGCAGATCGCCTTCCGTGCGACGACATGAATACCCAGGCTTGGATTTCTGTACGCTCCGCAGCGTCGAGTTGGCCGAAAGAGGGTTGCTGGACGTGCGTTGGGCGCCCTCCACCTGCGAGCCGAGCCGTAGGTGATCTTAGAAAACCGTCGTGGCGCGAGTCACCGTGGGTTCAAATCCCACACCCACCGCAGTACGCAACGGCCCTGACCAGGTCACATGGTCGGGGGCCGTTACGCTGAGCGGTGCACGCTCGGCGCCGTGTGTCCCCGTGGTTTCCCGCTCGATCGGGCACGGATTGAGCACGGGCGACCCACCGCATTCGGAGATCCATCGGGCGGCGGGTTCGCCGACGACTAACGGTTGATCGGGATCTCGTAGACGATCTCGCAGTGAGCGGCGGGCACCACGATGTCCGCCGTCTCCACGGGCCGTCCCTGGTCGCTGTAGTACGTCCGGCGGATGTGCGTGACCAGGGCGGCCTTCTGGATGCCGAGAAGTGACGCCTCCTCGGCGGTCGCTTGCCGTGGCTCGGGCTGCTCCACGGCGTGGCTGACGGTGATGCCGATCTCGGCCATCCGATTCACGACGCCCGCTCCGGCGTGCGGCCCTCCCTCGGGCAGGACGACGAGGGTGCCGGCGGTGAGGTCGTACGGCTCCCAACTCGTCGACAACTGCACCGGCCTGCTGTCGGCGAGGAACTCGTACGCGGTACGAACGCATAGGTCACCCTCGGCGATACCGAGACGCGCCGCGATCTCCGTCGGCGCCGGGACCTTGGCGTCGGTCCGGCTCTCCCAGTCCCCCTGCCTGCCCACAGCCTTCATGTCCGCGCGGAACGGGGACCCGTCGGGCTGCTCGCGCGCCGCTGAACGGACAACTCGCACCCGCTGTCGGGGCTCGGCGACATACGTACCGGAACCGGCGCGGCCCTCCAGCACGCCCTGGGAGATCAGCAGTTCCTGTGCCCGGCGCACCACGTTCTCGCCCACGCCGCACTCCTGGCCGATCTGGGCACGGGAGGGAAGACGGTCCCCCGGCTCCCACACGTGCTCCGCGATTCGCCGCCGGAGTTCGTCGGCGATGCGGAGATAGGGCGGCTGCTCAGGCATATGGAAAATCTAGTCCACTAGCTCTAATCTAGTTAATTAGCTTCACTCAAAGTGATCGCCGGTGACGGAGGCTGCTCTGTGCCCGCTTCGGGAGTTAGCGCGGCGGCCATCGCCGCCCGGTTATCGGCCGTCGGGCTCCCCACGCGCGTGGAGGAGCACGCCCGACACACGACGGTCGAAGCGGAGGTGCCGGAATCGCTCTCCGCCGAGTCATGGCGGGAGGCCCTGGAAGCGGTGGCCGAGGCCGATCAATTCGGGCTTCTCGCCACCAGCTTGAGCGGCCGCACCCTCTGGGCGGTCGTACGCAAAGCGGTCCCCACGACGGGCGATGTCGGGGGACCGAGCCATCAGCGATAAGGAGCTGAGCAGCGTTGCTCAACCGTATCCGTCGTGCCGTCTCGCTCACCAGGGAGCGGCACCGCCCCAAGGGCAGGCACCGCCGCCCCTTAACATCCTCCCGGCCGACAGCCGCCTTGGCACACCCTGCGCTCACCGACAGGTCGACGACCGCCCAGGGACGGCACCCGGACGGCGCGGACTCGCTCGCGGGTGAGGACATCGCGCTCGTCCGTCCGTACATGCTGGCCTGGGAGAAGCGCGTACGGCAGCGCTCGATTGTGGTAGCTCGCCATCTGCCGGCTGAAGCCTGGTCCGCCCTCGCGGGGGTCCGCTGATGCCTCCTCGCCAACGGCTTCGCATCACGCACGCTGAGACTGCCTCCTACCGATCGACCTCATGCCGGATCGGCACGCACCATGCCTGTGCGGAGTCCTCCCCGGCCGCGGCGCCGATCGACATTCCGGTGATCTACGAGGCATGCGACTGCCCCTGCCACTCGGCATTCGACCAGTCCACGCTTGCGGAGGTGAAGCGGTGAGGGAACGGGCACCCAGCGGCGCGCTGGTATCCACCGTTGAGATCACCTCGACCACCGTGCAGCGCGGCGACGTCATACAGGTCGGCGGCCGGGCGTGCCGAGTGAGCAACCTCTTCCAATTGCCCCATGGGGCCAAGCAACTTCTGTTCGAGTCGGGCGAGTTGCTGACCATGCACACTCGGACCCGGCTCGTCGCCGTGCGGATGCTGAGAAGGCGGTGATGGAGTCCATGCCTTCTCGCCATCACAGCATTGCCGATGACCTCCGGCACCAGATCACGACCGGCCGCATCAAGCCCGGCGAACGCCTTCCCTCTGAGACTCAGCTAGCAGGTCAATACAGGGTCAGCACGCCGACGCTGCGGAATGCTCTCGCAGTGCTTCAGGGGGAAGGCCTCGTCGAGAAGATCCACGGTAAGGGGAACTTCGTTCGTCGTCCCCTCCGCAAGATCACATACGTCGGCGGATGGGGCACGTTGGACCCGTGGACCGCTGCTGACGCGGCTCTGCGCGTCACTGTCCGCACCACCGCGATTCGGGCGCGCGGGCATCTGACAGCCCTGTTGAGGGTGCCGAACGGTACCCCACTGACCGAGTTCGTCTGCATCAGCCACGAGGGAGAGTCGCCGCACAGCTTGGCCCGCCTCTACGTCCCGCGTGACCTGACGCCGAACTCAGTGCTCGGCGACGGCACCTCAAGCGAGGGGATAGTCACGAGGTTCGCCATGCTGAGCCCCCCGCCGGCCGAGTTCCGGGAGACGGTATCTGCCCGCCTCCCGACGCCGGACGAAGTCTCGACCCTCCGGATCAGCTCCGCCGTGGCAGTTCTCGCGATCACACGCGTCGCCGCCGACAGCGCTGGGCGGGTCGTTGAGGCCGCGCTTCTGGTGTTCCCGGGGGACCGCGTCGACGCGGTCTTCACCACCCACCACGTGATCGAGGAGAGGCAGACACAAGGATGACAGCCCGAAACGAGCTAAGGCTCCTCCCGTGGTCGGGGCCGGAGGGCCAGCCCTGCTATCTCAGCACCGACGACCGCGATGGCTACATGTCCCGCCTGGCGGACAACCTTGAAGCGGTCCAACTCGGGATGGCGGCCGAACTGCTGGAGCAAGCACTAGAAGTACTCGGCGACGAGGATGCGGAGCTGGGGGAACTGCGCCCTCTGACGACGAAGCTGACCGAAGCCTTGCGGGACGTGCTCCGTGTCGCGACCAGCCGCGGGCACCTCTTGGCGGTGAGCGAACCTGACCTCTCCTGAAGGGCAATCAGAAGCCGCGACTGGCAGCGCCGACCTTCGCTTCGCGGTAGCGCACACATGGGGAGAGAAGCCCCGGTCCCTGACCGGGGCTTCTCTCCCCATTCCGCTTTCCAACTGTGCTGATGGGGTGGCGGGCGTCGTTCGGGGGCGTTCACCTGGGTTCATGGGCGGCTGGCCGTCGGCACTGGGACGGCTTCGGGTCTCGTCTGAACGGCCGTGAACGCAGGTGGATGAGACGGAAAGTGAGGCGGCGGGGCTGCGTCGGCAGGTTCCTGAGCGATGCTCCTTGATCCACGTCCGCGGTGTGTTCCCTCGATCGGGGCTAACGGGACTTGTGGAGCTGCTCTGTTGGCCCTTGGTTCTCACTGCTTGATGTTTCCGGACACCCCCACGGTCTCGTTATCGGGCACTACAGTCCTTTGTTGTGCCATACGTCACATGACGGCGGCGCGGAGTGGGTGGCTTGGGTGGGGGCAGCCAAGTGCCCGAGTTGCGAGATCTGGGGGGCTTCATGCATGAGATGATCAAGGGCTCGAACGTGGCGCTGGCGGCGCTGAGCGAGAACGTCGGTTCGGTGATTGTGAGTTTGCGTTGGGTCAGCCCGACCGGTGAAGGCGATGCGGACGTGTCCGTCCTGCTGCTGGATGCCAACGGCAAAGTGCGCAGTGACAGCGACTTCTACTTCTACAACAACCCGGTTGCCGCTGACGGGAGTGTGCAACTGCTGGGGAAGACGCCGACGGAGAGCGGCGACGAGGACCGGATCAGCTTCGACCTGACCGCGGTCCCGTCCGGCATCGACCGGATCGTCGTGGCGGCGAGCCGCTACGAGGGCGCTGGCTTCGGGGAGCTGGAAGACCTGAAGATGACACTGGCCGATGGGGGCGGGGAGAGCCTTCTCAGATTCGCCATCGATGACGCTGGCGCAGTGAGCGCGATCATCTTCGGCGAGTTGTACCGGCGTGGGGAAGAGTGGAAGTTCCGTGCTGTCGGACAGGGCTACGACACCGGCCTGGCCGGTCTGGCGGCGGACTTCGGTGTCGACATCGATGACGACGCGGGCACAGAGGAAGCGCTGAGCAGTACAGAGAGCAGCGAGCAGGCTGATACGGCTGTTCCGGCTCCGGCCGTTGAGCAGGAACAGCAGGTGACGCCAGGCTTGGTTCCGGCTCCCCGCTCGCCTGGCGACGAGGTGGGGCCAAAGAAGGCGGCACGGCCTCGCACTGCGAAGAAGAAGGTCACTGTGCCCAGGGCGGCCAGGAAGTCTCTGGCGGACAATGAGTCCTGGAAGCAGGCCAGACTCTTTCCGGTGTCGGTACTCAAGAGCGACCGGGACCGGGAAATGCGCGCTACGTCGGTACTGCTGTCGGTGATGGCGCAGGTGCCCGAGTTCGGCCGGAGACTCACGGCGGCGTTCGGAGCACCGTCGGGCCGTATGGAGACGTTCACCGAGGTCTCCCTGCCGCATGGCGATACACCGCGACGCCCCGACGGGGTGGTCCGTGTCGAGCGGGCCGGCAAACTGTGGACCGCGCTGGTGGAGACCAAGACCAACGGCAACGCCCTTAAGCCTGAGCAGGTGCAGGCATACGCGGACATCGCCGCACGCCGTGGCTACGAGGCCGTGATCACATTGTCGAACGACGTCGCGCTGGAAGGCAGCCCGCTCGTCGACGTCAAGATCGACGGACGGCGCAAGCACAAGGTGGCTCTCTGGCACCTGTCCTGGGCCGAAGTCACCCACCAGGCACAGATGCTGATCCGGCACGAGGGCGTTGGAGACAAGGCACATGCCTGGCTGCTCCAGGAACTGCTGTACTACCTGAGGCATGAGAACTCCGGCTGCCACGGTTTTCAGAATATGGGGGCGGCCTGGGTCCCCGTACGCAACGGAATCGATGACGAGACTCTGTGTCAGGGCGATCTGCGTGCCTTGGACGTGGTCGAGAGCTGGGAACGGCTCATCCGTCAGATGTGCCTCAGCCTCGGTGGCGAACTCGGACAGAAGGTACTGCCTGTTCAGCGCGCCAAGCGTGGAGCTGATCCGAGAACCCGCCGCAGCCTCCTGGCCGATCAGCTTTGCGTCGACGGCAGGCTTCAGGCAGAGCTCCGGATCGAGGGCGCACCCGGAATTCTGGCGATCAGCGCCGACCTGCGCACCGGCAAGCTCCGCAACTCCATCGAGATCCCCGCACCCGAGCAGGGTTACCCGTTGACCTGGGCCAAACGCCTCATCCGCCGCCTGGCCGAGGCCCCGGCAGACCTCCACATCGAAACTCTGATCGAAGGAGAGACCGGTGGGCCGCGGGGCACGCTGGAACGGCTCCGCCCGGAGCCAGCGGACATGCTCCCGAAGAGCAACGACACCCACATCACCGGCTTCCGCCTGTCCCTGTTCAAAAGCATGGGAAGCAGTCGCGGGAACGCCGAATCCGGCTTCATCCGCAGCGTCGACGACGCCGTGCACCGCTTCTACACCACCGTGGTAGTCCACCTGGACCGCCCGATGCCCCGGCAAGCATCAGCGAAGGAACGTGCCGGAACGGGGTGACGCCCGACCGTGGACGAGGCCACGTGCTTGCAAACGGGATGAGCGCCCTGAGCTTGGGAAGCTTGGGTTCTCTCCGGGTGGTTGCCGGGCTGACCTGTGAAGAAGCAGCTGCGGGGTCTGACCGGCTGACGTCCTGTTCCCCGCTATTCCCCGTGGTTCCCCACACGACCTGGCACGGTTCTGGCATGACCTCTTCGTCCTGAACTCTCTGCTGGGCGCGCTCGATCACGGTGCCGGCCCAGCCACTGGCTGACGAACGACAGAGAGACAAAACCTGCGCGGCTGATTCGAACGTTTTCGCGGAACGTTTTCTGATCAATGATTCGGGAATTGTTCGTGAATCATCGAGGTGAGGGGGATGCGTGTCGGTCGGTGATTACGTTGCCAGTGGGACTGCGTCGTTGAGTTTGCTCGCTTCAGGACTCGCTTGCTGGCTAGCACTACGCAGCACGCGGGCGGCCGAGTACTCTGCCCGAGCGGGCGAACGTAGCGCACTGGCTGCCGAAGAAGCGGCTCAGGCCGGCGAGCGAAGTGCCGCCGCTGCCGAAAGTGCACTTGGAATTGAGCGAGAGCGCGACGAGATCGAACGTTTGCGCCACTTGGCCAACCAGAAGGCACAACTTCGCGTGGCAACACGGCTGGTTGGCATAACCATGAGCGTCACAATTCGGAACGATGGGCCATCCCCAGTAAGAAATATGAGCTTCACTCTGGCTACGCCTGATCACGGTAAGATGGTCCCAACGGTGTCGCCGAAGAGTCTTGAAAAACTATCGCACGTAACCTTAGATGCAGGAGAGTATGTCGACGTTCCACTCAAAGAACCGAAATGGCGCCACCGCGCGCGGCGTATTGACGTGGAACTTTCCTGGTGTGACGACGAAGGGGATAAGCGTGAAACCTTTCGCTGCTTCTTCGGTTACTAGCATGGCGCAAAACCCCATACTGTTTAGCAGAGTTCCTGTTCATAATTTCAGGTGCGTTTGACCGAGTGGGGTCTATTCACAGACAGTCCACGGCGGACTGACCACCGCTTTAGGAGTTCGATCACCCTGTGGAGCGGCCTGCCCAGACGGGCCTCGGTGGTCGGGCGACGATCCAGATGCGACTGCATCGGTGCACCATCGTTCGCCACCGTTGATGTCAGATGGTGATGTCAGAATTGCCCGATCACTCCTTGGATCAGCCTACGCGAGGAGGCACCCGAAGAGGCACCGGCTCGTCCTGCCCATCCCACTTCACCCGCAGTACGGACGGGATCGACGCCTGCATTGATCCCGCCATCATGAAGTCGTGAATCTCCCCTGGAGGCAGGGACAAGCCGGTAGGCCAGTCCCCGATCATGGCCTCGACTTCATCGACGCAGACGATATTCTCCGCTGCGGCCGTACCGTAGTTCACTAGGTGCCACTTCGCCTTGTTCGCATGCTCGATCTTCAGCGCCGCACGAGGGCGATTCGCTTCCGCTTCAGCAGCTCGGCGCTCCGCTGCTTCGCGGCGCTGGTCCGCTAGCGTCTCCTCCGCGACGGCTGCTGACCGTTCGGCGGCGTCACTGGAACGGCGTGCCTCCGCTACCGCTTGTTCCGAGGCCTCGGCTGAACGCTGCGCTTCCGTTACCGACTTCTCTGCCGCGTCAGCAGCACGACTTCCGTCGCCGCGTGCTTTCAGGCTGACGGCAACAGCTCCGACTGATACGACCAGTGCGGCCCATGCCGGCACGTCTCCCATATCCATGGGATGGAAGCTACGGCACGACACTGACACTGCCCGCTCCCCGCCGTCCAGGGACCAGCGTTGCGACCTGCGGCTTGACCTAGGCTCCGGAGCCTGCCTATGTGTCGAGGAAGTCCCATTCACTTCCTAGGACCCACCGCAGGGCTGCAAGCTTGCCGTTCCAGTAGCCGAACTCCCAGTCACTTTCAGGCAGCAGATTTTCTGCGCCGTACTTCTTTTCTAGTCGTTCGCGTGCCTTTTCCCAATGTCCGCCGCATCCGGATTCTTGGTCAGGTGAGACATGCTCCGGGTATACCAGATGCGGTCGAAGTACTCTTCCTCGGCCTCCAGGATTTCGAGCAGAGACCTGGTGTCTTCCTGGACGACGTCGACTTCCTCGGCGAGTTCCGTGTACTCATCGCCCAGTAGTTCCGTGAGGATTGCTACAAGGCCGTTCACTTCGTAAGCGTAGTGTGAGTTCTCATGGAAAAAGGTGGCTAGGTCCGGGTGGGGCTTACGGCGGTCGCCGTTCGGTGCGGAAAAATCTTGGTAGTTAGAAGTCGCGAATACGCATCGCTCGTCGCCGTCGTCGGCTGCGCGAACGGTGGTCGCGTACAGCTCGATTAGTAGTGCATCAGCCACACTGTTCTTGTTCAGGTGTAGCGGTGCGGACTTGTCGAGACCTCGCCGTACAACAGCCTCGTAGTGACTTTGATCAGGCTCGACTCGTGTTGCATCTTGGAGCAGTGCGGATATCTCCGAGAAGTTCTGAAGCGAACGCGCACTGACGTGTGGGATCAGATGGGCCATTTCTTCGATCCACTCGCCAGCTTGCGTGTCTCCGTACTCCTGAAGGTCTTGGCGGATAGCTTTGAAGCGGTCACGAATGCTAACGCTGACCGACTCTTCTGCGCGAGGACGATTCCTCTCGAACTCGTCCAGGACAAGTGGAGGGGCAAAAATCTCCAGCTTCTTCTGGAACATGAGAACGCGCAGAGGCACGATGACTCGCTGGCCGTCTCGCCGTTTGGCAATGTCCAACCAGACGCTTGTGTCAATTAGAAGTTTGAGCACGTCCTGATGGTAGTCAGCGAGTATCGCAGTGCGTACCCGTTTAGGTCGGTGGAACGGCTTTGGGCTGGAGCTGCTTTGGGGCGAGTGATCATGGCCCCGTAAGCTTCCGGCGCGTCGGGCAGTCTGTGGACCTGCCCGTTAAAGCACGACGTTGGGGCCATGATCTTCGAGGCTCGCCCCAAAGTGGCTGCCTAAAGCCGTGGAGCCGACCGCCCCAGCCACAGAGGGTCTCTCCCACTCCATGCCCGCAGCCGCCGAGCGCGCCGCCGGGCGCGGCCAGCCGGGGCGAAGACAGGAGGCAGGCCGCGCCGCAGAGGCGGCGCGCGCCCGCGCCGTGCGCGGGCCTTGATGAAGTAGGGAAAGTTCTACCGCGCTGAGATCAGGTGCTTGTGTCTGGTCCCCGGAGATGCTTGACACTTTGGTCCCAGCTGATGGTTGACAGTGGCCGTGTTCGGCTTTTCTGTGCGCGTCGTTGCGGTGCGTGTGGGGAGGCCGGGATTGGCGCTGGTGGAGTTGAGCGTGGTCGAGCAGCTGTATCACGCGGTCATGGAGGTCGCATCGGGGGTTCCGGTCACTCAAGTTGGGGGGCAGGTTGGGTCTCGCGGCAGCCGGCGCATGGGTTGTGGCACGAGCTGGTGTCGGCGGAGTGGTGTGCGTTAGCGGCGTTGTGCGGCGACGGCGGCGGTGTACGTCTCGCGTGTCAGGTGCTTCGGGCCGATGCCGAGGTCGGTGAGGACGGCGCGGATGTCGTCCAGGGCGGCGGTCACGTCATCCTCGTTGACGAGTGTTTCCACCTCGAGGAAGGTGCCGTCGATCTCGGGGACGCGGACGAGGGTGGCCAGCATCTTGCGGCCGTGTGCCTCGAAGTCGTAGTTCCGGCATCGCTTTTCGAAGGCGATGAATGGCACGTGCCCGAGGCTGCGCAGGATGGCGTGTGTCGCGTCCGCGTCCTCGACGTGGGTCTCGTGCTCGGGTTTGGATCCGGAGTCCTGGTCGACCGCGGCGCCTTTGTATGTGAGGACTGTGCGGGTTCCGTTCGCGCCGTGCACTGTGCGGACCCGGAGTTCTTCGCCGGCCTTGTCCAGGGACCTGTCGGGGCGGTCGTAGTAGGTGTCCTGGTATACCTCGATGCGGGCCGTCGCCAGCTCGTCGAGTTGCCGCATGACCGCCTCGGGTGAGTGGAGGCGGGCTTTCAACTCCGCTTCGATCACGAGCGGTTCCCTTTCCTTCAGACCGTGCGCTGCGCGCCGTCGATGACGGCCTCGAACATCCTGGAAAAGCCCCGGAAGAGCGGGCCGTGCGGGGTTTGCATCACCTTGTACGTGGCCGACTCGTGGCCTTCCCAGCCTGCGTCGAAGGCGCCGACGAACAGGGTGGAGTCGGTGCGGATGAGTCGCCAAGTGGGCAGCATGCGGTACCGCCATACGCCCAGGTCGCACGTATCTGCCAGCTCCCGCAGCCGCGCCTCCGCGAGTCGCACGCCGCCGGCGAGAGCCTCGGCGGACTCGCCGATCTCTGCGGCGCGCTGATCCAGGGCATTGCTGTCGGGGTCGAGCAGAGCCACCCGCACGCGAAGCCCCTTGCCACCCTGCTCGCGTGGCAGGCAGGCACGCAGAAGGCTGTCGTTCAGTCCGATCAGACCGAGTCCGCGCACTGCGAGTACGTCCAACTCCTGTGCTTCCCGTGCCTGCTGCTGGATTTCGTGCGCTGCGGAGTTCTGCTTTGCGTAGACGCGGACGACTTCAGGGAATGCCGCGAGGTCGAAGGCCGCACCGCCTGAGCGTTTCTCGCGACCGGCGGCCAGCCCGAGCAGGTGCCGGGCGTCGTCTGGCATGTGAAGGCCGTCGGCGATCCGTTCGTACACGTCGAGCCTTGAGACTTCGCGGCGCCGATTGATGATTTCGTTGACGCGAGCCTGTGTCATCCCTGCCGCTGTGGCAATGCGGGCCTGGCTCGCTCCGGCGTACTGCTGCACGCACCGGAACACGGCCCCCATGTCCCGTGTGCGCAGGGCCTGACGCACCTCGGCGCGCTCCCATGCCCAGTCAGGTAGTTCGATCGGCTCCAGCGCGGTCCCCATGCACGGCCCCCGGTATCCACGAATGGATGGAAAGTCATCCCACCGTGAGATTACCGGTGCGGGATCGAATCGACACGAAGAGTCACAGGATCCTGGCCAGACCCCATAGTCCCCGGCGGCCGCGCGAACGGCCCCGGGGTATGGCCAACCTGAGAGAGCAGGTCGACATGGCAGAGACTACGGTCCGAGCAACGGGCCGCACATCCCTGAGCAGCCCGCCCCCTTGCGGGACGGTGGAGAGGTGGCTGGCCTCCGCTCATCCGTCACCAGGCGCGGTGTGCCGCGAGTGGAGCAGTGCCGCGAAGCTCGCGCTGATCCCGCTGGGGAAGATCTTCGATGCGGTCCGTCTTCCGGATCGAATCGTGCACCGAGCTGTCGGAAGCGACGATCCGTCCACAGTGTGCGATCGGCTCGCGCAGTACCTCGGCGGCGGTCCAGTCATCCACGATCCCGGCTTCTGCCGCTACTACGCCCTCGTACCGCCGGGCAGCGCCGAGAGGTGGCTCGTGCCGGTCGCCGAGTGCCTGGGTGAGGGCACCTACCTCGGTGTGCCGCGGGCCGACCGCACCGCGCTGGACGAGCACACGCGGGCTTCGTACTGGGCCGTGCCCATGGCCCCACCGGGCCGCCTGTGCAAGGCAGCCGACCTACTGGCGCTCATCGCGGCGGGCGGCTGCCCGGCCGACGAGAACGAGTATGAGGACGAGGCATGACCGAGCCCGCAACCAGACTTCTGCCGCTCGACCTCGAGACCATGCGTGCCTGTGCGTACCGTCTGCTGGCGGAGGGCGCCAAGGAGCCCTCTCCTGAGGAGTTGGAGATGCTCACGCTCCAACTGCGCGGGCACATCATGGTGGCCATTCCTGAGGTCGAGGCGGCAGTGCTTGCTCGGCCGCAGGACGATGTGCTGCGGGCTTGTGCGCTCTTCTGCCTCGCGGAGGCCCGGCTGCGGCTGAGCGCGGAGCCCGGACGCAACCTGTCCGCCCGGATCGCCCACGCCCAACACCTCGCCCGCTCCGTCCAGGCCCTGTGCGACCACTACGAGAACAGGGAGCATCAGTGCCCGAACGCGCCCGAGCGAGCCGCGTACCTGCGCATGCTCCTGCACTGCCCTGGCTGCCCGCACTGCCGGACTATGGATGACAACGGCAAGGCCACTGGCACCTGCGAGACCGCCGACCGGCTGTTCGAGCAGTACCGGCAGGCACGGCGCAGCGCCGCCGCCGCGCCCCGACCCTAGTGGGAAACGGTCGGACAACCTGCTCAGAGGGCGCGCCCCGGTCGTCAGTGACCGCCCTCGTTGATGTCAGACCTTGACGTCGAAGGCCACCTCCCAAAAATGGGAGGTGGCCTTTTGGCTGGTGCCCCCGGCAGGATTCGAACCTGCGACACCCACAGCCGGCGGCGCGCTCGCCCTCTGGGCGGATGCCCCGGTCGAGATCGCCATCCCCGTGGCGCTGCTGATCGTCCTCGACATCCGCATTTGCCGCTCGCGCCGCCGCACCTGACGGCCCAGAGACGGCCCCAGCACAGCATCAAGCTCCCTGCCTACGGGAAACCCGCAGGCAGGGAGCTTGATCAATACGGCTTACTTCTTCTTCCCCTGATTCTTGACCGCCTCAATAGCCGCCGCAGCCGCCTCGGGGTCGAGGTACGTACCGCCGGGGTTGACCGGCTTGAAGTCGGCGTCCAGTTCGTACGACAGCGGGATGCCCGTCGGGATGTTCAGGCCCGCGATGTCGGCGTCGGAGATGCCGTCGAGGTGCTTGACCAGGGCGCGGAGGCTGTTTCCGTGGGCCGCCACCAGGACCGTGCGGCCCGCGAGCAGGTCCGGGACGATGCCGTCGTACCAGTACGGGAGCATGCGGATGACGACGTCCTTCAGGCACTCCGTGCGGGGGCGGAGCTCCGGGGGGATCGTCGCGTAGCGCGCGTCGTCCGACTGGGAGAACTCCGTGCCGTCCTCCAGCGGGGGCGGCGGGGTGTCGTAGGAGCGGCGCCAGAGCATGAACTGCTCCTCGCCGAACTCCGCGAGGGTCTGCGCCTTGTCCTTGCCCTGGAGGGCGCCGTAGTGGCGCTCGTTCAGGCGCCAGCTGCGGTGGACCGGGATCCAGAGGCGGTCGGCCGCTTCGAGGGCGAGCTGCGCGGTGCGGATCGCTCGCTTCTGGAGCGAGGTGTGCACCACGTCGGGGAGCAGGCCGGCGTCCTTGAGCAGCTCACCGCCGCGGACTGCCTCCTTCTCGCCCTTGTCGTTGAGGTTGACGTCCACCCAGCCGGTGAACAGGTTCTTCGCGTTCCACTCGCTCTCGCCGTGGCGGAGGAGGATCAGTTTGTACGGTGCGTCGGCCATGCGCACGAGCGTAATCCAAGCCTTTCGGCGGGTGCGGGCCGCGCCCGAGGAGCGGACGCAGGGCGGGCTGATGGGCGGGCTGATCGGTGGACCGTTGACGGGATTTGTTAATTGAATGGCCTCCCCTCCGCGTCACTCGTAATGTGTGCTCACCGCTTGAGCCGCTTACATTCGCTTGCATTCGCTTACATCCGTGGGGGATCCGCATGTCAGTCACCGCCCTGAGACGCGCCGTCCGCGAAACCGTCTCCGGGCTCCCCCGGGATTTCTGGTGGCTGTGGACCAGCACGCTGGTCAACCGGCTCGGCGCGTTCGTCGCCACCTTCATGGCGCTGTACCTGACCCTGGACCGCGGCTACTCCGCCTCGTACGCCGGACTCGTCGCCTCCCTGTACGGCCTGGGCGGTGTCATCTCCTCGTTGGGGGGCGGTGTGATGGCCGATCGGCTGGGGCGGCGACCCACCTTGCTCGTCGCCCAGAGCGCGACCGCCCTCTCCGTCGCACTCCTCGGGTTCGTGCACCACCCCGTCGCCATCGCCGCCGTCGCGTTCCTCGTCGGCATGGCCTCCAACGCCTCCCGACCGGCCGTCCAGGCGATGATGGCGGACATCGTGCGGCCCGAGGACCGTGTACGGGCCTTCTCGCTCAACTACTGGGCCATCAACCTCGGCTTCGCCGTCTCCTCCATGGCCGCCGGGTTCATCGCCGAGTTCAGCTATCTCGCCGGGTTCCTGATCGAGGCCGGGATGACGGCGGTCTGCGCGGTCGTCGTCTTCGTCAAGCTGCCCGAGTCCCGGCCCACTGCGCAGGCCGGCGCCAAGGAAGCACAGGACGACGTCCGGCTGGGTACCGTCCTGCGCGACGGGCGGTTCATGGGTGTTGTCGGGCTGTCCTTCCTCGTCGCGCTGATCTTCCAGCAGGGGTCGGTCGGGCTGCCCGTGGCCATGGGCGAGGCCGGGTTCACGCCCGCCGAATACGGCATGACCATCGCCGTCAACGGTGCGCTGATCGTGGCACTGCAGATCCCGGTGACCCGTTTCATCGCGGACCGGGATCCCAGGCGGCTGCTCGTCGTCTCGTCCCTGCTCGCCGGATACGGCTTCGGACTCACCGCCTTCGCCGGCTCCGTGGGCCTGTTCGCCCTCACGGTGTGCGTGTGGACGCTGGGCGAGATGGTCAACGCGCCCACCCAGACCGGCCTCGTCGTCCGCCTCTCCCCCGCCCAGGGCCGTGGCCGCTACCAGGGCATGTACACCATGTCCTGGTCCCTCGCCGCCCTGATCGCGCCGCTGATGTCCGGCGCGGTCATCGACCACTTCGGTGCCCGGTGGCTGTGGGGGATGTGCGCGGTCGTCGGCACGGGAGCGGCGCTCGGCTACGGCGTCCTCATGCGCCGCCTCCCGGCGGAGTCCCCGGCGGCTGCCGACGTCACCCTCGCCGGTACGGAACCGGAAGTCCGTACGGCCTGACGCCGACTCCCTGCTGAGCCCGATGAAGCGCACCCGCTGACCTCACGGATGCATCCGAGCCCCCTTCATCACCTTGTCCACCGCGTTCCGCGGCCCGTACACCGCGATCCCCACCAGGTCCAGCTCCCCCGTCCCCACAGCCCGCACCGCCGCCCGGTTGTCCCGGTCGTTGCCCGTCGAGAACAGGTCGCTCGTGAAGACCGCGCGTGGCAGGGAGCGGGAGAGCACGCGCGCGTGGGCCGCCGTCAGCGTCTCCTTCGTGCCCTCGAAGACCAGCACCGGCTGCCGGAACATCGGCATATAGGCCACCCCGTCGGCGTCCTCGTACGGCTGCCCGATCACCTCGGGGGCCGTGGAACCCAGGCCACTGACGAGGAACGCGGTGACGTTCAGGCGCTGCCACGGCTCCAGGTCCTCGCGCAGCAGGACGGCGATCTTGGTGTCGAAGCGGATCGGTTCGGTGTTGTCGGCGTTGTCGGCGGTTTCGGCGGTTTCGGCGGTTTCGGCGGTTTCGGCGGTTTCGGCGTTCATGCCTCGAGACTGCCGGTCGCCCTACGACACCGTCTTGTACGTTCTTTGCATGGCCGCCCTGCAGGAAGTCACCGCGTGGCGCCCCCGGGTCCCGGGCGTCACCGAGGTCTTCCACGCCCACTTCACCGAGTACGCGTACCCGATGCACGTCCACGAGGCCTGGACGCTGCTCATCGTCGACGACGGCGCCGTACGGTACGACCTCGACCGGCACGAGCACGGCACCCCGCACGACTCGGTCTCCCTCCTCCCGCCGCACGTCCCGCACAACGGCTCCCCCGCCACCCCGCACGGCTTCCGCAAGCGTGTCCTGTACCTGGACGGCTCCCGGCTGGGCGAGGACCTGATCGGCCCGGCGGTGGACTCCCCCGATCTCCGCGACCCCGCACTGCGCCTGCGCGTCGGCCAGTTGCACGCCGCCCTCGCGCGGCCCGGCGACGAGCTGGAGGCGGACAGCCGGCTGACCCTCATCGGTGAGCGGCTGCGCGCGCGGCTGCGGCCCAAGGACAAGGACGTGGCGGGCACCCGCCGCCCCGACCCCGCCCTCGCCGGCCGGCTGCGCGAACTCCTCGACGAGCGCGTGGTGCAGGGCCTCACCCTCGATGAGGCGACCGGGCTGCTCCACGCCCATCGCACCCATCTCGTACGGGCGTTCAGCACCGCGTACGGCATCGCCCCGCACCAGTACCTGATGTCCCGCCGCGTCGACCGCGCCCGCCGGCTGCTGCTCGACGGGCGGCCGCCGGGGGAGGTCGCGGCGGTGACCGGCTTCTACGACCAGTCCCATCTCACCCGTCAATTCCGGAAGTTGGTGGGGGTGACGCCGGGGCGATATGCCCGGACGGGTGCGGGAGATCACCGTAGGCTCCGGGCATGGACTGGCACGAGTGGCACGACGCGTACGAAACTCCCGACTCCTGGCTCAGCCGACGCCTGGCCCTCGTCCAGGAGCGCATCCGGCTCGCCCTCGACGACGCCCCGCCGGGACCGCTGAGAGCCGTCAGCCTCTGCGCCGGGCAGGGCCGGGACCTGATCGGCGTGCTCGCGGAGCACGCGCGGGGCGGCGACGTCCGTGCCCGGCTGGTCGAGTTGGACGAGCGCAACGTGGCAGTCGCCCGGCGTGCGGCCGAGGCAGCCGGGCTGTCGGGCGTCGAAGTCGTCGCCGGAGATGCCTCGTTGACCGACCACTACGCCGATCTGGTGCCCGCCGACCTGGTCCTGGTGTGCGGCACGCTCGGCAACATCGCCGACGCCGACGTCGAACGCACCCTCGACCACTGCACCCAGCTGTGCCGTGCGGGCGGCACGGTCGTGTGGACGCGCAACCGCAAGGCTCCGGACCTCGTCCCGCAGGTGTGCGCCTGGCTGGAGGAACGCGGATTCGAGCGCCTGTGGGTGTCCGATCCCACGCTCACGCAGGCCGTCGGGGCCCACCGGTTCACCGGCGAACCCCGGCCGCTCGCGCGCGGAGAGCGCATGTTCACCTTCGTCGGCTACGACGCCCTGCGCCGAGGCCCGGCAGGCGAGTCTCGTCAGGTGACGTCGACGTAGTCGCCCTTAGCCGTCGCGCCGCCCGTCGTCGAGGTCGCGCCGAAGGTCCAGCGCCAGTAGCCGTCGGCGGAGGCGGTGACCGTGGTCTTCAGGTAACCGGTGGAGCTCGCCCGCACGTACTTGACCGTCGTGTAGGTGCTCGTGCCCGCCTTGCGGAACTGGAGCTTGGCCAGCTTGTTGCCGTAACCGACGTACGCGTGCTTCACCCAGTCCGCGCGCGTGGCCTTGCCCGTCACGGTGATCGTCCTGCCCTTGGCGACCGGCTCGGGGGAGGCGTTCACGGTGGCCCGCGCCGCGCGCTTGACCTGCACGCTGCCGAAGCCGGTCAGGTACTCCTCGGCCTTGATCCTGGTGTCCGACTCGTCCCACAGCCGCGCGGCGACGGCGATCTTCCAGGTCGTGGCGTCGTTGTTGGAGTCCAGGGTGTAGCGCGGGTCGATGTACAGCTCGCCGTCGGCGTCCGCCGAGGTCGGGCTGTCGTCGTACAACGTGACGCTGCCCATGTAGATGCCGCCGTGGTCCGCGCCGGCCGCGGCCGTGGTGCCGTGGTACAGGTACGGGAACGCGTCGATGGTGGTGGGCGTGTAGCCCGAGGGCCAGGTCACGCGGAAGCTGACGCTGGGGAACTTCTCCTCGCTGATGCCCACGACGACGGGCTTGCCGTTGTTCACGACCATCTTGGTCACCGTGATGCCGGTGTCCGCCGCCTCCGCGGCCGGCGCGGTGAACGCCACGAAGGCGAGCGCTCCCGCGAGCGCGGCCGCGGTGCCGGTTCTGCCTGTGCGCATTGCACAACCTCTTTGCTGGTAGGGCTTGACGGCGATTGAGACCGCGGTGAGCCCACAGAGGTTGTACGGAGGCGCTACTCCTGGGAGCGCCGGGTGAGATGTGCGAAGGCGTCCAGGTTGCGCGTCGACTCCCCGCGCGACGTCCGCCACTCGTACTCCCTGCGGATCGCCGACGCGAACCCCAGCTCCAGAAGCGTGTTGAAGCTGCCGTCCGCCGCCTCCAGGACCTGGCCGAGGAGGCGGTCGATCTCGTCGGCGGTGACCGTGGACAGCGGCAGCTTGCCGGTGAGGTAGACGTCGCCGAGGGAGTCTACGGCGTAACTCACGCCGTACAGCTTGAGGTTGCGCTCCAGGAGCCAGCGGTGGACGCCGGACTCGTTCTCGTCGGGGTGGCGGATGACGAAGGCGTTGAGAGACAGGGAGTGACGGCCCACCAGCAAGGACACCGTCGTCGACAGCTTGCGGGTGCCGGGGAGCTTGACGACGTAGTTGCCCGGTGCGGGGCTCTCCCATTCGAGTTCGGCGTCCTTCAGCACGCCTTCGACGACCTGTGCTGCCTTCCGTGCGTCAGCCATGGTGGGAGCGTACGTGACGCCGGTGCCACTGGGCCGCCGCCGCGTAGACGTCCGCCGTGGCGGCGGCCGCGGTGTCCCAGCCGAAGGACTGTGCGTGCCGGGCGGCGGCCGCGCCCATCCGCGCCGAGAGCGCGGGGGCGTCGGCGAAATCGCGCAGCACGCTCGCGTAGTCGGCGGGATCGTGTCCGCGTACGAGGAACCCGGTCTGTCCGTCGCGCACGGCCACCGGCAGCCCGCCCACCGCGGCCGCGAGCACCGGCGTGCCGGCCGCCTGCGCCTCGATGGCGACCAGGCCGAAGGACTCGCTGTAGGAGGGCACGACCAGCACGGACGCGGCCCGGAACCAATCGGCGAGCTGCTCCTGGCCGACGGGCGGCTGGAACCGTACGACATCGGCGATGCCCAGGCGCGCGGCCAGCTTCTGCAGACCCTCCGGCTTGGCGAGGCCGCTGCCGGAGGGGCCGCCGACGACGGGGACGAGAATGCGGGAGCGCAGGTCGGGGCGCTGGTCGAGGAGGAGGGCGACCGCGCGCAGCAGCACGTCCGGGGCCTTCAGGGGCTGGATGCGGCCGGCGAAGAGCGGGATCAGGGCGTCCTGCGGGAGGCCGAGGCGGGCGCGGGCGGCGGCGCGGGCGGCGGGCACGTCATCGGCCCGAAGCCGGTCGGAGGCCTGGGGGAAGGGGCGGAAGCGGTCGAGGTTCACGCCGGGGTGCACTACGGCGACCTTGGCGGGGTCGGCGGCGTAGTGCCGGACGAGTTCGCCGGCCTCCTCGGCCGTGTTGGCGATCAGCCGGTCGGCGGCGGCGACGATCTGGGTCTCGCCGATGACGCGGGCGGCCGGCTCGGGCGTGTCGCCGTCCGCGAGGTTGGCGTTCTTGACCTTGGCCATGGTGTGCATGGCGTGCACCAGGGGGGCGCCCCAGCGCTGGGCGGCGAGCCAGCCGACGTGGCCGGAGAGCCAGTAGTGCGAGTGGACCAGGTCGTAGTAGCCGGGGCGGTGGCCGGCCCAGGCCTGCATCACGCCGTGTGTGAAGGCGCACAGCTGGGCGGGGAGCTCCTCCTTGGCGAGGCCCTCGTAGGGGCCGGCGTCGACGTGCCGGACGAGGACGCCCGGGGCGAGCTCCACGGTCGGCGGGAGGGCGGCGGTCGTGGACCGGGTGAAGATCTCCACCTCGATGTTGATCGCGGCGAGGCGCTGCGCGAGCTCCACGATGTAGACGTTCATGCCTCCGGCGTCGCCGGTGCCGGGCTGGTGGAGCGGTGAGGTGTGCACGGACAGCATGGCGACGCGGCGGGGGCGACGGTGCAGCCGCAGTCGTGAGGGGGCCGCCGGAGAGCGACGCCCGAGCCTGCTGACGTAGTGGCTCACGTGGCGTTCCTCCTTGCTGCGGGCATGCCGTACAGAGGGTGCGGGGCCCTCCGAGGGAGGCAACGCCGGAAGGATGCATTCCCATTCCGGGCGTGGCGGTTTTTGCCGAGGCATTACCCCGGGTCGCTCAACCGTTCGAGGGCGGGGTGCGTCAGGAATGCGGCGGGAGCCATGACACAGAGGCCGCCCAGGGACCGCCCAGGAGCCGCTTACCCTCGTACGCATGACATCCCGCGCAGCCACCCGCCCCGTGGGAACGGTGACGCGCGGGACGACCAACCCCAACCGCCTGCGCCGCATGGACCGCTGGATCGCGGCCGCGCGCGGCGCCGAACTGCGCCGCGCCGCCGATCCCGTCGCCGTCGACCTCGGCTACGGCGCCGCCCCCTGGACGGCCGTCGAACTGCTCGCCCGCCTCCGTACCGTCGCCCCACGCGCGCGCGTGGTCGGCGTCGAGATCGAACCGGCCCGGGTCGCGGCGGCGCGGCCGTACGAGCGCGACGGGCTCCTCTTCCGGCACGGCGGCTTCGAGATCCCGCTCCCCCAGCGACCCCACCTCATCCGTGCCGCCAATGTGCTGCGCCAGTACGACGAGGACGAGGTCGCCGCCGTATGGGAGCGGCTGTGTGCCCGCCTGGCCCCGGCCACCCGGGACTCACCCGGCGGACTGCTCGTCGAGGGGACCTGCGACGAGATCGGACGCCGGCACGTGTGGGTCGCGCTCGGGCCGGAGGGACCGCGCACGGTCACCTTCGCGGCCCGGCTGGGGTCCCTGGAGCGACCCTCGGACCTCGCCGAGCGCCTGCCGAAGGCGCTCATCCACCGCAACATCCCCGGCGAGCCGGTACACGCCTTCCTCCGCGACTTCGACCGCGCCTGGGCGGCCGCCGCGCCCTACGCCTCGTACGGCGCCCGCCAGCGCTGGATCCGGGCGGTGCGGGACCTGGCGGCCGACTGGCCGGTGACGGACGGGCCGGCGCGGTGGCGCCAGGGCGAAGTGACGGTGGCGTGGGAGGCGTTGGCGCCGCTCCGCTGAACCCGATCCCGCGGATACCTCCTGAGCTGCGGGGAACGATCTCCCTGAGTCGTTCGTCACAAAGGCGGGGAGATCGTCTTGCCGGGGGTGGAAAGGGGGGAAGCACCGACTCCGTCGTCGTGCGCGTGGACCTCTGTCGTTTTGCGCGTATTCATGGCACGATCCCCCAGGCGCCGTAAGTTACTGACGGTTAATCAGGTTGGGGGCACAGGTATGGGTACGGGCAAGCGTGGCCTGATCGCGGCGGCCGTGACCGTGGTCTGCGCGGTCACCGTGCTGGCGGCTCCGGGCACGGCGTTCGCGAGTCCCAGCCCGGCACCGACACCGAGCGCCTCCCCGACCCCCTTGCCCAACAAGGACCTTGAGGCCGTACGCCTGAAGCTCGACAAGCTCTACCGCGAGGCCGCCGCCGCCACGGACGCGTACAACGCCGCCGAGGAGAAGGCCGAGAAGCAGTCGGCCGAGATCGTGCAGCTGGCGAAGAAGATCGTCAAGGGCCAGGAGAAGCTGGACGAGTTGAAGGAACGCGCGGGAGCCGCCGCCCGCGCCCAGTACCGCAGCGGCGGGCTGCCGGACGAGGCGCAGCTGATGCTCAGCGACAACCCGCGGCAGTTCCTCGACGGCGCCGGCCGGGTACTCCAGGGCGAGCGCGCCACCAAGGCCCTGATCGGCCAGATGACCCGAACCCAGCAGGACTTGGAGCTGTACGCCAAGGACGCCTCCGCCCAGTGGAAAGAGCTGGAGGCGGGCCGCAAGGCCAAGGCGGCGGCCCAGAAGCAGATCGAGAAGCAGATCGCGGCGGCCGAGAAGCTCGAGTCCCAGCTGGAGAAGGAGGACAAGGAGCGCCTCGCCCGGCTGGAGGAGGAGGCCGCCCTCAAGGCCCAGACCGCCTGGCTCGACTCCGGCGTCATCGACGACATCGGCGGTGAGGCGACGGCGGCGGGCAAGAAGGCGGTGGAGTACGCCACGGCCCAGATCGGCAAGCCGTACGGATGGGGCGAGGAGGGACCGAAGGCGTACGACTGCTCCGGACTGACCTCGCAGGCCTGGGCGAGCGCCGGGACGGCCATCCCGCGTACGTCGCAGGAGCAGTGGAAGCAGTTGAAGCGGATCGATGTCCAGGACATGCGCCCCGGAGACCTGATCATCTACTTCGAGGACGCCAGTCACGTCGCGATGTACATCGGCGACGGGGCGATGGTGCACGCCCCACGGCCGAAGCGGACGGTGACGATCGCCGGGGCGGGGTCCATGCCGATCCTCGCGGTGGTACGGCCGGAGGTGTGAGCCCGGCGACCGCGTAAGCGGGTAAGCCCGGCAAGCAGGGCGGCAAGAGGGGTAAGCCGGGCAATCCGGACGGCTCCCGTGACCGCCGCCACGTGACCTGGCCCACGCCCAAACCCCTGCCAAACCCCCGGCGGACGTGAGCTTCGTCATCCCCCGCCCGCTACCGTCCTGTCCAACTGCGGTACGGATCGCGGCATATGACAGCGGCCTGCGTCCAGGCGACGTGCCTCACACCATTCCGTTGCGGCGCCGACAACCGCTATGGTCCCCGTCGGTAGGTCGAGGTCCCTCGCCCTGCCGTGCCCTCGGGGGGAGGGAAGGAACCCAAGACGATGCCCGTACCCATACCGCGGCAGAGAGGGATCCCGGCCGTGGAGAGTGGTCAGGCGCAGCCCGCGTCCTCAGGCACCGGCTCCTCCAGGGAAGAGTCCCCGCGCACGGAGGGCCCGGCCGGAAGCACCACGGCCGGGAACACCGGCAACACACCCAAGAGCGCCACCGCGACCGCCACCACGAACCTGACGCTGCTGGTGATCGAGGACGACCCGGGCGGCTCCACGGTCGTGCCCGAGCTGCTGGACTCGGCCGGCAAGCCGATCCGCGTCCGCACCGCCCGCAACCTCACCGAGGCCGAGCGGCTGCTCACCGACGACGTCCACTGCATCCTGCTGGACCTCGCGCTGCCCGCCCCGGGCCGGGCCGATGACGACGACGAGCTGGCCGTACTGAAGCACGTACTTCAGCTCGCGCCCCGGCACGCCGTCCTCGCCCTCACCGCCTCCGGCGACGCCGAGCGCGGCGCCGACGCGGTGCGGGTGGGTGCCCAGGACTACCTGTTCCGGGACGAGCTGGACGGACGGCTGCTGAGCCGGGCGATCCGGTACGCGGTCGAGCGGAAACGCTCCGACACGGCCGAGCGGCGGCTCGCCGAAGGCCGGATGCGCGCCCAGGAGAACCGCCGCCTGGAACGCGGCCTGCTGCCCACACCGCTGCTCGATGGCTCCCCGCTCCGCTTCGCCGCCCGCTACCGTCCCGGCCGCTCGCGCGCCCTGCTCGGCGGCGACTTCTACGACACCGTCCGCACCCCGGACGGCACGGTCCACGCCATGATCGGCGACGTCTGCGGCCACGGCCCGGACGAGGCGGCGCTCGGCGTGGAGCTGCGCATCGCCTGGCGCGCGCTGACCCTGGCGGGGCTGTGCGGCGACGAACTCCTCGGCACGCTCCAGCAGGTCCTCGAGCACGAGCGCTCCGACGACGAGATCTTCGCGACCCTGTGCACGGTGGACATCTCCCCCGACGGCCGCCGCGCGGGCCTGTGCCTGGCCGGGCACCCGTCCCCGCTGCTCGCCCGCCCGGGCCTGCCGGTCCAGCTGCTGCCGTACGACAACAACGGCCCCGCCCTCGGCCTGCTGCCGGGCGCCCGCTGGCCGCGGATGCAGGTGGAGCTGGGCGCCGAGTGGAGCCTGATGCTGTACACCGACGGCCTGATCGAGGGCCGCGTCGGCAAGGGCGGCGAGCGGCTGGGTCAGGACGGCATGATGGCCATGGTCAGCCGCCAGCTCTCCGAGGGTCTGCGCGGCGAGGAGTTGCTGCGGGCCGCGGTGAACGAGGTCCGCGAACTCAACGGCGGCGAGCTGACGGACGACGTGGCGGTCGTGCTGCTGGACCGCGAGGGTTAGCTGTCAGAACGCAGCGACAGCGGCCGTAGGCTGCACCGCTGTGTGTCGCGCGTCCAGGGGGTCACCGACCGCCGTTGTACGGCCCGTACGGACCGTCGCTGCTCGAACCGCCGCGTCGGCCGCCACCGCCCCCGCCGGACACCTGCCGGATGGCGGGCCGGACATCGACGAAGAAGACGATCGTGGCGATGAGCCCGGCGATCTGCAGGAAGAGGAAGGGAACCACGAGGTTCACCACGACCGTGATGCCCAGGATGATCAGCCAGAACATCTTGTTCTGCTTGTCAGCGGCGCGATACGCGTCCTCGCGCGCCATAGCGGCCATGACCAGCGCCACCACCGCGAGCACCAGCATGGCCAGGTAGAGCAGCGACATGAAGCCGCCGAATGCCGTCATCAGCACTATTGCCCACCGCCCGGGTCGAGTCGTCTTACGGCCACCGTACCCGTAGAACGGGCCGGGCACCCCAAAGGTGCCCGGCCCGTTGCGTACTACGGTGTACTGCTCGCCGTCCGGGACCTACTTCGCCGGAGGCGTCGTCTTCTTGGCGGTGGTCTTCTTGGCCGGGGCCTTCTTCGCCGCGGTCTTCTTGGCGGGCTCGGCCTTGGCCTCGGCGGGCTTCGGCTCCTCCTTGACCTGGACCGGCTGCGGCTTCGGCTCGGTCTTCGGCTCGACGGCGACGGCCAGTTCCTCGATCTCCTCGGCGGCCTCGCCACGCCAGGTCTTCACGGTCTGCTCGCCGTGCTCGGCGACCTTCTCGTAGGTCTCGCGGGCCTTGACCGCGTACTCGGCGGCGACGCCGACACCGCGCAGGGCGAAGTCCTGGGCGCTCTCGCCGAACTTCTTCAGGTCCGCGTCGATCGTGCTGCCGAGCTTCTTGAAGTCACCGTCGAGGGTGGTGATGAACTCGCCGACCTTGGCCTGGATGGTCTCCTGCGCCTCCTTGGCCTTGGCGCCGGCCTCCTTGGCGCGCGCCTGGGCCTTCTCCTGGACGGCCTTGGGGTCGGTGTTGCGGACGGCGTCGATACGGGCCGGGGCCTCGGCGCGCAGCTGTTCCACCAGACTGGGCACCTTCTTGGCCTGCTGCAGGGCCAGGTCGGCGGTGCCGGCGGCGAAGTAGAGCGGGGTCGGGTCGCTGAAGGTCTTGCGCAGGTCGTCGGTGATGGCCATGGTGAGGGTCCTCCCGGATTCACGTTCGGCTGAGGGTTTTGTGGTCCGCAGTCGGGCGGTCGGCGCCCTGGTCCGGTCTAACCGGCCGCCTGCTGCGGGTCGGCGTCGCTGTCGCCGGTCGTGCGGGTGCCGTCCACGGCGTTGGCTCTGTCCTGAGCGTCCTGGGCGTCCTTGGCATCCTGCGCACCGTCGCTCTTCGCGGCCTGCGCGACCTGCCCGTCCGCACCGGACGTCTCGTCGCCGTCGATCCCGAATCCGTTCTCCTTGCGGAAGGACTCGTAGATCTGGAGCAGCACCTGCTTCTGCCGCTCGTTCAGCGTGGGATCGGCGAGTATGACGGCACGCGTCTCCACCTCGTCCAGGTCCCGCTCGGCGTCGAGGATTCCGGCGCGCACGTACAAGGTCTCGGCGGAGATCCGCAGCGCCTTGGCGACCTGCTGCAACACCTCCGCGCTCGGCTTGCGCAGCCCGCGCTCGATCTGGCTCAGATACGGATTGGACACCCCGGCGGCATCGGCGAGCTGCCTGAGCGACAGCTGCGCGTTGCGCCGCTGCTCGCGCAGGTACTCACCGAGATTGCCGACGTTGAGCGTTGCCATGCCTCCACCTTGCACCACCGCTGCTAACTATTGCAAGCACCCGCTTGCAAAAGTGCGCCACGCCACGCGCGGGACCACCTGTGACTTCACGCGATAGGTGTCACTTTCCAGCGATTCTTGTCACCAGTGGTCCCGCACATGTCAGGCGGGCAACCGGAATCAGGAGTCGCCGTGCTCGGGCGCCGCGCTCAGGGTCAGGATCTCGCCGAGGGCGATGTAGGTCTGCAGGAAGATGAAGCGGGCCTCGTCGATGGTGACCTCAGCGTGAGTGCCTGCGGAGCACCGGGCGTAGAGATCGGACAAGGTCCGACGTAGCCGGTCCCTGCGACTCTTGGACGCCCCACATGCGTGGGTGTGGGCCTGGAGCCGATTCAGCACCTGCTGCGGCCCGACCTTCAGGTCGACCTCGTCCCCGATCTTGTACAACTCGTCCCGGGCCGGGAACAGGTAATCCGCGGAGGAATCGATCAGCCGACGGCAGGTGGTGAGGGCCTGGCTGACAGACTCGCGGTCCCCGTCCCGGAGGCGGTCAGAGATGCGCTCGATCTTTTCGAGCGCAGTCCCGCTCGCCGCCGCCAACGCCCCGTCGACCCTCTCCTGGGTGTTTGCGAACAGACTCGCCTGGAGCTCGCTGAACAGGAGCTCGTGGTAGATCTCGGTGATCATGTCGTAGACGGTCGCGACAACTTGCCCGCAGATCCCGGCCCACGTGCCGAAAACGGCCGAGGACTGGAGGATCCGTTCGTCGTGGCGGCGCGAGGCAAGTAGGGCATTGTCGCCCGAATAGTTGCCCCCGCCGCGCATGGCGTCGATGGCCTGCTGGGCAGACTCGACCTGCGCCTCCACTTTCGCGATCGAGCCGGTGTGGAAGGTCTTCTTCTCCTTGTCGGCCCACCGGCCCGCTCGTCCGATCCAAGGCCTGACGGAACCGTCGATCGGGTATCCGTTGCGCTCGAATCCGAGGAACTCCGTCAACTCGGTGTGGCCGACCAGCCGGGCGAGCCGGCTGGCCTTCAGGACGACCTCGGACGCCTTCAACCGCTTGAGCTCGATGTCGGCCAAGAGCTCATCCGCAACGCGGATCGCTTCTTCCTGTCGCCCCACTACTGACCGCCCGTCTGCTCGAACTCTGCTGCGCTGCAGTCGTACCACGCGGGTCGGACATGTCTGTGCCGATTATTTCGGCGACCACGACAGCCTTCGCATCGTGGCCACCCACCACCAGGTTCACGGGCTGTCGTTAACGAACGGGTCACGAGCCGCAGATGCCGTTGATCATTTGTTGCTTTCGGCGGCGTTGACCTGGGTTGTCCGGCAGTATGCGTGTTCGTGGGCGACTGCCGGTGGGGATGGATGAGCTGGTTGAGCACTGGACGGTACTCGACGAGTTGGAGCTCGTGGCGGGCAAGCGGAGTGCGACGATGCTCGCCACCGGCGCCCCACCTGGAGGGGCGCCCGGTGACGAGGCTGATGGGCCGTCATCTACGGCTGCCGCGTACGGCACGGATCACCTCGGCGACAGCCTTCAGCACCGTGGCGCGGTCACGCGAGGCTGTGCCCTTCACCACGACGATGACGATCAGCACAGCCGCGGCAGCGGCGACGAGCGCGATGGCTACGGGCACCAGGGTGGCCCAGGCGGTGATGTTCATGGCATTCCCTCCCTTCGTGCAGCCATCGGATGGGCCGCACGAGGAACATCACAGCCGACCGCCCCGCAGGGCTGAAGCTTTACCGGACCGGACAGATACCAGCATCAAAAGCCCAGTTCACAGGAGTGCTGAGCTGGCCGTCGGACGGATCCGACGGATCCGCAGGACCGGGGAGGGTGTGCGGTGAGCAAGAGGACGGACCTGAGTACCGGACGAGAGATCTTGCGTTCGGAACTGCGCAAGCTGGAGGCCAACGCGCTTCAGGGCCGGGACCGCACGGACGCCATCGCCGAGGCTGGCCGTCGGCTCCAGCAGTCCCTCTCGCCAACCACCGTCGGCGGCTGGTTCGAAAGGGGCGCCCCGGCCAAGGACTTCAAGACCCTGTGGACCCTGGTCGAGGTCCTGCTGGAATGGTCCGGGCAACCTCGACCCGACACACTCACCGGACCGGACCGCGCCAAAGCGACAGGGCAGTGGGTGAGCACGAAGGAACTGTGGAAGAAGCGGTGGGAACAGGCCAGAACACCTCAGCCCGTCACCGCCGTACCACCTGGTACCCGGGCGGTAAGCCGCTACGTCGGCCGACCCATTGCCGAGTTCGACGATCGGCTCGTTCTGAACGACCTGGAGGTACACCCGGCCCTCGACGGCGGCGCCGCAGTCGGCAGGATCAGCGCACTACCCGCCTACGTCAGACGTGAGTTCGACACTCGGCTGGGCTCGCTGGTGGCCGCCGCCGCGAACGGGCAGAGCGGCATCGCGGTACTGGTCGGCGGGTCTTCCACGGGCAAGACCCGGGCCTGCTGGGAAGCGGTCAAGAACCTGCCGGACGGATGGCGGTTGTGGCATCCGATCGAGCCCGATCAGCCGACAGCCGTGATCAGGAACCTGGAACTGGTGGCGCCGCAGACCGTGGTGTGGCTCAACGATGCCCAGCACTACCTCCTTGACCGTGACCACAGCGCGCAGGTCGCCTCCGGCCTCCGTGAGCTGCTGAACGACCCCGAACGCGGCCCGGTGCTGATCCTGGGCACCACTTGGCCCGAGCACTGGGACACGCTCACCGATGTCCCCAGGACTAGGCCCGTACCACCAGACCCGTACGTGCAGGCCCGCCAACTGGTCTCGAACAAGAGCATCACCGTCCCCGAGGCCTTCACTGTTGAGGAACTCACGACTGCACAGTCCACCACCTGCGACCCCCGTCTGGCCGAAGCTCTTCAGCACGCGGAGCAAGGGCAGGTCACCCAGTACCTGGCAGGCGTCCCCGCCCTGATCGAGCGCTACAACAACGCATCCCCAGGTGCAAAGGCGCTGATCGAGGCCGCGATGGACGTGCGCAGCCTTGGTCACGGCCTCGCCCTGCCCCTGGCTCTGCTGGAGGCCGCCGCCGAGGGCTATCTCACCGAGACGCAGTGGGACCTGCTGGAGGACGACTGGCTCGAACGGTCCCTCGCCTATGTCGCCTGCCCGGTGCGCGGCACTCGCGGCCCGCTGACCCGTATCCGGCCGCGACGCGGCCACCCCGCCTTCGCGCAACCCCACTACCGTCTCGCCGACTACCTCGAACAACACGGCCGGCACAGCAGCACCGTTCCCCCGGTTCCCGGAGCCCGTGACGCTCTCGTCGTTCCGGTTCCGGCTCATACATGGGACGTTCTGATTGACCACGGCACTCCGTCGGGCCGTGCATCACTCGCCCGCGCAGCCCACGCCCGTGGTCTCTTCCGCATCGCCATGCGCCTGTACCAGGGCGCCGTCGAGGCTGGTGCCACCCGTGCTCTGAGACCGGCGGCCGACATCCTGCGCATGGCCGACCGGGAGGAAGAAGCGATCGCTTGGTATCAGCGCGGCGCCGAAACTGGTGACCTTCTCGCTCTGGGATGGGCAGTCCTGTTGCTGACCAGACGCGGTATGACAGACGAGGCCTTGACATGCCATCGGCTTGCTTCCGAGGCGAGCGATTCCGCCCCCTTGGGGATGAACGCTCTGCTGGAGAAGATGCAGCAGATTGAGGACGCCGATGCCTGGGTCCAACGCAACGTCGTCGACGGCGCGAGGGTCACCACGCAGTGGGCTCCCCTGATGCTGCGGGACGACTACGCCTGGCTGCTGCAGAGGCCCACACGGATTGCCGAGGCCCTGGAGCGGCTGAGAGCCCATGCTGAAGCTGGTAACACTGGCTCCCTGACCTTGGCCACCGATCTGCTGCACGCGGCCGGGCGTGTGGACGAGGCGAGAAGACTGAGACGGTACGGGTGGGAGCCGAAAGGATGGATCGCTTCGCCGTGGGAGGCTCCGCCGCCAGGTGATTAAACGGTCGTCACCGTAACGCGTCAGCTATGCACGTCGCTGGACGGTCGGGCCCACTCCAGAACGCGGTACACCGTCGCTCTCGACACAGAGAACAACTCGGCGAGGTCGGCGATGGGAGTGCTCGCCGGTGGAGTGCTGCGCGACCCTGTGGACCTGCTGCCGAGCCGTCAGCTTGGGCGGTCTGCCCTTGAGCTAGCCACAATGATCAACCGCGGTTGCGGCTGGTGACACGTTCGTCGGCACCCGTTCAGGCTGAGAGTCTTCAGTTTCCGCAATTATCTAGGGTGCTGAGGAGCTGTAAGGCATGTTGACCGAACTAACTCAAGAGTTTTCGCAGGTCAGCTACGGGCGGCGGGCCAGGAAGTGTGTGTCGAGGAAGCCGCGCTCGGACGCTGGGTCGTGGAGCAACCGAGCCACCGCGACGAGCCCGGCCTCGGCCAGCAATTTGGCAAACTGCTCCGCCGGCCAGCTATAGGCGGGCGCCACCTTGTGATCGAAGCGGACCGGTTCCGGCCCCTCGGTCCCGAAGAAGGACACCAGGAGCAGACCCCCTGGTGCCAGAACACGCGCCTGCTCAGCGAGTAGCGCGGGCAGTTCTTCAGGTGGGGTATGGATCATCGAGTAGTGGGCCAGCATTCCACCGAGCGTGCCGTCCTCGACCGGCAGGGCCTCCATTCGCGCTTCGTCGAACCGCAACGCCGGCTGGGCCCGCCGCGCGTGGTCGACCATGGCCGGGGAGAAGTCGATCCCGAAGGCGTCCAGCCCCAAGTCGTGCAGCATGGCCGTCAGATGACCGGGTCCGCACCCGATGTCGGCTACCCGCAAGTTCCCCGTATCACGCACGAGCTCGGCGAAGGTGCCGATCATGTTCCGCGCGAACGGCCGCGTCTCCAACCGGCTAGTGAACATCGACGCATAGATCTCGACGACCCCGTCGTAGGCCGCCCTGGTCTCATCCTGGTGGTCTAACACAGGCAGGAAGCTAACACCCCGCCGACCTCCGGCCCATACCGGCCTTTCCCCTCGGGACTGATCGTCGCGTCACCTGATCACGGGACGCCCCCGGTAGTTCGGAGAAGGAACGTAAGGCAAGTGGACCCTGTGCAGGGCCTCGGACACGGTGACCTCCAGGAGCCTGTCTGAACGAACCGCATACTCCCAAGATCCAGCGGTTCGTTCAGAACACCCGACGGTGCCACCGATCAGCTGACGGCCCGGCGAGTCGCTGGCACCTTGGGGCTCAGGCAGCCTCAGCTCTGGGGATGGCCTCGTCGCGCATCCAATCGAGGAACCGGCGCAGCGCGGGGATCAGTTCTTCGCCAGCGCATTCCCCGCTCGCGAAGACCCATGTTCGGCGGTAGGTCAGATCCGCCGCACCGCTGTCCGTGGGGGACGCCGAGGGCACGCTGAAGGTGTACCGCGCTGGCGCGGTACCGTCTCTGACTACGTCGATGTGGGACTCGGTGATCACCGAAGGGTTGTAGGCGGTCGCGCGGTGGCCGCGTGGGGCCGGGCTTCGGGCCAGGTCATGAAAATCAGGGCGACGACGCCGCGGAGGTCTTGAAAGTATTGTGCCGTGGGGGTCAGCCAGCCGATGCTGCTGACCTGCTCGGGACCCTCCGGGGACAGGAACGACAGGTACTTCTTCTGCAGTGTGAAGAGGACGTCGCGTGATTGATGGTCTCGGGGCATCGGCTCCTCACTCCTGGGAGCTTGGGTGAGGTCGGCTCCGCAGGCTGGGCTCACCGCCCGGGGATTCCCCGGCTTCGGGGTCGCTCGGCATCGGACAGGATGCAGGTCGCTGTCTCGCGGCCGGGCAATCAGGTCGTTGCTGTGGCGATTCTGGGCCAGTTCGCCGCAGAGGTGGCAGTAGCGGCGGAGAAATCGTTCGTGGTGCGGGCAGGAGAAGACCGGCGGAAGCCTCCAGAGCCTGCGCCAGGCGCCGCCGTGACGCTGCTGGATCTCCGAACCGTCTCCGCCGAGACAGTCGGGGCAATACTGGGTCCGCGTGGTCAGGAGCCAGGGGTTGTTGTATTGCAGGCGACTGGTGCCGGAACTGCTCCGGCCGCGAAATTCGGAGCTCAAGGGGCCGTAGCGGGTTCCGAGCGAGGCCAGCAGCAGGCCAACTGTCTCCTGGCGGGAGAGACGGGTGGCGTGGCAGAAAGCGTCAAGGTCGGCTTCGCCGAGATTGATCGCGCAGGAGATCGGGATGCGGATGAGGGTCGTCCTGTCCTTCCGGCTGCTGGGGATCCCCATGCGGAGGATCAGCGGTCCCGGTCCGACGCCCAGCCGGTGCGAAAGCCGCAGCACATAGCCGGGCAGTGACTCATCCTCCAGCGGGTCCAGGCTCCTGGGCAGCGACCGCAAGGAGGACAGGCTGGGCGGCTCAGCCACCGGCCGCGCTTCCACCGCGGTCGTCGTAAACGGTGTTACGTCCCTTCCTGCGGGGCTTCCGGGCAGGGACGGGAACATCCATGGGAACTTCGGGAATCTCCCCGGCTGTTGGGTCACGGTCGGTGAGATTGCCCAGGTTGATCGGGATCGCTGACAGCAGTTCCGGGGTCAGCTCCTCGGCCCCCGACTCGATCGCCTCGGTGCATCCGTCCTCGATCAGCCGTTTGAGGAGCCCGACGATGCCGCGGGTGCGGCGGAACAGGTACTCCGGCATCCCGCCTTCGGTGAGCATCCCTGGCCGGGCCCGGAACAGCCTCAGCCTGTCTTCGATGCCAGCCAGGTGCTGGATGAACGCGGTCATGCCCTCAGCGGTGTCGTAGTCGAACGGATCAAGATCGATCAGGTCGAAACGCCGCTCAGTCTGCGTGGCAGCCGACGGGTTGTAACTCTTCCCCGGCTTAGCCGGCGGGAAGACCCACTGCCCCGTGCGAGGATCGGGGTAGCCGCTCCTCAGCAGCCCCGAACGGGGGATGTCGACACCGATCAACACCAGGGTGACGTTGAGGTCCATCAGCTCCCGGACGAGATCGAGAGTGTCCTGGTCGTCCTCACGGTGGAGCCTGAGTCTGGTGATGTCATCCAGCAGCAAGGCCGTTGTGCGATGGTCCCGCAACGAGTCTCGCACTGCCCGGATCATGCCGTTCAGCGTCTTCGGCAGCGGCGCCCCGTAGAAGTCCAGAACGGCCGCGCACAACCCCTTCGGTGTCGCCCGCACCGGAGTGCGGCAGTAGGCGACGGGGACGAACAGGTCCCGGGTGCCCGGGACCGGACCGGGCAGCAGCTGCCGGTGAAGATCCCGCCACAGCATCTCGAACGTGGCCGCGGCATCGCAGGCCGTTTCCGTCTTGCCCAGGTAACCGCCGCCGCTGACCATCAGCCCGTCGCGAGTGCCCGGCTCGAAGTTCAGCGCGTTGTTCCGCATCCGCCCCCGCATCAGCTTGGTGACCTTCGCGCTCATCGGGGTCTCCAGCAGCCCCATGTTCACGTGCGTCGCGGTCCGGTGCAGGTCATGCAGAGCACGGCGTCTCGGGCTCATCGCCGCGAACTCCTCCGCGGTGAGCCGCGGCGCCGGAATGAAAGTGCTCCGACGTTCCTGCCACTGCCGCCAGCCCTCGACCCTGGTGCGGTCAGGCGGCGGGCCAGCCCGCAGAAAGGGGACAATGCCATTTTCACCCCACGCCTGGTCCGCCATGCCCATCCTCTTCCTCATCATCCTCGGGCAGGAGGAAAAGATCACGCTGCCGGTAGGCCTCACCCAGCGGAGGCGGCGGCGTCGGCCTTTCCTGGACTGCCTGCTCACGGCGGTGCCGCCGGTGGCTATCAATGCTGTCCGCGGCCTGACGCGTCCTGTCCTGCCAGCGCAAGGGAGTGACCACCCCATCCCCGACGGCAACCTTGGCGGGTTCACTCTGCGGCCGGTCAGCTCGCGAAGCGGCGGCCTGGACGACCTCACGGGAGTGCTCAGTCCGCGCCGATTTCGGGAGCCGGGTCGGCCACTGACTCACCGGGACGCGAGAGCCGAGCAACTCCAGAAGGACCGGCAGGAGTTCATCGTCTGTGCGGGGCCTGAGCCCGCAAGCTTGGGCCTTCTTGAGAAGTTCGCGTACGCGTGCGTCACCGAAGGCGGGGGCCTGCCCATCAGGCGGCAGCCCGGTCCAGGCAAGGGGGTGCCAGTCGTGGGTGAGCGGGTCCTGGAAGAACACGCTGCGGCGGTCTCGGGGATCCCTGCGGATGACCCACTGGCCCTTGTGCTGTCCGCCGCGGGTCGAGTGCTGGCCCCGGTAAGGGTCCAGGGCCGGAGCGTCATACCAAAGTCCGCGGATCTTCACTCCGCGCCGAGCATCGATCTTGCGAACGTGGTGGACGGGCAGCAGTTCGTAAAACAGTTCCGCCGAGGGGATCTCCATGGCGAATCCAGCCTGGGCGAACGAGGCAGCGAACAGTGAGTTGGGGCTGTGGTCGCCGCCAGGGTCCCAGCTGGGCGCGTACTGGCCCAGCCGGCGCCGTTGCCAGACTGCAACGATCCAGGTGGCGATCACGTGCTCCATCTCGTCGATTGTCAGCACCGCGTCACCTTCCGGGTCGGCGCCGCGGTCGCCGGGGTCGATGCCGGTGTAGCCGGGCAGCTGCTCGAACAGCAGCGACCTGATCGCGCCGAAGGCCCGCTCGCAGGCGGACTTGTCCGTGGGCCGCAGAACGCGGCTGGGAAGGATGTTGCAGCCGAGCACCCGCTGGGCGTCGACCAGGTGGTGGTTGCGATAGACAGACCCGTGGTCGGTGGTCACGGTCTCCGGCGCGAAGAACGGCAGGCCGGCGACCCTATGCCCGGCGAACTCGGCAACCACCGTGGCGGGCAGGCCCGGATAGGGCCACTCCAGTTCCTCGCCCCAGTCTGCCCGCATCGGCAGGGGCAGCATCACGTCCCGCAGCAGCATCGCGACGTCCACTGACTGGTCGGAGACCAGGGTGAGACGGAAGGCGCAAAGGGAGTGCGTGTGCACGTCCATCGCGAGCGTGAGGTGGCATTTCACCGGATCGCCGAACACGCTCTCGCGGACCATCACGGGCAGCACCGTGGTGTCCAGCGCCACCACCTGGCCGGGCCGATGAACGAGCACGTGCCCGTTCTTCGACGGCAGTTCGGCTGAGCGCGCGTAGCGCTGGCGGGACCGACCCGGCCCGAACCACTCGCGCCAGACCACCCAGAGAGTCTGGTAGCTGGGGACGACGACGTCCCTGTCGGGGAAGGTCTCGCGTACATACTGGTGGATCATGCGCGCCCGGGTCCGCATGGTCACCTTCGACCGGTGCAGGGTCTCCGCGCGGACCGCGAAGATTGCCTCTCGGACCTCCTCGGTAATGCTCGGATGGCCGCCGCTCTCACGCAGCCACCGCTCGTCCGCGCAGCCAATCAGGCCCGCTTCCCGGCGTCGGCGGTCCCAGCGGATCAGGGTCCGGTAGCCGACCCGGTCCAGGCCCAGCAGTTTCGCCTGCTGGCGGTCCATGCCTCCCAGTTCGGCGACCTTCGCCAGGCGGCGGGCGGTCAGCGTCGTGGTGGCCGGGTCGTACTCCGGCTTCGGCTCACCCGGCCCCGGACGCAGCGGGTCGCCGCTGCGGAAGCCGGTCTCCACCTCCAGGAGGTGAGCCAGGCGGAAAGCAGCGAGTTCCCGCCTTCCCGGCTCCAGGTCCTGCACGGTCTTCGGTTGACGGCCCCGGCTGGAGCCCTGAGCCGCAGTCCTGGATGAGGGGCGGCAGTTGGGGTGATTGGCCAGGAACCGGAAGCTCACCGGCTGCCGGGCGCCATCGCCGCGGACCAGGTGGACCCGACCGAGTTCGGGCTCCCGGCGCTCGACCGTCCATTCCCCGCCGTCCAGCACCAGAGCCGCCCCCGGCGAGAGGTCCAGGACTGCCGCCGGCCTCATCACGCCTCCCCAGCGGGGTTAATCACCAAGGACCGGTCACCGAACGGTCGGCTCAGATCGGCTCCCAGGCACCGGTGCCAGAGCAGGTGCAGAAGCTGCGCACGGGCCAGCGGCGGAAACGGGGTGGCGTCCACAAGCTCCCCGAACGTGCCACCCTCGCAGGCCGCGTCCCTGAGCGCCAGCCGCAGCCCGAGCGGGTCGGACAAGGACCGACGCTGAGAGGAGAAGGCATCGACCGCTGCGGCGACATGGTCCCTCCAGCCCGCAGCGACGGTGTAATGCCAGCCGCAGGCCAGCGCGGCCTCGGCAGTCGCGGCGAACGCCTCCAGGTCCTCCGGCGCGATCAGCGCCCGTGGCCGTACGTCGATCAGCCAGACGCCGGTCCGGGTCACCACCAGGAAGTCCGGGATGTGTCCCCTGCGGCCGGTCGCGGTGTCGAACCGCAGCCGCAGGGGCTGCGACAGCACGTCGACGAGGCCAGCCGCGAAGTCGAGGACCAGGAGCAGCCGGGCCTCCTCCAAGCTCTCGGCCCCGTGATGACGGCCGGTGCTGACGAGGAACTGAAGGCTGGGGCGGTGGCGTTGGGCCCGACGCCAGGAGAACCAGCGCATCGGAGTTCCCTCCGCGAGAGGTGTGTGGGCCAAGTCCCGCACAGTGCACGACACCTCGTCGCTCGCTGTCCGCCAGGTCACCGTCCAACGGCGCGTCCACCCCGGCCCGAGGCCGAGGCCGTCACTGCCCGGCGCTACGGACACCGGGACAAGCAAGTCTTCCCACCAGCAGATGTGCGACCACAGACCACCGACCCGAGCCTCAGCCGGGGACGTTGGCTGTACAAGGGAACGCACTCCGTCCACAGCACCACACGACCACCGTCGAGAGCGGCAAGCAGGGCGATCTCCGGATCTGGTGACAACTCGGCCGAGAAACAGCCGGAAGTGACAACTGCCGCATGAATCTGGTGACAGGAGGCGCTGGAAGCGCGAGAGAACACGTCAGGTCAAACGCCATCACCGGTGACACCTAGCGCTGGAAGTCACAACCACCTGAGCCTGAGCACGATAGGTGTCGCATTTGCACGACAACTGCCGTAGGGAGCACGGAACTACGCCAGATCGATCAGGCCGCGAGCACGGAAGTGGGACCTTGGCGGGGCCTGCATAGCGTGCTGCTCAGGTTGAGTGAGCTGCGGAGTCAACTACTGATTTCGGGCTGCCCGACGACGCCCCGCCGTCATGCTCTTCATGCTGGCCATGGGCGGCCTGAAAGGTGCGCCGGAATCCTCGGCCAGGAGCCGGTCGATGTACTGGGCCTGGCCGCCCTCGCGGAAGGGCGGGACGACGCAGCGGCGAGCCTGCTGTTCCCGGTGCCCGCGTAACACCGCGGGCGTTTGACATGAGACGGCCGTGACGCCGGCGACCTGCGAACGGGTCATCGGCGGCCACGCCGGCGCGGGGGGGGGGGGGCGCCCCCCCGGGGGCGCCGAACCCCGCCCCCGTGTGGAAGGGGCCGCGGG